>NZ_JAWQUN010000003.1:0-370711 GCF_033447105.1 Formosa sejongensis
CATTGGAGCTTTTCACAAATCAACATTATTGCTTAGATTTGTGCAACAAGAGCCGTGTGAGGGGAGACTTTCAAGCACGGTTCTGTGAGAGGCTTAGGGTGAAAATCCCTTTGCCTACTCGATGCCTAGACGTTGTAAACAATACCCGAAAAATGCCGAGAATTGAACTTCAAACTGTAATAAAGGCTGATAGAAATATCGTTTTTGACTTGTCGAGAAGTATTGATTTGCATAAAATATCGACCGAACAAACTAATGAAGAAGCAATCGCTGGAATAACAAGCGGATTAATTGGAATGAATGAAAGCGTAACTTGGCGAGCAAAACATTTCGGAATCTATCAAAAACTGACTTCCAAAATAACGGAATTTGACAGACCGAATTACTTTGCGGACGAAATGGTTAAAGGAACGTTTTCGGAATTTAAACACGAACATCATTTTGCGGAATCAAATGGCGGAACTTTGATGACTGACTTTTTTGATTATAAATCACCATTTGGAATTTTAGGAAAGTTAGCTGACAAACTCTTTCTCAAAAAACATATGACTGAATTACTAACTGAAAGAAACCGAATTGTAAAAGAGTTTGCGGAATCTGACAAATGGAAAGAAGTGATAAATGAATAAAGTACTGTTTACAGTCGAGTAGACGGCTCTTGCTAAAACAGCCAGAGTGCGCCTCTCACACCACCGTACATACGGGTCTCGTATACGGCGGTTCGTAAATCATCAAACCAAAGTGCTTTGCACTCTTGGTACTATCTTCTAATTTAAGCAGAGGCTACAACTAGTGCTCCTATGCGAATTTTGAAGAGAATTACGTTCAGCCCTTCCCTATTTGTGAGACCATCTGAGATATTGCCTCTGCTCGTTTCCTGTAAGTACAATGACTTCTGCTGACTTCTCCAATTAACCAATTCGTAATTTTCCCACTTCGCGTTCTCCAGTTGTTACTCTCGTATCGAAATCGAGATTATGACCACGGTTAATACTCGTTGTTTCCTGTTTTACTATTTCAAAAAAGCGTTCGTAATATTTAGCGGTATCGGGATCATTTACTTTCCCGAAAAACTGATAGGATAAATTACTTAGAATAGCACGACTCGCTTTATCCCCATACATAATATCATTCTGAATTTTATCCTGCATCACATAATCTGTGGCAATTTTATAACTCCTTGATGTTGCCGGAATCCGATGCATATTTAATAATCGAATAGTCGGCGCTTCTTCCATCATAAGAAATGAAGGATTACCATGGCGGACACTCATTTGTTTTGTGAATATGGCCGCATTAAGTGTCGTTAATTGCCATTTTGGCCAAATTACTATCAATTATGTGTAAAAAATTACACCTCTTATAAGCTTAAAGAAAAAAGGTGTAAAAATATAGAAAATAAAAGCTTGAATAAGAAAAGTTGAAAAATCACCTATTCACACAAATAACTGATTATTAGCTAAATATAAACAAATAAAGACATTTAAGAATCATTATTACTTACCAATACAATATGTAGTACAACCTTGTAAATAAGGGCTTTTAGCATATCAGGTGTAATCAAGGTGTAACACTTTGTTATCCTTTGTTTGATAATTTTATTCTAAAACTAAAGCATCTTCATCCAATTTCATTAATACCATATGCACCACTAAAAATGAAGTTGATAGCGCACTTATATATGTAAGCAACAACATGGTTAAATTAATTCAGTGTAAACCTTGGTAAAATACAAGTATTAAAGGGTAAGTATTAAGAAGGTTTACAAATAAAAAATGTGCTATTTTGAAGTCTATTATAATCTCTTTATCAATGAAACACACAAACATTATAACACTCGTTGTTTTTACAATTATATTATCTTCAAATCTATTTGCACAACAGAAAAAACAACCCAATGTGCTTTTTATAGCTGTTGATGATTTACGTGCAGAACTCGGATCTTATGGTTCTAAAATCGTTAAATCGCCTAATATTGATGCCTTAGCAGAAGTTGGGGTTCAATTTAATCGGGCTTATTGCCAGCAAGCTATTTGCGGTCCTTCACGTGCAAGTATCATGACGGGAGCACGACCAGAAACCATCAATGTTATCGATTTATTTCAGGATTTCCGAGCCAATCGTCCAGATATCGTTACGATTCCGCAGCATTTTAAAGACAACGGATACGAAACTGTTTACACCGGAAAAGTCTTTCATGGAGAATACACAGATGATGCCATGTCGTGGAGTCGTAAACCGACTTTAGCGAAACGTAGCCCTGATGCTCCAAAAACTGAAGGGGGTTATGCTTTGGTAGAGAATCAATATATGTATTTGAAAAACAAAATTGATTTAGAAAATAAATACGGAGAAAAAATGATCCGTGAAAATTGGTTAGCAAAAGGTCCTGACACAGAAATGGCAGATGTCCCTGACGATACCTACGATGATGGTCTTAACACGCTTACTGCGATTGCTACTTTAGACGAATTAGTTAAAACGGATAAACCCTGGTTTTTAGCTTTGGGGTTTAAAAAACCACACTTGGATTTTATTGCTCCAAAAAAATATTGGGATATGTATGATGAAAATGCCATTCCTATCGCTACACAAATTAACCCTCCAAAAAATGGTGCGTCTATGGGTTTATCACAATCTTTAGAAATTCGTGTAGGAGCAGATATGCCAAAAACCGGTGATTTTTCTCCAGAATTACAGCGTCATTTAATTCATGGCTATTATGCTTGTATAAGTTACATTGATGCGCAAGTTGGAAAAATGATAGAAGCTTTGAAAGAATCTGGAGAATATGATAATACCATTATTGTATTTTGGTCAGACCACGGATTTAATTTAGGTGAAATGGGTTATTGGGGTAAAGCAACAAATTATGAAATCGCTACTCGAGTACCTTTTATTATTTCTGCACCTGGTATAACAGATAAATTTGCTGGCTCACAATCCGATGCATTAGTGGAATTATTAGATATATTCCCTACTCTATGTGAATTAACAGGAACAGAGCAACCAGACCATTTAGAAGGAAATAGTATCGTACCCATTCTAAAAAAACCAACTTTGAATTCTAAAAAACCAGCCTTTAGTTTATTCCCTACTCCTGCGATGCGCGAATGGGCAGCTAGACCATTTACACCGCCTTTTAGAAATTCGTTTTTTCAACCTTTAATCATAGAAATTGAAGCAAATATTGAAGCCCAAATGGGAGATAAATGGGACAGAGAAACCTTTGAAGAGTTTGTTATGGGCTATGCTATGCGTACCGACGATTACCGCATCGTAATTTGGAAGGATAGAAGATATCCTGATGAAACGCCTTTATTTGTTGAATTGTACGACCATAATAATGATCCTGATGAAACCGTAAATATCGCAGCCCAAAACCCTGAATTAGTTAAGAGTTTAACAGCTACTTTCAATAAGGAATATCCTAAATCTTAAATTTAAGTATAGATATTTAATCATTTAAAACAATAATTCAAGGGACTTTCGAGTCCCTTTTTGCATATAAATCATCCCTTATAGCCTTCAAATACACAGGCTTATTTACGGAACTAAAACGCAATCTATGTCATGTTTCTATTCTAAAATTTGACGCATTACCATCGTCCAAACTAAGATAAATATTCCAACGCAGTAGACACCTGAAATAGATATAATTTACAATTGTATTTTTGTGCGCTCCTAGCACCTGATAGTCTTTAATCGCTAAAACAAAATGCTTTAAAGAATATAGACTGAACTACTAATAGTAGTCAAATCAAGGACAATTCTATTTCATCATCAATATGCATAAATAACATAAAAATGCGTTTTAAACAGCTATTTAAAACATTTATAATAGCATTAAAAGAACCACTTCTGTATGCATTTGAATCTGATAAATAGCCTTCACTTTTGTTATAACTGAATATAGTATTACAACCTCGCTATAAAACAAAAAAGAACCCGTATTAATTAAAACACGGGTTCCTGATGCAATAAATATATGAAATGTTATTTCCCTACTCCTAGAATAACAGTATCATTAGTTGTCTTTACCGTCTTTTCAAGGGTTTCACCATTACTCCAAACGACCTTTACTTTTACAGGTTTTTTACACGTACCTAAACCAAAATGGGCATAATTATTATGACTTAAAGAATAAGCCGCCCCAGTTTCTCCAACACGTTGTATTTGCGAATTATTACAAGACTTTACAGTAACTAAAGCGCCTAACGGACTCACGTTTCCTTTTTTAGAATTCCTAACTTCTACGGTTATAAATTTATTTGTATCTGTTTTTAAACCTTCATTTTTAAACAAATGCCATTTCCCCCGTTCATTACCAATCACAACGTCTACTTTTCCATCATTATTATAATCGAAAGTTTCTGTAGCCATTCCGATAGCTCCTAATTCAGGCGTTACAATATTATGTTTTAGTGATTTTTCGAAAGTAGAATCGCCATTATTTAAATACAAAGTCGATGTATTTTCATGAATCAAATCTCCCCTATTGATCACCAAAATATCTTGAAAACCATTATTATCAAAATCTGCAACCGATGCTTCTACCGTATGTTCTAGATCTTTTAAATTGGCTTTAGCTGTTACATCTTTAAAGGAACTACCTGTATTTTCTAATAAAATATCATCTAAACCTTCTGGATGATTGTATTTAGGATAATCCTTTACACCATGAACAATTCCTGTTGAAGGTGCAAATAGGAAACCAGCGATACGCCATTTATTATTTCCCACATAACCAATATACCATCCTTTTTTTTCTTTATAATTTGCATGATCAGGAAAACCTAAGGCATCACTAACAACCAGTTTAATGTCTTTACCTGAATGGGTTTCTGCAGGAAATTCATAATCGTAAGATGATTCTCCAATATAATAGGTATCGTTATTTGGCCATTGCGATTGGAAATTTTCCATATTTAAAACATCTCCAACCTCTAAATCTTCAAACTGAAATTCCCCACGTTTTGTAAAGAATCCGAATGTATTGGTATCTTGATCGAAATACGTTTCTCCTTTTTCAAATTCTAATCCTCTAGTAAAAAACAAATCAAAATCTCCATCGTTATCAAAATCTAATTCTACCACAGAAGTCACTTCATCAATTTCAGCTGGTAGTACCTTTTTGGTTACATCTTCAAAAGTAAACCCTTCTCCTCCTTGGTAAACAATTACATTACCATAACCATACATAATGATATCTGAAATATTATCGTCATTAAAATCGGTTACTAATACTTTTTGGCCATTCACTTTACTTAGTGGCAACATTGAATTTAAAACAAGCTCTCCATTGCCATTATTTTCATAGACATAATTTTCACTCTGTCCTTTTTTAGTTTCATCTGGAAACGCAAAATTTAAAAGATCTAAATCGCCATCATTATTCACATCTACAAACTTAACCGTACGACCGCGCATTAATGCTAAAGGGGTCTTAAAATCAGGTAACGGAACAAATTCTCTGTCTTTTGTAACGCGATACATTTTAGAATTTCTAGCATTTCCTCCAGAACCTCCACCTCTAGACATAACAACTTCTAGGTTGCCATCTTTATCGAAATCTCCAACAGAAATACCGTGTAAATCACCCATAATAATATCATGAGGTTTTGCAAATTTTCCATTATTATTCCAACACACTTGAACAGCATATCCGTGATCGTTAATAAGTAAATCTAAAAAGCCATCTTGATCTAAATCGGCCACTACTGGAGCGTCCCATTTTCTCAAATTCTTTTCCTGTCTTGGGAAATCGTTATAAACTTCGGTAAACTTAGTGGTTTGATTTGTTTGTCCAATAACAGATGCCACTGTGATAAGCATAGCACAAGCAGACATTTTTAAGTTACGTTCGTACTTTTTTAATAAAAAATATTTCATAATTAATATGTAATAAAAGGTGTGTTTAAGATCATACAATTACCAAAAAAATCATTAATTTTAATTGAGTCATACTATCTTTTACTATTACTATTTTACCTTATTTAAAAGTAAAATCATTTTTAGAACTTTTCCTCTAATTGAAAATCGTATTGGATTAAACTGAATTCATTTATTGAAAAAGCGTACTATCACGCAATTGTTCCCAGTTCGATTTATCCCAACCTATTGGAGAAGGGAAATCCGAAGATTCATTAAAATATTCCTTAGCCATCATTTTAACGATATCAGGAAATTGTTTCGCAATGTTTTTTGTTTCAGCCGGATCATTTTTTATGTTATACAGTTCCACAAGAGCTCCACGCCCATCCATATAATCATAATAAATTCCTTTTTCTAATTTACCAGTATAGCGTAGCAAATAATCACCTTTAATTATTACCCAGGCCGGAGGAGCAAATTCTTGCTCTGTTTTATGATTCATGGTAGATTTAGTTATTAAATATCCCCATCTAGTAGAATGTATACCAGCCCAAATTAAATGATCACGAATTGGTTCTTCTTGTTTTCCCTTTAGAAGAGGTAGAAGGCTTTTACCATCTATATTATCAGGCAATTGTAAGCCAGCCGCATCAATAGCTGTGGGCAATATATCCATTGCAGAAACTAATTGTTCTGAACGCTTTGACTTGGATATCCCTTTAGGCCAATACATAAACATTGGGACCTTAAAACCTCCTTGATAATAGTTGCCTTTTGTTCCTGAGAAAGGCGTATTACCAGGAAGTGGGGATCCCGATTTGAAACCATCATAAGAACCGCCTGCCATAGCTCCATTATCTGAAGTAAAAATAATAATCGTATTATCAAGTTCATTTTTGGACTTCAGATAATCTACAATTCGTTTTACATTCGTATCTACAGCATTTATATGTGCGTAAAAATTATTCAGTGTATATGAATCGGAATTAAACTTATTATAATACTTATCAGGAGCTTTAGGTTCTATAGAATCGTGAACAGCATGATAATGCAAATCCACATAGAAGGGTTTGTCGCTTTCAATAGACTCTTTAATAAAGGTCAATGCTTTGTCCGTAAAAACATCTGTATTATAACCTTTCTGTTTTTCAGCATGTTCAAAATTTTCCCAAACAAGATTAGAATTATAGTATTGACTGGCCCAATAATTATAACCAAAATAATAGTCAAAACCGTTGTTTATAGGATTTTGTTCGTCTACGACAGAGCCCATATAACCACTTTCAACCATTTGGTCATATACTTCTGGCTGCTCCTCTTCTAAAAGATAATGATTCATATTTTCCTCTAAACCATTTTTTCGAAGAATACTATTTAAAATTTCTTCATTTCTTTTTCCTATATGCCATTTCCCAATATGAGCGGTTCTATAACCATTCTTTTGTAATATTTCTGGCAGAAGTGTTCCTGGTATAAACCCTCCATTATCAATGTCTTCTATAGTATACATGCCATATCTATTTTGATTGGTACCAGTCATTATACCAATACGGGATGGAGCGCAAAGATTGCTAGAAGTATGTGCATTAGTAAAAATCACACCCTCATTTGCCAGAGTGGACAGCTCTGGAATTGCTGTTTTTGAGAATTCTAGTGATTTATCTAAGGAATACCCTTGTAAGCTGTCTACTAAATGAACAAAATAAGGATCAAAATCTTCTGTCGTAATTGTGTCGTTATTAATACCAAATTGTCCGTAACCCAGATCGTCCATTAATATAAACAAAACATTAGGCTTCTTTTCTTTAGGCTCGGAACAACTGTAGATTAGAACAAATAGTACTAAATATTTAAATGTTTTTTTAGAAAATAGTGTTCTCATGGTTATAATTCTTGAATAAACCGGTCTGCTTTATAGTTTAAATTTATTTAATTTCAATAAGTAAAATTCCATTAGATTTCAACGTAAAATTAGAACCTAGTTTTTGACCTGTTAACATATCCGTAGCATTTATTGTTTCTCCATTTTTCATAGCAATTTTGAGGTCTGCTGAGTTTTTCCCAATGTTAAGAATATTCATTAAATAACCACCTTTAGAGTTTTTAACAACCCTCCAAGTACAGCCTTTATGTTCACTGCCATTTGATTCAGTTAAAATTACTTCTGGTTTACTATCTAAAATTTCGTCTAAGACTTTATTTTTAATTACATCTGGAGTAGAGTCTATATCAAGTAAAATAAGGTTGCCGTTACTTGCGTTAAGACTTAAATTCCTATCTTGACTATATTCATTTTTTGACAGACTTTCATTACTATCCATTATTACTGTTCCTCCTTGATCAAGGTAACTTTGAAGGGTATTGAATTCATTATCTGTTACGTATTCTGTTTTATAAACCAAAATTACATCCCAATTATTATTATCTTGTTTTTTAATAATATTTTCAGTGGCATAACCCATTGGAAAACCTTCGAAATAAAGAGCTTCGTACATAGGAAATTGCTGAGTCATGTGTAACTTTTTATTGATAGCAGATGTTTCTGAATAAAATAAACGTACAGGTCTTCTTTGTTTTCTAAAAGCAAATATTTCTTCTGAGAATGAATTTAAATCCATCATTACCTGAGTATATTCATTTGCTACATGCGGTTGCATATTTACAGAACCCGCAAAAGAACCTGCCAAAGCAGGATCGAAAAAATCCAATTCACCTTCTAATCTATCTTCTGGAGAGCCATCAGGATCTCTTGCCCAAAACCACGCTAGTTGCCCATCCATTCCTTGTAAAGTTGACAACCATGTTGTGCTTCTCACATAATCTGCCGAAATACCTAATTTTCGCCAATTTGATGCCGATAGATAATGAGATTCTGAATTGAAATGAATTTTATTTGGTGAAACAGACTCCATAAAATCATAAGCAACACTCATTTCTTCCCAGAAATATGCATAACGATCTTCCCATTCTTCTGGTTCCTGTTTTCTAATATCGTGTTCTCTTATTTTGGCATCATCACCAATCATAGATGTTAATTCAGTTAATGCCTCCATATCTATACCGTGTGAACGTGCATTTTCTGTAAACATATTTGGCATTATTTTGATACTAGTATCTGCTTCTGGATTTGTAATTCTTAATTGAGTTTGAAGAAAAGTAAACCAATCTATACTTCTATCCATATTATATCTACACCAGTCGTACCACATTGGAGTTCCTCTTTTAATACTGTCTATAGGAATTTCAATTTCTACAGTTTTAAAATTTTCGAATGAAGAATCCCAGTTTTTATTTAAATCATTGATTTTTCCATCATATTTAGCAGCTAACCACCCTCTAAAATTATTAAGTGTATAAGAAGATAATTTTGTCATTTCATTAAAACGACCTGTCCAATGGTTTTTTTCAGAAAACCAATGCGCTTCATTGGACAATACATATCCCATTTGAGTCACTTTTTTGCCTTTGGTCAATGTACCTGCTTTTTGTATTACATCGCTCCAAACTTGTCTTGCGGTTGGATTGTCAATATCAAAACCCGTAAAAAGGGAACGTCCATCTGCAAGCTCAGGGTCTTTTTTATGTGCCCAATCTGGCATACCCATATTCCAAAGAATCATAAATCCAACATTAGTATCTGGAATGTCTGTAATTAATTTCAGTTTTTCTTCATCGAAACTACCATCTTCATTTAAGATAAAAGGATTAATAGCTCGATCTTCATTGACCTCGTAAAGTGTGCTCCCACCGTGATATATAGCACCTAAATGATCGTTATAAACACTTGTATTAGTTAAAGGTTGCCCCACAGTTTTAGAAAAATAATCGTACAAAAAAACGGGTTTGTTATCACTAACATACATATCCTCTTCTACATTAATATTTTGCCAATTAACTTTAGAAACAGCTCTTCTTTTTAAGGTACCATTAAGTTCCTTTTCAAGATTCGTTATCCCTTTATTTAAGATCTCGATAACTTTTCTACGCTCAAAATCTGGAAGTTGTTGAGCGTATTTTGTCTTTTCACTTTCAAAAGGTTTATAGTAACCGAAAAGTTTTTCAATATCTTCAAAATGGGCTTCATCCCAATCAGCAAATTTCAGAAACTCTTTAGAAAACCACAGTGTTGTTTCTTCTCTTGTTACATCAATGGATTTTGATTTTGCTTCATCCATTAAACTCTCAAGTTTTTCAAATTTTTTTATTGCCTCAGCATTTAGTTGATTTTCTGGAGCACATGCAACAAATATGAAAATTAAAGAAATAATGCAATATATTTTATGAACAGTGGTGGTGCTATTTTTTATCATTTTATCTTAAACATTTTCACCAAACAATAGGCATGAATACAGTCATTTCTGCTTGCCCTCTATTGCTCCAAGCATAATAAGGAACCAGCTGTGTTTTATACGATTTAAAATTCGGTTTGGTAACCGTTTGATACATATCCTCTGTTTTACCTTCACGTAATAAAAGTTCTGCTTCTACAATAGTTACACCACCTAGAAAATCATCTTTATGAACTGCTTTTAAAGGCACATCTCCTTTTAAATACACATCTAAAATAGCGACGTCTTTTGGTAAATCCGGAGTTTCAATACAATATACTATTGGACCACGTTTAACAGCCACTTGGTTTCTAACCTCTTCAATACGGTCATGACCTTCAATTAAGGTCACTTCCATTGGCATATATAAAACAATTGTATCTCCTACTTTCCAAACTCTATTTATAGTAGCAAAAGTTCCAGGGTTTACTTCAACAGGAACAGCCTCTCCATTCACTTTTAAAGTACTACTAACAGCCCATTTTGGAATTCTTACTTTAATATCGAACGCAGAATCTTTACAAGCATCAACCGTAATTTTCACAACCCCTTTCCATGGATATTCCGTGTCTTGAGAAAGTTTTAAAGCTGAACCA
This sequence comes from Formosa sejongensis, assembly GCF_033447105.1. Classification (NCBI taxonomy): domain Bacteria; kingdom Pseudomonadati; phylum Bacteroidota; class Flavobacteriia; order Flavobacteriales; family Flavobacteriaceae; genus Formosa; species Formosa sejongensis. Next base: position 10,799 of record NZ_JAWQUN010000003.1, read on the forward strand.
TCTAGCATTTTTGTATCTAAATTATTCCCACCAAATAATACTACGGCAACACCGTTTTCTGATAAATTATAAGCCCATCCTGAACTTTTACAAATGGTTCTTACTAAATTTGGTGGACAACAAAAACACTCTAAATAAGGTTGTCTAACAGGACTTTCTGTAACATCTGCATGGGAATCGTAATTTCTAGAATTGTTTACCATTCTTAACGGATTAGAATAGAAATAATCTTTTCCTTCAATACTAATTCCAGATAAACCACTGTTATATAAAACCAATTCGATAATATCTGCATATCTTGATTCGTCCTTAATAGCCATCATTCTGCTACTAAACATCGCGTTACACAAGTTTGCACAGGTTTCGTTATAGGCTGTCATATTTGGCATCATATACGCATCAATGAAACCTTCTTCTATCATATCTAAACTGGTTGAAGCACCATAATGTGCTTGTCCAACAGCTCCCGTAACATACATTTTTTTGCCCGTTACATTTTCCCATAAAGCATCTAAAGCATCAAGTAATGCCTGTTCTCCAGTTTCGGCATATACATCGGCAGCTCCTGCATAATAATACAATGCTAAAACGGCATGACCAACAGCTTCTTTCGATTCTCTAAAAGGTGTTCTTTCCTGAACCATATCTCCAATAGGATAGCCAACTGTAGTAGAATCGTGCTTTATTTCGAACGTTCCTCTTCTGTTAATAAACTTTTCTGCTAAATTTAAGTACTTCTTATCCCCTGTCGTTCTGTACAATTCTACCAAGCCCATAATTTGAGTTTGATTAAATCCAAAACGTTGATAATGCTTCGTATCTGGCATAAAATACGCGTATAATAAATCGGCCATTTTAACGGCTATATCTAATAAATTACGTTGTCCCGTAATACGATAGTGTACAGAACCTGCAATAAAAAGATGTCCGAAATTATACATTTCGTGATATTTTCTGTTCTCAAAACGGTCTACTCCTTCCGTAATTTGAACATGTGTATGAATGTAACCATCCGCCTCTTGAGCCCTTCCAATAACAGCAATATACTCATCTAGTTCTTTTAATAAAGACGCATCTTGAGTCAGTCCATACACATACATTTTAGCTTCCATAAATTTATAGAAGTCACCATCATGCCAATAAAATCCTTTATGCTCACCTTCCATTTCACCGGCTGCGATTTTAAAGTTATTTAATCCGTGGCCAATATCTCCACATAAAAGATCTCCCATATATGGAAGCATTTTATCTTCTGCCGTTTTTACTTTATCGGCCCAAAAACCTGAATTCCATTTACAATCACCGAAATTGATACTTTTAAGTTTTACAAATGGACTCTGAGAATTGTTTGTAATGGCATTATTATGAAAGTTAGTGCTCATAATTTATTTTTTAAAATGTAAGTATCTCCCTTACGTTAATGTTTTAGTTTGCTTTTTTAATCGTGATGTCGTCAATAAATAGTTTTGCTGCTCTATTTTTTGGCAAGTCGCTTTTATGAATTTCAATATGCATTTTATCGGTAACTGCCGAAGCTGATTTTCTTGAAACCTTAGCTTCTACAGTAACCCATTGGCGACGTGCTAATTTATCTAGATTAGGAAATACAACATCTATCTTCGGATCGTCAAAAACGATATGAATTTTATTAGCTACACGACCTTGGTCTAACCAAACTTTCATAGATAGAATAAAATCTCCAGCAGGTAATTTCAGCGCTCCTTCCGGTGTTATTGCTGAAACAATATCAGCATCTAATGTTTCATTTTTTCCATATCCTGAAAACTGTAAACTATTTACACCAGAGGCATAATCGCCTTCTACAATCGTTAAGTATTTTGAAGATACGTCGTCGAACAACCAGAATTTTTGGTAGTCGTTAGCATTCGAATCTTCTGGAACCATTTTTAATGGTCTAGGATTTTCTTCAAATAAAATAGGCCCTTCAAAACCATAAAATGCACGGTCTTTAGCTAATAAATTATCCGATGGTTTTTGCCAAACACGCATGTATTCAATTTCAAAATCTACTGGTAATTCTTCTTTGTGAGGTAAACCTAACCATTTAAATATTTCAGAATCTAACCACACTTCCATTGGATTGTTTAAAATCCAATCTAAGCCAACATCGTCTTGAGTAAAGTGGTGAACTTGTTTCCCATCTATAAAAAGTTTTAAGAAATCTTCTCCCCATTCTGCGCCGTAAACATGAAAATCGTCTGCTGTTCTAAACGGTAAATCTTCGGTATGTTGAAACACATTTGTTGGACGTGTTGCTGGCGGACTCCAATCGTGTGCCGTTGCTAAATATGAATCTTCTTTAATGTTCCCATTTTTATTCTTAGGGTTACCCATTAATTCGAATACATCCAACTCTTGTTCGTAACCTATAGCCCAAAAAGCCCCTGTAATTGCAGCATTTCCAACTTTAGATTTCACTTCCATATAACCGTTTAAAAATCGTTTTTTGGTAATCACACCTGCCGTTGTAATAGGTAACGGCTTACCGTCTATCATACCATATGCGGCTGCCCCCATATTCCCATCGGCATATTCTTCTTGAGCAAACGGATAATCAGGTTCCCATTGGGTTCTCAGTTTTAAAAGTCCATCTTCCACAATTACATTATGAGGTGCAAATTGTGAAGGCGCACGACCTTTCCAAATATAATAATCATTATTCTGACCTTCAATAAACCATTTGGTTGTATCTAATTTAGTCCCTTCAAATTCGTCACTAATCTCTTCATTTAACACCCAACCTTCTGTATTTTTTAAATCAGAAAACGGATAATACGGAGACTCTGGAATTTCAATTTTACTTTTTTCTTTTGAAGTTGTTGTTGATTTCTTTTGTGCTTCACAATTCAAACTAAATAAAGCTATTACACCTAACAATGGCACGAGTTTGTACACTTTTCTATATGTCATCTTTTTATTTTTTTAATTTTAATTGAATCTCTTCTATCGATAAGTTTTTAGTTTCCGGTAAGAATTTAAACAGGATTAATAACCCTATAAAAACAACCCCTCCATAGAATAAGAAAATCGTACTTGCTCCCATATTAGCCAATTGCCAAGGGAAAAACAATTGTGTTAGTGCGCTTATTGTACTTGAAATAAGTGCAAAAAACGGAATCGCAATACCTCTTAACGATATTGGGAAGATTTCGGAAAGTAATACCCACATTATTGGTCCTACAGAGAAGTGAAAAGCTGCTATAAAACTAAGAATTCCTATTAATATTAAAGTCGCATTAAGTACTGCCGATTTTTGCAAAAACACACTAGAATTATCTCTGGCAGAGATATCTCCCATAACGCCTTTTACAGCTTCTTTAAATTCTATATCTGTTGCGAATTGCGTGCCTACTAATACTGTTAATTTATTCACATTTGGTATATCTTGCATTTCTGAAATGGCTTCATTAGTCACTTCATATTTAGCCGAACCAAAACCATAGGCACAAATACCCAAACTTATAATTACCCAAATTAAACCTGAAATCATCATTGGGCGTCTTCCCATTTTATCGATTAAAACTAAAGATAATATGGTAAATATTACACTTGTTAGACCAATCCAAATGGCTTGTTCAAATGCTGCATTTTCACCCAAACCTAATTGCTCCATAACCGTTGGCGCATACGTTAAAACGGCATTTATACCTGTAGATTGCTGTACAATCGCCATTGTTAAAGCCACTATGGCTACAATACTCATTTTCTTACTAAAAATTTCTTTTAGCTGACTCCCTACAGAACGGTCTTGATTGCCTTGTGCAACACTTTCTTTCATTTCTGCAACATGTGCTTCTATTTCATGTTCTGGAATAACTTTGGTTAAGGTGCGTTTTGCTTCATCAAAAAATCCTTTATATACTAACCATGCAGGACTACGAGGTACAGTAAAAAGTAATATAAACCATACTAAGGCAGGTATAATTTCTATCCCTAACATCCATCTCCAAGTATATTCTCTCAAACCTAAAGTCGTTACCCATTGCGCATCAGAATTAGTAACTTGTAGCAACCAATAATTAATAAAATAGGCGGCAGTTAAACCAACTACAATATTTATTTGCGTCATAGACACTAATTTACCCCTCCATTTTGGTGGTGCGATTTCACCGATATACATCGCTGCTAACGTAATAGAACTAAACGCTAAACCACCTAAAAAACGGGCTGCAAATAATGTAATAAAAGAAGGTGCAAATGCAGAGCCTAAAGCTGAAATTAAATATAAAGCTGCTATAATTTTCAACGTAGCTTTACGTCCGTATTTATTACTAGACCAAGCCGCTAATGGCAATGCCACTAAAACACCTATCCCAGGACCGAAACCCAAAGACCCGACTTGCCATTCGTTAAGATTAAATTCTGCAGTAATAAATTTAAAAGCTCCAGAAATTAAAGCGGCATCTAAACCAAATACAAATCCACCCATAGCGACTATGGTAGAATATGTAAAGGCATTATTTTTATGTGAACCCATGTTTAGTTTAATTAGTTAGTGGTTTGTTTGTTTATACTCGTACTATTTAATTTTGGTTAGCCTTTTATTGGTAGCATCATCTCCTTTTCTACCAATTCTGGAGTTCTATAACGATCCATTCTATCGACATCATACTTTTCAAAATCTTGCTTTAACATCCACATTGGGCGTTCTAAGGTTAGTTCCCATGCAAACAATTGCTTATACATGGCTTTAACACGTTCTGGATATTTTGCAGCTAGATCGTCTAATTCTGAAATATCTTCAGGAATAAAATACAGTTCTGCTGGTCGATCTGCAAAGCGTATTAATTTCCAATCGCCATCTCTATAAACAGCACGTGCTTCCTTTTTCCAATATAATGATTCGTGAGGTCTAGCAGTATTTTCGCCTGTTATAAACGGTATTAAATTCACACCATCTACGTCTACTAAATCTTCAACATCTCCACCTCCCGCGGCATAAAATGTAGGTAATAAATCCATAGTACTAACAGGATAGCTATATGTTGTATTTTCCGTTAACACACTTGGCCAGCTTATTAAATAGGGCACACGAATTCCACCTTCTAAATGATTGGATTTTGTACCACTTAAAGGTAAGTTAAGTGATGCATTTTTATCTGTAGGTCCACCATTATCGTTAGAAAACACCACTATAGTATTGTCTTCTAATCCTAATTCTTTCAACTTAGCCAAAATCTTTCCACTTGCGCGATCTAAAGCTAAAGTCATCGCTGCAACTTCTTGACGTTTTCCTGTTAAATTTGGAAACTTTGCCAAATCTTCTTCTGTAGCATCCATTGGAGTATGCACCGCATTAAAAGCTAAGTAAATAAAGAATGGCTTATCTTTATTGCGTTCCATAAAATCGATAGCACTATCTGCTAATACATCTGTTACATAACCATCTGGCTCCACGTAGTTCCCGAAACCTCTTTCCATTTTATTATCGTCGTGTACATTATTAAAATTCTTGTAAGGAAAATAACTTCTTGCCCCTCCTCTAAATCCATAAAACTCGTCGAAACCTCTATTTAAAGGATGAAAACGATCTGCATCTCCCAAATGCCATTTACCATACATGGCGCTTGTGTAACCTAATTTTTTAAGATAATCGGCAATTGTAGCTTGGTCCAAAGGCAATCCCATATCGTCACCTAAATATTTTGAATTTGGACTCATATAACCTGGAACATTGATTTCCCCATAACCAAAACGTTGCTGATATTTACCAGTCATTAGTCCTGCTCTAGATGGTCCACAAGTCGCATCTGTAACATAGCCTTGAGTGAAACGTACGCCACTTTTCGCAAGTTTATCTAAGTTTGGCGTCTTCATGACATCACTGCCTTGAAAACCAAAATCTGCATAACCAGCATCATCTGAAAATAGAAAGATGATATTAGGTTGCTTTTGAGCATAAGTACATAACTGAAAACCAAGTACTAAAAGGGTTATTATTATTTTTCTCATTTTGAATAAATTATGTATATAGTATTAACTGCTTTTTATTATGTTTATAATTACAATGCATTTTTATTGCGAATTATGAAATTAAAACCGTTATACAAACAAAAGGAATTATACGAGCATATTCATAGTTAAATTTACCTCATCATTACTTTATTTTAACTCAAATTCTAATTTGAGTTTTAAATACGGGTAATATATGCACAAAAAAAAACCGATCTCTAAGAGACCGGTTTTAATAATTAAAACAAACTAACTATAAATGTGAACTAAAGTAACACCATTTATATTTTTTAATAGCCATCATTCTGAATTAAATTAGGCGCTTTTTCTATTTCTGAAGCTGGTATTGGTAAATAAAATTCATTTGGAAACCAAGGTCTAGTTAACACAGTTACTTCTTTAAAAGACACCGTACCATCTGTTGCTTTAGTCCACTTTAAGCCTTTCATATCAAAACCTAAATGATCTACATCCATCCAACGTCTATCATCAAAGAAGCTATGTCCTTCAAAAGCTAATTCAATACGTCTTTCTCTTTTTATGGCCTCGTACAACTCTTGTCCCGAAGCTGTTATTTCTGGTAAAAGTGCACGTTGTGCTACTTTATTTAAGTATAATCTACTTTCACCTTCATTCCCTAATTGAAACTGAGCTTCAGCATAATTTAAATACACCTCAGCCAAACGATATAAAATAAACGGACGTTGTGGTGAAATATCGGTAAGTTGATTTAAACTTTCGTCTTGAAATTTTCTTATATTATATCCTGTTTTAGAGGAATGTAATACATTTCCTAAACCTTCCGGAGAGTCTAAACCGTTTGGATAAACGTTTGGATCTTCAGATAAATAATATTGCACATCACGACCTCTAAACATCGCACCATTATAATTAAGATTTGCATAATATCTTAATTCTCTATTTGCATTAGGGTTGTTAGGATCGAACGTTCCACCATTTGTTGTAGATCCGTCTGCCATATTAAATTGTAAAGCAAAATTATGTGTTGGAGATGACAATGCCCAACCACCGTAACCACTAGGAGATTGTGTTTGATCTGGTAATGAATTTACATCTGTACCAAAATCATAATACATAGAACCATAAGGTCTTGCAAATAAAATATCATCATTAGGAGACAAGAATAACTTTTGATAACCTTCTGCATCGGTTACAGGAATTAAATTTCTTCCGCCTACCATATTTATTAAATTTAAAGCTGCATCTGAAGCATCCTGCCATTTACTAGCTATAGGATAGTCGAATAATGGACCGCTAGGAGCAACATTTGGGTCGTGAAGTTTACTCGCCGCATATAATAATGTTCTAGATTTTACAGCTGCTGCAGAAAGCACTGTTGCTCTACCAAAATCTCCGCTTGAACGGGTTTCTGGTAGTAACTCCATAGCTTGATTTAAATCGTTCACTATAAAATTAACACACTCTTCGTACGTATTTCTAGTTAAATTAAAATCATCGTTTAAGCCTAATGCGTGTTCCATTATTGGTACACCTCCGTAAAAATTAAGTAATTTGGCATATAAGTTTGCACGTAAAAATAGAACCTCGCCTTTAAGCATATTTACCTTATCAGGATCTACTTCCATAGCTCCGCTAGTATCAATATTATCTAAGAATTCATTGGTTAATCTAACATAGTCAAAATAATTTCCCCATTTTTCATTAAATATCCCTGCGTTATTTGCGTTCAAACCTGCTTGAAGTCTAAACAAATCTAGGTCGTTAAAATTAAATTTAGATTCGTAAGACGCATTCTCTATATTAAAGCGTCTAGACCACCATTGCTGTTTATTAAAACCCCAACTTTCTGTACTATTATACATGGTATATACTAATCGTTCTACTTGAGCTGGATCGTTATAAATAAGATCCTCGGCAAACGCATCAGACGATTCTGTATCTAATACATCCGAACAGCTTAAAGCCGTGAACAGTATACATAAAGCTGCTATATATATTATTTTTATATTTTTCATTTTATGATATTTTTTTATTAAAAACTTAAATTAAGACCTACACTAAAACTTGTTAATGAAGGGTATGTACTATTTCTAAAATTACTATATCCATCTGCTTCTGGATCTAACCCTCTTTTGTACACTTCTGATCCGAAAGTAAACAGATTGTAACCTCTTACAAACATTCTTAAATCGCCAATTCCAATTTCATCTTTAGACAAACTATAAGCCAATTCTAATTCTTTTAATCTTACAAAAGCAGCATCCATTAAATACACATCGGCTACTTCTAAGTTTTCTTCATCTCCACTTTGATTTCCACTATATTGATCACCTTGTGCAAAAGCTCTTGGATAGTCAGAGTTAGAATTCTCTGGTGTCCATCTTTCATTAAATATATAATCTGGTTTTGCTCCTGCCTGATCGAAGAATACTAATACCTTAGCTTTTGCTTGCCCTTGAAATAAGAAATTAAAGTTGAAATTTTTATATCCTATACCTCCATATACACCATATTGTATTTGTGGAACATTGGATGAATATGTTCTAATTCTATCATTAGCATCAATTTTACCATTACCATCTGTATCTAAGTAAATAGGTTCACCTGCAACAGTTCCGTCTTTTTTCACTAGTGTAGCATCGACTTCTGCCTGATCGTTAAAAATTCCGTCTGTAGGATATACAATATAAGAGTCTATGCTGTGTCCTTCTTGCTTTCTCCATTCAGGTACATTTTCAGCTTCGTCCATATAGACAACTTTGTTTTGTGCATTAGTAAAGTTAGCTCCTAAATTATAAGTTATGTCTCCAATTTGGTCATTCCAACTTAAATCAAATTCCCATCCCCAACTATTAACTTGTCCTAAATTCTCTTGTGGTAATGTAATACCCACCGCTTCAGGAATAGATGCATTTCTAGTTATTAAGATATCTTTTCTTTTTTGATAGAAGTAATTCGCATCGACACTTAATCTACTTTTAAACGTATAAAAATTAATACCGATGTTACTCATATCTGCTTTCTCCCAAGTAATATTTGGATTAGCTACATTATCTGGATTATAGCCATTATAACTTACTCCTGGAGATCCAAAAACATAAAAATTAGGTTGCGGAGTGTTTACAATACCACCGTAATCATAACGCGTTAAGAATTGAAAAGATGGGATTCTGTCATTCCCCATTAATGCCCAAGATGCTCTTAGTTTTAATTCGTCAATCCAAGTAACACTTTCCATAAATTCTTCGTTACCTATAGACCAAGACACAGCTGCTCCCGGGAAAGTTCCGAATTGATTTCCATCTCCAAAATTACTAGAACCATCATATCTTATGGTTAAATCTACATAGTAACGTTGTTTATAATTGTAAGATACAGAGCCAAAATAATTTAAACGTCCCCATTCTTGAGACGATCCAAAAGATTGTTGTCCGTCATCACTACCAGCAAATAACTCTGGATGATCATCTGAAGGGAATCCTCTTCGTTCTGCATAAAAATTGCGCTGATTAGAAGTTGTTTGTTCAATACCTACAAAAGTATTAAAGGAATGTGCATCATCAAAAGTATGGTTATAATACAATGTAGCATTCAACATTAACTCATCATACTTATAAAAACTCTCTCTTAATATTCTTGTATTTCCACGTTGAGAAAACCCCTGTTGTGCAACATATTCTGGATCTCCACCTTCTTGATAAGAATATACGGTCCATGGTGTGTACCAAGATTTTTCGTCGTTAGACATTTTTCTAACTCCAGCAAAACCAGTTAATCTTAATCCTTCGGTTAGGCTCTCAAGATTCCAGTCTAATGAAAATTTACCTCTTAAGTCATTATCATAACGTTGAACAAAACCTGTTTCACTACTAGACATTATATACGGATTTGCTCCGTTTTCTCCTCCCCATCCTGTTAAGCCGTTTGGATAGATCCCAACTTGTGTAGGTTCATTAGTATATATATGTTTATAAATATATGCATCATCTACACCTGGAGCATTATTTTCTCCAAAACGTCCAGATAGGTCTACTCCTAATTTTAATTTTTTATGCAATTTAATATCAAGATTAGAACGTATTTGATATTGTTCAAAACTTAAATCACCTGATTTATACATCCCTTCTTGAGACAAATAATCTCCACTTACAAAATAGGAAACATCTTCACCTCCTCCAGAAACAGAAAGCGTTGTTCTAGATTCCGGTGCAGTATCTGCAAATGTTAAATCTGCCCAATCTGTACTTGGATAGTTTATAGGATCGTTTCCGGATTCATAATTATTTATATCACTTTGTGAATACGGTAAATCTTGACCTTTTCTAGCTGCAATTTCATTTTCGTAAATCGCATATTGCGTAGAAGTCATTAAATTAGGAGTTGCAGAAAACGTAGACCAACTAAATTGTGTTGATAAATTAATTTTTGGTTTTCCTAGCCTTCCACGTTTTGTCGTTACTAAAATTACACCGTTGGCAGCACGTGCACCATAAATGGCTGCGGCACCATCCTTTAAAACGGATAATGATGCAATATCTGAAGGTGCTAAATGAGAAAACGATGCTGCAGGAACATTATCAATTAAGATTAATGGTTCATTATTATTTAAAGTAGACTTCCCTCTAATAAGAAGTGTTGTTGCATTCGATCCTGGTGCACCACCCCTATCACTTACAATTAAACCAGAGACTTTACCAGCAAGCGATTTATCTAAATCTTTACTCCCGGCTTGCTCTAAAACTTCTGTGCCTATAGTACTTATAGCTCCAGTAATATCACCCTTTTTCTTAGAGGTATAACCAACAATAATAACTTCTTCTAAACTTTGCTCGTCTTCAACCAATATAATATTAAATAATCCTTGCCCGTTAACAGGAATTTCTTGAGTGACATACCCCATAAACGAGAACACTAATACATCGCTACCATTAACATCATCTAGTGTAAAATTTCCATCAAAATCGGTTACCGTCCCTTTGGATGTTCCTTTTACCATAACATTTACACCTGGCAAAAACTGAGTTGCATCCTGAACTGCTCCTGAAACGGTTAGTGTCTGAGCAAGATTTTTTTTCTTTACGACTTTGTTAATTGACATTTTAATTACCTCATTATTTTCTACTGCCGCATAAGAGCTATAACTAACTGCTAAGCAACACATAGAAAACATTAAGCCCTTCTTAATTTTTTTAAAAACTAAGCCGTCTTGGATTAGACCCTTAGATTGCGTTTGTTGTTGTTTTAATTTTTTCATTAAAATTGATTTAGTTTATTTTGACTCCCTTGGTTAAAAGAGTAATTGTGTTAGACTATAATTTCTTAAACCGAATCTTGTTCTCTGGTTTTTAATTTTGATATATAATGAACAAGAAACTCAGACTTAATCTTTTGTCATTTTGAGAAAAAACAACTAATTGAAATAAGATATTCTTAATAATTATAATCTAACTGGAATGTTTTGATAAATTAACGACTATACAGCGATTAAATATTAACGTTTATTAACATACACTAACACTATTTTACCCTATTTAAAATATTCCTTATAGCACTTAGTATTAAACCTTTAAATAAAAAACCCCATCTTGAAAAAGACAGGGCTTAAAACAAATTAACTAAACAAAACTATAATGTAAAAAAGTTAGAGCGGTGGCAATTTAATCACCTCTCATTTTTTTTCTGAATAAGATCTACTGCAAACAATAGCGTTTAATTTTAATTCACAGTATAAGTATCTAAAACATGTACCTTATTATCTATTCCTTTCACGCATAATTGAATTTGAAATATATTTTCTAAATCCTGTAATGGGTAATTTAAAACGAATGCATGAAGTGGATTAACGTCCTTATTAACCACTATTTCAGACGTGTTTCCTTTTGAATCTAATACTTTTAGAATCGCAAAACCTTCAACAAAAACACCATATTTTCCGGTTGCCTTTTTAGACACCTTATCTAATGCTAATTTTTCTGAAATGATTCCCGTAGTATTTACATCTAACACAGGACCAGGCACAATCTTGGCTGCGGCTTGAATTTCTTTATAATCGAAACTTTCGTTGGCTGCCAAAGTATATAATGGTGTACGTACTTCGGTTTCTATATACCCAGTTTCCAATCCACTACAAAAAACAGATACATTTATACCTTCTGCATAGTCTAAAGACGGATTATACGGTTCGAATATTTTTACGAAAGCCGTATTATTCGTTTTATTCACATAACACATCCATGGTTTTGAAGCTATAACATGAAAACCACTCATTAAATAATAATCATACTCTATTTCGTAAATTCCTGGAGCAACTTCACCCTTCCAATTTGTTCCATGATTAAAATATTTTTCAACATGTTCTGGGTTATTTTTATCTAAAGGCATACGGTTTTTATTAATATATCGCCATCGTGCCTCTGCAGTTCCAGAAATTTCATATTGTTGTCCGTTTGGCAATTTATATTTTTCATCGAAAGGGACATAAACTACATAGTTCTCCCCATCGGTTAGTTCTGGTTTTGTACGCGATACATGCTGACTAGACGTCATTATTCCACGTTTTACAGTTTCCGATCCTTTATTAATCAATGTATGAGTAATGTGCACTAAACTACTTGACTGTTCTATATGCAAACTTCTTTTATATTGTAATTGTTCGTCTATTTTTTCAGGATAAATAAACGATTTTGTTTTGCCATAAAATTGAGGAACAGGCAAATCTTGTATTCCTGAAACAACTTCAATAGATTTCACTCCATTTAAATCTGTTTCTATTTCTGTATTGTAAGGAGCATCACCGATTACTACTGGTGGTGGCCAGCGTTTTGCTTTATTTCCGTTACTATCTACCGAGCAATTATCTATTGGAAGTGGTACCAAGCGATACCCTCCAAAATTTCTCCAATCGCTCATTTTTACCTCATCACTAGTTCCAAAGGATTCACCAAAAAGCTTTGGATTTACCCATAAAGAAGGTACATCGCCTAAATTAAATTCTAACATCCGTCCTGCTGCTTCCGGCACAACCGCAACACTAATAAATTTATTATTAGCTACATAAACATCGTTCCATTTCCAATTATTATAATTAAATTCTACAGAAACCGTTTGTGCTTGAATTGGTAACATTAAACCAAGTAGAAAAAACAAACAACTATATATTCGGTAAATCATATTAGAAATTATTAAGTAAATCTACTTGTGAGATTAAAACAGTATGTTGAAATTGGTTTCAGTCGGAATGTCGACGAAACAGAATAGAATTTTTATCAGAATAAAATTAATAAACCAATAGTGCATCTTGAAAACTACTTGTCTTTATAAAACTACGCTGACAACTAATCTTAAACCAAACAACAAAATGCACATTGGCTATATGTTAAAAAATATTACAAGTTAAAACTTTAACACACTTATCTTACTACACGTCCAGATCCTGATCCGCCCATTAAAGCTTCAACCTCTCCACGTGTAGAAAAGTTAAAATCACCTTTAATAGAGTGTTTTAAACAAGAGGCCGCAACGGCATATTTTACTGCAATTGCAGGATCGCTTAATTCTGGTGTATTCAATGCGAAAATTAAACCTCCTGCAAAAGAATCTCCTCCACCTACACGGTCTACAATATTTTTAATTTTATAAGATCTATAATTTCCATCCTCATCTAAAGGAGCAAAATGTGGTGTATCTGTAGCAACATCGTAAAGCATAGCTCCCCAATTATTATGAGAAGCAGAAAGACTTTCTCTTAATGTAATCGCAACTTTACTCACATTTGGAAACTGTGCAACAACTTGTCTTGCAACATCTGGATATCTTGAGGTATCTAATTTTCCTGAATCTACATCGGTATCTCCTGCCTGAATGCCTAAAACATCGTGACAATCTTCTTCATTTCCGATTACAACATCTATAAAAGGAAGAATTCCTTTCATGGTTTCTTGAGCTAATTCTTTTGCAGACTTTGACGCATCCCATTTCCATAATTTACCTCTAAAATTAAGATCTATAGAAACTAACAATCCTGCTGCTTTTGCTTTTTTAGCAGCGACTAAAGTTGCTTCTGCAGCATTTTTAGATAACGCTGGCGTAATTCCACTTAAATGCAGCCATTGTGCATCTGTAAAAATGGCATCCCAATTGTATTGATCAGGTGTAGTAATAGCAATTGCAGAATCTTCTCTATCGTAAATTACATTACTAGGTCTTTGGTTTGCTCCCGTTTCTAGAAAGTATAAACCAAGACGTCCTTTATCTGTTCTTAACACATATTGCGTATCTACACCTACAGCGCGTACTGAGTCCATAGTCGCTTCTGCTAAGGCGTGTTTTGGCAATGCCGTTACATAACGTGCTCTTCCTCCAAAATTACATACAGATGCAGCAACACTTGCTTCTGCCCCTGCATAAGTGACTTCTAAATTCCTTGATTGGCGTAAACGCAAATTTGCAGGCGCTGCCATTCTTCCCATTATTTCTCCAAAGGTTACTATTGCTTTCATCTTGTTTATATTTATATTTTGAATATTCAATTCTGAATTAACTCAGAGTAATTATTCGTATTTATTTAAAGTTGTTGTTATTTATTAGATTTTATATCTGTAATTAAATCTCTAATTTCTTGTGAATTTTTTGTAATTGCATCCCAGTTTTCAGCTTCAATCAAATCTTTTTTTGCTAGCCAAGACCCTCCAACTGCTGTGATTAAATTAGATTCTAAATACGAACGGGAGTTCGCTATATTAATTCCTCCTAAAGGAATAAAGCTCAATCCAAGATAACTGTAAGGTGCTACCATATTTTTAAGATTCTCCATACCTCCAGATGTTACTGCCGGAAATAATTTAAGGACTCTACAACCATGTTCTAAAGCGATTTCGATATCTGAAGGTGTTACAATTCCTGGTGCAAACGACAGTTTTTTGTCATATGCTTCTTTCAAAATTTTAGGATTACATCCTGGAGCTACGGCAAAATCAGCACCCAGATCTACAACCGCTTTAACTTGGTCTACAGTTAGCACTGTACCAAAGCCTAAATTAATTTGTGGAAATTCTTTTTTAATAAGTTTAGCTGCATCTAAAGCAACAGGCGTTCTTAATGTTAACTCTACAGCATCTACGCCTCCTTTTAAAAGCGCTTCTGCAACAGGCAAGGCATGCTTTAAGTTTTCAATAACCAATACCGCAATAACTCCGGCATCATCAATTCGTTTTATTATTTCTGGGCTCATTGCCCGTTGTGCTATGGGTTGCATAATATAAAATTTAAAGGTTTTTAAATAGCTTTCAAAATCCTCATTTAAGTCTAATATTTAGTCCTGACCAAGACCTAAATATTAAACTTTTGTAAATGAGTATCTTGACAACAAAATAAGCCGAATAGCTTCAAGTTTTTCAAATTGAATTTACCCAAACTCTACATTATTTTATCCTCTTTAGGGTTTTATAGATAAAAAGAAGGAATAGATGCTCCATTTTACAACACATCTACCTTCTTTTTGTACTGCTCCATATATTCTGTTGGCGTGAGATGCATTAACGTTTTAAATTGTCTATTGAAATTCGTTAGCGTGTTAAAGCCGGATTGATAACAAATCGTGGCTATCTGATTTTCTCCTTCTATTAATAATCTGCACGCATGTCTTAAACGGATTTCATTTAAATATTGTGTGAAGGATTTTTTAGTTCGTTTTTTAAAATACCGACAGAACGAATTAGGAGTCATATATGCAATTTCGGCAACTTCATCTAATTCAATTTTCTTATCAAAATTATTGGTTAAGTAACAAATTACACGGGCCATGCGCTCTTTTTCGTTACTATTAAAGGTGTTATTTATAACTTCTGCACACAGTGTACTATAATTTTCACTAATCGAAAGTATATCAAGAATCTTTAATAAACCAACAATACATGATAACCCCCGAGACCCTACTAAACCTACCATATGTCTATGCACTAAGTAAGCCACTGCATTAGAAAATTGAATCCCGTGATCTGCTTTTTTAAATAATAAATTTAGCGACCTCGTTTCTGATAAATTTAAAAATGAAGCCCCTAAAAACTCGACATCAAATTTTACCACGATGAGATCTACTCCTTCATTTTCAACTTCATCTTTATAATACTCTTTATGATTTTTGAATAAATGTGGCACATTACTCCCAATTAAATAAAGCTCTCCAGGACCAAAATCGCCAATAGAATTACCTACATAACGTGTTCCTCCACTCTTTATAAAATATATGAGTTCTAACTCTTTATGGAAGTGCCAATTTTCTTCAATACAAGGAATTTTATCTTGTCGAATTAGAAATGAATTTTCTGGTTTCCGTTCGGTTTGTTTATAGGTAAGTTTCATTAAAAAAATACATGATTATGATTATTACTCTATCTTAAATGCTATTAACGCTTGTAGCCAAAGCATAAAATACTATATGTTCCTATCTTTAGATTTTACTGTTTTTCTGGATTAATATTCAATCCTAATAGACTTAAGCTGAAGTGTATTTAAATTAGTTTAAAGCTTTATCACTTTTTCGAATGATAAATTTTCATCTGCTTTCACTTTAAGTATATAAATTCCTGCAACTAAATCTGAAACATCGACTTGGGAGTTTTTCGTGTTTTTAAAATTGATGGTTTTAACTGTTTTCCCTGACATAGAAACGACTTCTATATTTAGGATCCCAATTGTATTCTCAAAATTTAAATTGAAATAATTTGAAGATGGGTTTGGAGAAACACGAACGACGTTATAAAATAATTCATCAATACCTAAAACATCACTTCCAAAAAGTCTGTCATATCCAGGTAAATTTCCATTTTGCCACATCACGTCGTGTGGATGCGGATAGTGATCAAACCAACCCGGTTTTTCATCTTTAAAATCGACCACCCAATTTACAGCTTTGTCTAGTAAACCTTGGACAAGTAAGTCGGCGTCAGGTTCAGAATTTCTTAAGTTTTTTGTTTCACCTGGATCGTTTTCTACATCGTATAAACGCCAATCTCCATTTGCTGTTTTAGTAATTTTCCAGTTCCCAGACATTATCGCTCCATTATGAAAACCATTATAAGGCCTCATAATATATAGCGATTCGTCTGCCCTAGTTTCATCACCTGCAATAACATCATCTACAATATCTTTACCTTCTAATAATTTTCCTTCAGGAACACTTGCTCCTGCTAATTTCAAAAATGAAGGATAAAAATCTAACGAACTTACTAAATGAGAATACGTTGTTCCTGCCGAAATTTTTCCTGGCCACGTCATAAACATCGGTACACGATGACCACCTTCATTTACACTTCCTTTCCCATCAGACAAAGGATAATTCGTTGCACCTGCTTGTCTTAACTTCCCTCCGTTATCGCTTAAAAAGATAATAAGCGTATTATTTTCTATTCCGTTAGATTTTAAAGCCTTCGTAATTTCTCCAACACCATCATCTACCTTCTTAACCATAGCCGCATAGATTAAGCGATCTTCAACAAGCTGCGCTGTATACGCTTCTCTAGTTACTCCGTTTGGTAGAACGGCATTTATTATATCTGGACTATTTTGAATATCCGATTCAAAATTCGGGTTTTCATCTTTAAATTTAGCCAGATATTCATCGGGTACTTGCAACGGTGTATGCGGTGCATTATACGCTACATATAAGAAAAACGGATCTGATTTAGTTGCATTTGTATTGATGTACGAAACGGCCTCTTCAGACAAAATATCGGTTAAATATTCATCCTGTTCGTATTCATCTCTATCAACAAATTTTCCATTTCTTTCTAGCGGAACTTGGTATTCATTAGTCACAGGATTTCCGTTTTCTAATCGTCTATAATACATATCTTCATAAGACGATTCGAAGTAGTTTTTACCACCACCTGTAAATCCTAAAAACTCATCAAAACCTCTAGAATTTGGATGAAACTTGTTTGCTACACCTAAGTGCCACTTTCCAACCATTCCTGTATTATAGCCGTCATCTTGTAATACTTTACTAAAAAACACTTCGGTGGTAGAAATCCCGTCTGTATCATAAATATCGTTTGGTAAATTATACTGTGCACCAATGCGATGCGGATAAACCCCTGTCATTAAAGCAGCCCGACTTGGCCCGCAAAATGCATGGGCAACATGTGCTTTAGAAAAAACCACACCGTTATCGGCTAATTTATCTAATTCTGGAGTAGGAATCGTACCGTACTCTTTAGGGAAATTCGCTGTTCTATTAAATCCTACATCAGAATATCCTAAATCGTCGGCAAGCACTAAAATTATATTAGGTCGCGTACCTGCAGTTTGCGCGATTGTATTAAATGTAAACATAAACGCACACAGAACTATTGATATATTTATAATTTTTCGCATGTTTTGTTCTTATTTAATGATGATTTTCTTGGTTTCTACAGACGTTCCTGAAGCAATAGATAAGAAATAAATACCCGGAGATAATGCTGTAATTGGTATCTGAAAAGGTTCTGCCGTTTTATGCATTCTTAATATTTCGGCACCTGTTACATTATATAAAACAAGTTGTGTTCCCGTTGGAGACGAAACATTTAAATATTGATCCAAACCTGAACGCATTGGATTAGGATAAACTTTACTTGAAATCTCATGTGTTTTACTATCATCTATACCTAAAGTCTCGGTTGCATTTACATAAATCTCATCGAAATACAAGGTTGTTGTGCCTTCTGCAACATCAGCGGGTTTAATAAGAATTCTAATACGGTCCTTTTCTCCAGAAGGTATAGAGCGTTTAAAATCTTGTGAAATGGTTACCCACTTCCCTGTTTCTACACCCGAAACATCAAAATTTAAAACCGTCCAGGGATCTTCAAAAATGACTTGAAACGTTTTAATATCAGCCCCTGCTTCTAACCAAATTTGCATAGAATAAGTAAAGCTTCCAGTCTCTAATTGTACGGATTTAAATGGTGCAAAAGCAACCACATTATTAGGTAAAGGTCCTGAATGATTGAATTTTAATGAATTATACCAGCGTGCAGCTTTATCTTCACTTACAGACATAAATGCTGCTGAAGCTGCAGGAATAAACCAATTTTGTTCAGACTCATCGATTTGGATTGGTTTTTCAAATCCAAAAAAATCAGAATCTATTAAATTCTTTTTATCCCAAACCCGAATGTATTCAATTTCGTATTCTACAGGTAAATCGGCTTCTTCAGGAATACCCAACCATGGGAACGTTTCTGAGTCAAACCAAATCCAATACGGCACATTAGTAACCCAGCGTTCTTCTCCTAATTCCGATCTTAAAATCGTACCATCCGGATGTAAAACGCCATCGACATAAATTTTTATATAATCCGGAGTCCAGTCAAATCCATACACATGAAAATCGTCTGCTGTATTTTCTTCAACTTGAATATTATCGGTATAAGCAGGGCCTTTTCCGTCAGGTAAGTAATAATAATTCTCAGGATCCCAACTTATCATATTATACTTTAATCGTTTTTTCCAATTCTGATTGGCTTCTTTTGGCCCGCCAAACATTTCGAACATATCCAGCTCCGATTTGTTACCTGTTGTCCAAAACGAACTGGTAATTTCAGCATCAGCCGACTTACATTTAATTTCCATATAACCATAGTGAAACTGCGCTTTACTAATTACAGCTGCTGTAGTTATATTCTCGTATTTCACACCATCTTGAGGGGTTTCTGAAAAGTCGAAATCAGGTTCCCATTTGGTCTGAATTTTTAGTTTATCATTATCTACAACCCCATTTTTAGTACTAAACTGTGAAGGCGCTCTTCCGATAAAATTAGATTTATAAACATTATCCTCACCCTGAATGTTCCATTTGGCTTTATCTAATGCATCTGTATCAAACTCATCACTTACCGTTTCGTTAAGCACCCAATTTCCAGAGTTAGATTGATCGGATAACGGATAAACTTGAGCTTGCATTTCAGAGAAAATGAACAAGAACAAAAAGAGATACAGAGATTCTTTTAAGTAGGTTTTGGGTTGATAAATAAGTAAAGTTGTTTGCATGGAAATTTTCTTTTTAGTTTTGTGAAAATTAAGATGAAAATCTCAGCTATAATCCCGCAAAATTACCTTTACCTTACTTTATATTACCTTATTATTAATAAAATGTAAAAAACAAGGGTAATCATTATTAATTACACAAAACAAACACCTTTTAACTGTGTTTTAATACAAAAAAAAGCGAAGTCCTAATGACTTCGCTTTTCGTGTAAATATATTCGCTTTTTTAAAGCATGGATTTAATTAATATCGAAAGTTGTTAGAAACTCACCCATCTTATCATTTTCCCAAACTTCACTTAAATTTTCAGGATCAAACCACCTTGGTTCATTATGCATTTTACTCCAAGTCTGAGCACCTAAAACCATCTCTTCTAACTGTTCTGGATTTTCTTTACTAAGGTCGTGCTCTTCACTTATATCTTCATTAATATTATATAATTTCCATTCTTGATTGTAAGCTTTTGTAGCCTTCCATTCGTCTTGACGTACACCTACATCCGAATATCCTGAACGGTGACGCATTGCGAAAATCATTTCACCTTTACGGGGATTTTCATCTACTACAAAATCTTCCCAAATATCTATACCATCTAACTGTTTACCTTCTGGGACCGTTGCATTTGCTAAGCCTAAAAACGTAGGGTAAAAATCTAAAGAGGTTACTGGGCTATCAAACTGCATGCCTTCTGGGACGTGATTTGGCCAATGAAAAAACATAGGTACTCTAAAACCACCTTCATAGGTATCTCCTTTTCTTCCTTTTAATGGAGAGTTGTTAGCGCCTTGATCTGGACGACCACCATTATCGCTTAAAAATATAATTAGAGTATTTTCATAAGTTCCGGTTTTCTTCAACGTTTTTATTAACTCTCCAACTCCACGATCTACGGCATAAACCATAGCCGCATACGTACGCCTTTTTTCATCTTTTATATTTGCAAATAATTTCTCGTCTTCAGGTTTAGCTTCCAATGGTGTATGTGGTGCATTATATGCTAAATACAAGAAAAAGGGTTGATCTTTCTTGGCTGCCTTAGTAACAAATCGAGACGCTTCACGAGAAAAAGCATCGGTTAAATACTCAGTTTCTTTAACTTTTACTCCATTATGCTCTAAAGGCGTTAAATAATCCCAAATATTATCATTTCCTGCGGCTGCTTGTTGATCATATTTAGCGCGATATTCTTCAGGGAAATAATTATGTCCACCTCCTAAAAAGCCATAAAACTCATCAAAACCACGTTTGTTTGGGTGATATGCTTCTACTGCACCTAAGTGCCACTTCCCAATTGCACCCGTAAAATATCCCGATTCTTGAAGTGCTTTACTTATAAATGTTTCATTTAACGGAATACCTTCTCCTACTGTTTTTTCACTATTTGCAGGGAGATTAAATTGTGAACCAAATTCATGAGGATATTTTCCTGTTAATAAACCGGCTCTACTTGGACCACAAAAAGGATGTGCCACATAAGCCGAAGAAAAGACAGTTCCTGCCGTTGCTAATTTATCTAATTCTGGAGTTAAAATATCTTTAGAGCCATTAAAACCCACATCCGAATATCCTAAATCATCTGCAAGAATCACTATTATATTTGGCTTGGTCTCTCCTTTGGTTTTAGATTTCTGAGCTTGACAATTTACACTTAAACACACCAACAATGCTGTAGTTAAACGAAGCATAAATCCATTTTTAATATTTTTCATCATAATACAATGCTATAATTATAGGTTTTTAAACCGCTATGTTTTCTAAATCTCAAAGTTACACGTTCAATTAAAAACGAATCTTACGTTTTTTATCTTATACCTCTTAAATATTACCTTTAGTATTTAATGACTCAAAAATGACTATCTGGCTTCAATTAGAACTAAGACTTATTCTTTCACTTCAACAAAATAAACTTCATAAGGTTTTAGTATAGGTTCTGATGACACTTCTATTCCATTTATCAAATCGATGCAAACTGCTTTATTTAAGGTATTCTTCCATTGTAATTTTAATTGAACATCTTGTTTTCCAAAATTAATAACCGACAATACAGATTTCCCCTCTTTTGTTTTTACAAATCGCCAAATACAGGATTTTTTATTATGTTCGGTAATCTCTTCAACCGTTAATTCTGGCATGCCTCCAAGTGCTTCTACTATAGATAATGCACTTTGTTTTATTTGCTTTAACCCTGTAACCTTTAGCAACGTGCCTTTACTGTTAACCAATCCCTTTAAAGGACGTCCGTATTCATCTGTTTTAAAACTTTTATCATCTATAATCACTCTACCGCCTGCATTCAAATAGGATTGAACAGCCTCTAATTCTGATTGTGTGACCTGTTCTGTTTTGTAAATCACCACCACATCCCAAGCATTATTATTATTTCTTTTAATGATATTTTTTGTTGCAAAACCGAGAGATAAACCTTCAAAATTTAAATCTTCGTAGATTTCGAAAATACCATCCATATAATCTGCTTTTTGATTCGCAGACGTTTTAGAATAAAATAATCGAATGGGTTTGCGCTCCTGTTGAAAAGCTGTAATGTCTTCACTAAACGTATTCAAATCGATAATAGTGCTCTGTAATTCCTGAGTTACTCTAGGCTGCTGGTTATTAGAACCTGCATAAGCATTTGTTAATTTCCTACTAAAAGCACCATCTACACCTCTTGGCCAATACCATGTTTGAGTGGCATTTAAACCTAATGTGTACGCTGCCCAATACACAGCTCGCACATAATCGGGATTCATAAATAAATCTCTAGTATGGCTCGTACTAAGCAAATGACTTTCTGAATTAAAATTGATAGTATTTGGGTTTACAGATTTTAAAAAATCATAACCTAAATACAATTCTCTCCATCCTAAAATATAATCATCTTCCCAATCTGATTGCGCTCTAATATTATTATAATGTGCCGCAACATCGTTACCATTAAAATCGCTTAACGCCGTTAAAGCTTCGAAGTCTATTCCCGAATCAGGGTCGTTATCTGTAAAAATAGAAGGCATAATTTTTAAATGGACTTTTGCTAACGTATCATTTTTTACTATTTCAGATTTTAAATACGAAAACCAATCGGTCACTCTATCTTGATTAAAGGTTGTCCAATCATACCATTGCGGCGTACCCATTAATGAAATATCCATAGGGATTTCACTTGAAACACCATCAAAATCTACATACGACGTGTCCCAAATTGCATTTAAACTCTCAATATTTCCATGTTTATTTTTAAGCCACGTTTTAAATTTATCTATGGTATAATTAGACACATCTGCTCTAAAATACACCTTTTTATCACTATCCTTATAATTTGCCCAACGGGGTTCATTTGTAAGCATATACCCCAATTGCGAATAGGTTTTACCTGAAATTTGAGGGACAGTACTTTTAAATAAATTGGACATCATATCACGAGCACCTAGATTATCAATATCGTAGGCAGTGAATGGTTTTCCTTCAATTTCATTAAACTCAGCACCATATGCTTTTGCTGTCCAATCTGGAACTTTATTATTCGCAATAAAAATAAATCCTGCTTTACCTGAAGGTTTATTTCTTAATTCATTTTCTACTTTATCGTTTAACTTACCTTCCTTATTTTCGAGCTGCATCGGACTTATTAAGAAGCCATCTAATTCTCCAAAAAAGTCTTCAAATTCTGGAGTTTCAGGTTTCCATGTATAATCAGATAGAAAAACAGGTTTATTATTATAAAGTAACTCATCATTATTAATTTCAATTTTAGACCAATCAATCTCTTGATAAGGTTTTCTAAAAATGATACCTTTATTAATCTTTTCGGCGCTTTCTATGGATTCATTCAACATTTTAACCACATCGTTCCGTTCGAAATCAGGTAAGTCTTTGGCTAATTGATGGGCGTGTTCTTTATAATTTCGAACCATTTTAAAGGCATCTGTATTAAAAGCCACATTTTGCTCATCCCAATTGGCATATTTTAAAAATATTTCGGCCACACGAAGCGTCATTTGTTCTTTATAAGAATCTATTCCTTTTCTATTTAAATCTAAAATTAAGCCTTTAAGTTCCGTCATTTTTAATTGTGCGGTGTCCTCTATCGATTGAGAAAAAAGCTGTGGTCCGACAAATGCAAAACCTATAATTAATATAAATTGTACCTTTTTTATTTTAAAAAATTTCATCTTTTTTTAATTGTTTAATGTCGTATTACTAACATATTCAGTAGCGCTAAATAACTTCAAAAGTTTGAATTATTATAAGTGGAATTTACCATGCCTTAATAAAAAATTACCCAATTCGTTTTATGAAAAATGAACTGAATTTCAAAATACAGAATTATAAAAAACATAGTATTACGCAATGATTGATAAAATAAAGTCGTTAAAAGGTAATAATTAGGTATATTTTATGAACTTAAAACACTTTTTTTGTAACTATCAGTCGTTTTTTTTAAAACAAATTCAAATAAAACCAACTTAGGATTATCCTTTTAAACTTATTAAAAAATGATCACACTAAACATAAATGGAAAAATCCACGAATTGGATGCAGACCCTACAATGCCTCTGCTATGGGCCTTAAGAGATATTATTGGCTTTACGGGAACGAAATATGGATGTGGTATCGGATTATGTGGCGCATGCATGATTTTAATGGACGGTGTTGCTGTAAATTCTTGTGTTTTACCTCTTGCTGCCGTTCAAGATAAAAGTATAATTACGATTGAAGGCGATACAGAAAACCTCCAAAGACTACAAAAATCGTGGCAAGAATTAAACGTTCCTCAATGTGGATTTTGTCAGCCTGGGCAGCTTATTTCTGCGACAGCATTATTGAATTCAAATCCTAATCCTTCTGAAGCAGATATCAATACAGCAATGTCTAGAAATATTTGCAGATGTGGTACGTACCAACGTGTAAAAAAGGCAATTTCACTTACCGTTGAACAAAAAAATACCAAATAATTATGGCTCCAATTAAAAATATAAGTAGACGTGGTTTTTTAAAGCAATTCGGACTCGTTTCTGGCGGATTACTTGTCGCATCATCCATGTATGGATATAATTCTGAATTAAAAATTGAAGGTGCAGAAGATTTCAATCCTAATCTTTTCATTCAATTAAATACCGATGGTAGTCTGATATTAGTATGCTCCAGATCGGAAATGGGACAAGGCATTAGAACCTCTTTAACTTCGGTTATTGCAGATGAAATGGACGCCG
This sequence comes from Formosa sejongensis, assembly GCF_033447105.1. Taxonomy (NCBI): domain Bacteria; kingdom Pseudomonadati; phylum Bacteroidota; class Flavobacteriia; order Flavobacteriales; family Flavobacteriaceae; genus Formosa; species Formosa sejongensis. The sequence goes on from NZ_JAWQUN010000003.1 coordinate 35,989, forward strand.
ATTGGGATCGCGTAAGTGTAAAACAAGCTACAGGAAATGCCATTTACGGCAATCAGAATACAGATGGCTCTAAAAGTGTCCGCTTATTATACCAAACAATGCGAGAAATGGGTGCCACTACGAAGGCCATGCTTATAACAGCTGCTGCGCAATATTGGAACGTTCCTGAATCCGAATGTAAAGCGGAAAATCATTTCATTATTCATTCTTCAGGAAAAACGATTGGTTATGGAGCCTTAGTTCCTATTGCAAAAACATTAATAGCCCCTACAAACGTGACTTTAAAATCTCCTAAAGATTTTAAATATATTGGAAAAACATTACCGAGTATAGATGTACAAGATTTCACAAAAGGAGCAGCCATCTACGGATTAGATACACGTATTCCCAATATGGTTTTTGCAGCTATAAAACGCTCTCCAGTAACCTTCGGAACCGTAGTAACTTTTGATAAGACAGAAGCTTTAAAAATTGCAGGTGTTTTAGAGGTCATTGAGATTCCGCGTATTGCAAAACCCTTTGGTGCTTTAGGTGGGATTGTGGTTGTCGCTAAAAATACATGGGCCGCTTTTAAAGGCCGAGATGCATTAAAAATAACGTGGGATAAAGGTGCAAATGCAACTTATAATTCTGAAGAATATTTAGAAGAAATTTCTGAACGCGTTCAAAATCCAGGACATGTAGAAAAAAGTATAGGCGATATAAATTCAGCGTTTAACAGTGCTGCGTCTACTTTCGAAGCAACTTATAATCTTCCGCATTTAGTGCATACACCAATGGAAGTTCCCAATGCTATTGCGTGGGTTCAAGATAACAAATGCGATGTTTGGGCTCCAGTACAATCACCCCAAACGGCTAGAAAAGAAGTTGCAAATTATTTAGATATAAACGAAGAGAATGTGACTATTAACGTTACACTACTAGGTGGTGGATTCGGAAGAAAAGCGAAACCTGATTATGTTGTTGAAGCGACTATGATTTCTAAAGCGATACAAAAACCGGTTCAAGTGGTTTGGTCTCGCGAAGACGATATACAAAATAGTTATTATCATACCTTAGCCTCTCAACATTTAAAAGGAAGTCTCGACGCGAATGGAAACGTGACCGGCTGGTTACATCGGTTTGGCATTCAAAGTATAGCTTCTACTTTTAAACCGGGAACAGATTCACCACAAGCATGGGAAGTTGGAAGTGCAACACAAGTCCCTTTCGATGTTCCCAACATGCAAATTGAATCGGTTAAAGTCGATGCCTATATTCGTATAGGGTGGTTACGTTCTGTAATTAATATTCCGCATGGCTATGCCATCAATGTCTTTGCCGATGAATTGGCTTTTAAAGCGAATAAAGACCCCTTAGAATTTAGATTAAACTTGATTGGAAATGACAGAATTCAAGACACTAAAGATCCTTATAAATATGAAACAGCAAAACTAAAACACGTATTAAAAACCGCTGCTAAAAATGCTAATTACGGCAAACCACTTCCTGAAGGACATGCTATTGGATTGGCTGTTCACTATAGTTTTTATTCTTATGCGGCCGCTGCAATAGAAGTTTCTGTGGTCGATGATAAAGTGATAGTCCACAATGTAAATATGGTTATCGATTGTGGAACAGCGATAAACAAAGATAGTATTATAGCACAAATGGAAGGTGCTGCAATTTTTGGATTAACTCTCGCCTATTATGGAAAAATAACAACCATAGACGGTGCTGTTACACAAAGTAATTTTCACGACTACCAACTCATGCGCATGGCAAATGCTCCAAAAATACAAGTCGAAATTATTGAAAGTGATTCCAAACCAACTGGTGTAGGCGAACCAGGTGTTCCTGTAATAGCGCCTGCTTTAGTAAACGCCATTTTTAAAGCCACAGGACAACGGTATAGAAACTTACCTCTTTCCGATTATGGTCTGGTTTAATAAAACAAAAAATGCCCAACTTAAACGAAAGTCGTTCAGTTGGGCATTTTAATTAACACTTATTTTTATTTATCTTACTTCTAAAACTTCTTCTGGTAATACAATTTCTCCTGAGTTCCCCCAACTGTTTCTAACATAATTTAGCACATCTGCAATTTCATTATCAGACAATTTAATTGCCATCATAGTGCCATAATACGTTACGTTATTCACTTTTAACTCACCGTTCAATCCATTTATAATTATTTCTGCAGCTCGCATTTTATCAGCCATTAAATAATCTGATTTTGCTAAAGGCGGAAAAGCTCCCGTTATCCCTTCACCAGTTACCATATGACACGTTACACAGTGTTGCAAAAATATTTTTTCACCACGGACTTTACTTTTATCAAGAGCAGATTGCCCAAAAATCACACTTGGCATTCCTATTAAAAAAAGGAAGATTATAAAGCTTGCAACGTTTTTATTCATTTGGAATACTTAATACTATTGGGTTGTTAAATTCAAATTTATTTCAATTTAACCTAAACTCAACTATAAATCTAAATTCATTTTAAATTGAACTCTAAAATCTGTTTTAGTTCAATTTCTACTTTTCAATTTTAAGGGCTATATCATCAATAAATAATTTTGAGGCTTTCGTTTTTGGTAAGTCTTCATTACGTATTTCCAACTTCATACCATCATTAATTCCGGATGCTTCTGCTCTAGACACTTTGGCTTCCACCGTTACCCATTGGCGTCTTGGCAAGGTGTCCAAATTATCAAAAACCAATTCTAGTTCTGGATCTTGTAAAGTGACATATATTTTCTTGGCCGCTCGACCTTGATCTAACCACACCTTCATAGATAATACATAATCACCTTTAGGAATATGTAATGCTACTCCTGGTGTTAAAGCTTCAACTTTAGCAATATTTAGTGAGTCATTTTTTCCATAACCAGAAAACTCAAGACTATTTACTCCTGAAGCATAATGGCCTTCAATAATTTTTAAAAATTTAGAAGATGGCTCATCAATCATCCAAAATTTCTGATAATCGTTAGGTATAGAATCTTCTGGAACCATAGTTAAAGGTCTCGGATTTTCTTCAAATAAAATCGGCCCTTCAAAACCGTAGAATGCACGATCTTCTGCAAGTAAATTATCTGATGGTTTCTGCCAAACACGCAAATATTCCACTTCAAAATCAACTGGTAATTCTTCTTTATTAGGCACACCTAACCATTTAAAAATTTCAGAATCTAACCATATTTCCATCGGATTATTTAAGACCCAATCCGTTCCTAAAGTTTCTTGATCCACTTCATACGTTAATTCTCCATCTCTAAACACTTTTAAATAATCTTCACCCCATTCTACAGCATACACATGAAATTCATCTGATGTATTGTAAGAAACCGTTTCGTCGTTTCCAAATGCTTTGGTAGGTCTAACCGCTGGAGGACTCCAATCGTGAATCGCTGTTCTTACGGTATTAGAAAGTATGGTTCCATCTATATTAGGATTCCCCATTTGTTCGTAAATATCCAATTCTTGTTCGTAACCAATAGCCCAAAATGCGGCAGTTATAGCTGCATTTCCTGCCTTAGATTTCACTTCCATATATCCGTTTAAGAATCTTTTCTTCCCAACAATCCCTGCCGTTGTAACAGGCAAAGGTTTCCCCTCAAACATCCCATAAACGTCTTTATTACTTCCATCGGCATAGCTTTCTTTGGCAAAATCAAAATCTGGTTCCCATTGCGTTCTTAGTTTTAACATGCCGTTTTCAACAATTACATTATGAGGTGCAAATTGAGATGGCGCTCTTCCTTTCCAAATATAATAATCGCCATTCTGTCCTTCTACAAACCATTTAGTCGTATCTATTGTAGTCCCTTCAAACTCGTCGCTAACCGCTTCATTTAGCACCCAGCCACCAGTATTTTCTGGATCAGAAAACGGATAAACACCATCTTCCTCAACTATAGTTTCAACAATTGGAATCTCTTTTTTTTCATCTTTACAACTCATGTTTGCAAGAAGACTTGCTCCAATACAGGTAAATAGACTAACTCTGATAAATTTCATATTGATATATTTTTAACGCGTTGTACACTTTTAAACATTAGGATATCGTATAACCGGTCGACGTATTTTCGACAGTAAATAATATTGATAACTAATTTTTGAAGTTTTATAATCGCATTCATTTCACACAGAATTAGGTGTGAAATGAATGCGATATGAGGCCTAGCTAAACTGAATGAAGTATTAATAAATTTCAGCAAAAGCACTACCTGTAATTTTATTATTAATCGAAAAAATTAATGTGTTTCGATTATTATATGGCAGTAGACACTCGTTTTTTAACTAAGTAATCGTCTAAGGCTAGATGTGAACAGTCGTGACCTATACCACTATTTTTAATACCACCATGTGGTAAATAAATTGAATATTTAACCCCGTTAATTTGAATTTCTCCAAACTCCAGTTCTTCTGTAAAACGTTCAATTCGTTTATGATTATTTGTAAAAATATATGAGGCTAAACCATATTCTGTATCGTTTGCAAGTTCAAGAACTTCATCATCCGTTTCAAAACTCATAATACCTGCAGCTGGTCCAAAGGTTTCATATCTAAATATGTTCATATTTGGTTTCGTTCCTGAAAGAATTGTTGGTTCTATCCAATTTCCATGGTCTGGAAAACCATCAGGAATTTTCCCTCCGTACTCTAATTTCGCGCCTTTACTAACAGCATCTTCTACCAAATCAAAAATTCTATCTCTATCTTTTCTAGAAACAACAGGCCCCATAAAGACATCTGAGTTCTCTTTTGTACCGAAACCAATTTTAAGTTCTGAAGCTCTCTTTACATAGGCTTTTAAGAATTTATCGTATATACTTTTATGTACAAAAATTCTATTTGCAGCTACACAAATCTGACCTGCATTACCAAATTTTAATCCGATTGCTAAGTCTAAAGCAGTTTCAAAATCGGCATCTTCAAACACAATAAAAGGTGCATTCCCTCCTAACTCCATACCTAATTTCTTAATAGAAGTTACACTATCTGCAATAACACGTTGCCCTGTTTGTGTAGAACCAATCATGGTTAAAACAGCAGGAATCGTACTTGTTGTCATTGGTGTTGCCACTTCACGACTTGGTCCTGCCAAAATATTTACTACACCTGCAGGGAAATTAATATCATGTAAAATTTCACCAATCATGTATGTGGATAATGGAGATAACCCTGACGGTTTAATAATTAATGAACATCCGGCTGCTAAAGCTGGTCCTATTTTAAATCCAACATTTAACAAAGGAAAATTCCAAGCTAAATACGCAACGGCAACACCTGCTGGTTGTGACACCATTTTGTGGGTATGCGTATTTTCGTAATCTGGAATTTGCTCTTCTCTCATATTCTTCATCGCCGCTGGATACCACTCTAAGGCATTAGTGATAGCTTCAATATCTTCATAAGCACCAGTATAAGTTTTCCCCATTTCATGCACCATAGCATTTCGTAGTTCATCTTCTTTTTCAAGAATCGCTAATCTTAATTTAGACATCCATGCTGTACGTTCAGCTAGAGATAGTTTTTTCCAAAACTTAAATCCTTTTTGAGCTGACAGTAATGCTTTTTCGGCATCTGCCTTACCTGCTTTCGCAACTTGAGCAATAACTTCGCCTGTTGCTGGGCAGATTACATCGTCTCGTTCTCCACTTTCTGCATCGACTAATTGTCCGTCGATGTATAATTTTTTATATCCGAATTGTTCTGTTTTCATGATATTCTATAAGTTTCTAATATATCTTCATCTATATCGATTCCTAAACCTGGACGATTAGGAACCTCTAAATATCCATTTTCCATTTTAATAGCTGGAAATGATAATTTGTCTCTTAAACCATTTTCTGTCTGATCGAATTCTATTAAAAAGTCAGGTTGAAACATTCTACCTGGCATAGATTCTAAATTAGAAATAAAATGCAATGCCACATGAATTCCTATTGAAGTTCCCCATGTATGCGGAATTAAATCTACACCATTAGCACTTGCCAAAGCCGCAATACGTTTTGCTTCTGTTAAACCTCCGCTGGCACAAATATCAGGTTGAATAATATCGACAGATTTACTTTTTATTAACTGCTGAAATCCGAAACGTAAATATTCACATTCCCCCCCAGAAATTGGAATAGTTGTCTTTTGACGTAACTCGTTATATTGATCGTAATACTCGGGAGACAAAGGCTCTTCAAACCAACCAATATCATATTTTTCAATTTTACGTGCTAATTCTGTCGCTTCTCTTAAGGTGTATGCGTGATTAGAATCTACCATTAATTTAATATCTGGTCCGATAATATTACGCATTTTTTCCACGTTTTCAACGTCTGCTTTTATTCCCAATCCGACTTTCATCTTTATGGCTTTAAACCCTTGGTCTATGTATGATTTTGCTTCTTTTTCAAAGTCTCTTGTAGGATTATCATAATCTGTAAAATACATCCCAGTAGCATAAGGCATAATTTTAGTTCTATGCGCACCACCCAATAATGTTGAAATAGGTAAATTTAAAATCTTTCCTTTTAAATCCCAAATCGCAATATCTATAGCACTTAATGAAGCGACTAAAACACCACGTCTTGCAAAATCTAATGTTTTACGGTACATTTTGTTCCAAACCACTTCGTTAAGCAAAGGATCTTCTCCTATTACAAAGGGTTCCAATAATTTTATTCCAGCTTCTAAAACTTTGGCAGGACCATAACCTTCTCCCCAACCATATTGCCCATTAGAGGCTGTTATTTTTACCAAACAAATACAACGTTCCGAATATTCCCATTGCGAAAAGAAAAAGCTCTGAGCAAGTTTATCCTTTAGTATAAATGTTTCTATCTTTTCAATTACCATAATTTAATTTTATAAAAGTTGGTTATTTAACAATTTGTAACTCCCCTATTTTTTAATATTTTAAGTAAAGGCTTACGACTTAAAACCGTCAGGTAGTACAAAAGACCAAATTATATAATATGCCTACATTTTTATCCTTAAAAATTACCCTAGAGAAAATGTATTTTACCCCATTTATAACAAATTCTGCTTTTATTGGGTAGAAATAACCTTTTCATTGCTTTTAATTAAAAAAAAAACCACTAAATATAACAGTTTAACATTTACAAAAAAGTCACCAAAAACTAAATCTAATTAGTTTTTGATGACTTTTTCACGTTAAAACAAACCGTATATTTTAATTAAAACACACAAGAATTTATTTCGGGTTACACTTTTTTTAATTCGGTTTGCATACGTTCAGAAAACGGTTTTAACTCTTGTTGTGTTTTACCAGTAATATCTGAAAAGGACTGATTAAAATCTCCATTCACTACATTTAATTTTGTTTTCTTTTCGTCTTGTGTAAGAGTCCCAGCTTTAAAATCTTTCGTAACCGCCATATATTCTGAAACATAAGTGTTACGTGCTTTTAGTAATGATTTAGTTTGTGCTTTGTCCAAACTAAATTCTTTGTTGGCCGCGTCTACAAAATAATTAATCTTCTTTTCTTGCGTTTTATTTTGTGCAAAAGCACTAGAAAACGAACAGACTAACATTAGGATAAAAAGGATTTTTTTCATGTTTTACATTTTTTATATTAATTAATAATCACACTAATTGGCTTTACTTTTCTTTTGCCAAACTCTTACATAATCTATTTCAAAATCAACAATACCATCGTCTTTTTTACCTTCTGGACTGTTAAATTCTAGATCTTCTTTACTATCTGGTACACCGTGCCAAGGAAACGTTTCTTGATCTAACCAAATATGAATAGGATTAGTTATGACGTAACCTTTATCTACGTTCTTATTTTCTTTAGCATAAGCATCTATTTGCGCCGCTGTAGCTTGAGTAAACAATTCGCCATCTATATAATATTTTATCCCTGTTTCATCCCATTCGAAACCATATACATGAAAATCGTCTGCGACACGAAAGCCTAAATCGTGATGTTCAGTATACACACTTTTTCCTTTTTGTTCTGGACTCCAATCGTGAATAGACCACCAAAGCTCTCTGTCCTTATCTAATTTATTGGGCTGTCTATGATCGCCAAATTGCTCGAACATATCCAATTCTGTTCCGTTTCCGGTCGCCCAAAAAGAACTTGTAACTTCTGCATCTGCGGCTTTACTTCTAATTTCCATATACCCGTATTTAAAATCGTGTCTCCCAATAATACAGGCTGTTGTAATATTTTCAAATTTTACGGCAGAACCATCGTCTAAAGATTTATCTAAGGTTTCACTAAACGGAAAATCTGGTTCCCATCGTGTTTCCAACATTAACATCCCGTTATCTAATCTATAATTACGTCCCGAAAACTGCGAAGGCGCTCTACCAATCCACACTTTTTTATTCGGTTTATCTGGATGTTTATAAACAGGTTTTCCATTTTCAAACTTCCCTACGATATACCATTTATCTTCGTCTAAATCTTTTGAATTGAACTCATCGCTGATCTCCGTATTTAGCATCCATTCTCCTATGTTTTCTGAATCTGAAAATGGTAACACTTCAACTGATTTTACAGCCATTGTTTGCTTCGCTTCTACACCTTTCGTTTTACATCCTACAAGCATACCACAGGCCATCGAAAGCGTGAAAAATGAAAGCATTCTATTATTTGTTTTCATAAAAATCTATATCTATTGTTAGAAACTCTACCCTTTTTGCCAAACTCTTAAATATTCAATTTCAAAATCTACGGAACCATTATCTCCTAAATCCGCTTTAGAATCTGGAACACCATGCCATGGAAAGGTCTCTTGATCGAACCAAATTTTTATTGGTTTATCTATTACATAATTAGGATTTGAACCATTACCACCATTATGCTGACTATCGTCGTAGGCATTAATTTCTGCCACAGATACTTTACTAAACAATTCACCATCTACATAAATCTTAACGCCGTCTTCGCTCCAATCATATCCATAGACATGAAAGGCATCTGCGACTCTAAATCCTAAATCATGATTTTCTGTATAGGTTGTATTCCCACCACCTTCTGGAGACCAATCGTGAATAGACCACCATAATTCTCTATCTCTCCAAAGTTTATTTGTTTGTTTATGATCACCAAACATTTCAAAAAAGTCTAATTCTGTATTACCACCGGTGCCCCAAAATGAACTTGTAACTTCTGCATCTGCTGCTTTTGATTTTACTTCGAAATAACCATAAACAATCTCCTTTTTAGTAATAACTGCTGCTGTAGTAATGTTTTCGTACGCAGTGCCTTCTGCATCTACTTTTGGCGAAAAATTATATTCAGGTTCCCAACGGGTTTCTAATTTTAGTTTGCCATCTTCTAATCTTACATTTTCTGTTGAAAATTGAGAAGGCGCACGACCTACAAAATTAGACTGGTATACACCATCGCGACCTTGAACCAACCATTTACTCTCATCGATAACATCTCCCTCAAATTCGTCACTAATCTCTGTATTTAAGATCCAACCTCCCATATTTTTTTGATCAGATAAAGGATAATCGGAATTTACTGTTGGTATATCAATATCTCCGCCGTCATCTGTGGCATTAGAATCATCGTCTCCAGAACAATTAAAAATGAGTCCTGCGCATAAAGTCATGAATGCTACATTTAAAATTTTCTTTGTCGTTATTAATTTCACCATATTCTTAGTATTTATTAAATCTGCTATTAAACTCACATCTACATAAATGAAGGGTCTATTTTAGATTAAGAGAAAAGACCTATTACACATTTCGTAAAAACTAATCTTTAGAACCTTCATAACTTATGAAAAACCTACATTTTAGCTTAAAGATGTTTATGGATAACAAAAAAATAGAAAATCGGGATATACTTTAAAGCGAAACTTATCTTGTACATACACTATTTTACCTCCTTTAAAAGGGGTGAAAACAAAAAAACTACTTCTTATTAAAATAAGAAGTAGTTATATATAAGTAACGGAAATTAATCTGAATAGAAATTACAATTTATAGCGATATGCTTTAGGCGTAAGCCCCATAATCTGCTTAAACTGTTTATTAAAATTAGGAATGGACTTATATCCAACTTTATAACAGATCTCTGAAATCGGGCTATTTTCTTGAACCAACATACGAGATGCATTACGTATACGCACTTGATTTAAAAATTCGGTAAACGATTTATTAGTCATTTTTTTAAAGAAACGACAAAAAGAATTTGTAGTCATACAAGCGACTCCTGAGACATCTCCTAAATTAATATCGTTTTTATAATTATCAGAAATATATCGTATTACAGCATCTAAACGATCTGGGGATTCGTTTGAAAATTGACGCATATCTGTGGTAGATAATATTTTTTTATCTTCAATTAAGGATAATTTATACAGAATATTTAGTAATGTAATAGATTGCTCTGCTTTAGATAATAGTGGAAGACCAATCAATTCATCATGAAACAGATCACTTATATCTTTATTGAAATAAATACCATACTTAGATTGATCTAATAATTTCTTTATTTCAGAAAATTCAGGATTATCAAAAGTACCTTCACCCATAAAATTTTGGGTAAATTTTGTAATAATCGTATTTACCATTAAATCCGTATTATCATCATAATAGGCTTCATCATTTCTCCAAAGGTGAGGTAAATATGATCCTACCAGAACTAAATCTCCAGGATAAAATGGTGAAACATTATCGCCCACAAATCGTATTCCACTACTCTGTGAAATGTATAACAATTCAAATTCGGCATGATAATGCCATGCCTGATCTAAACAAGGGACATATCTCTTATAGATATTCACCCTTTTATTTACAAAATTTTCTGTGTTTTTTAAGACTAATTTCATTCGATATGTCTATTATAGTTTCAGTTGTCTTTTTACCCCTATTACAAGTTTATTAATAAAACATACAGCATAAATAACAAACAACCTATACTATATTACCCCAAAATAGAGTGCAAATATAACAGTTTTATAACACTATACTATCCAATTTAACGATTTTATAACGCATATATAGACAATTTAATAATTAAATGTTCTAATTTTTAAGATACCCATAATAACTCCTAAACGCAAAAAACAACTAAACACTGAATAACAGCACATTAACAAAACCAATAGACACCACACCTTAATAAGGTAATAATTGAGTTAGTTTCTCTCGAAACCTAATTAAAACATTCTCTATACTTCTAAATCAAAAATTATCTATACAACACGATTTAATCAATCTATTCAAATATTGAATTCTCAGAAATTCACTTAAATCATTTTTATTAATAAGAAATAAACCCAACATATTAACCACAGCAACAATAAAAGACACACTTTATTGTCAAAAATACAAAAAGAGATAAAAAACAGTTGACTTAAGGTAATTACAAAGAAACCAACAGTTTTAATATTCATTTTCTTTGATGCATAACTAATTCTAAAAAATTAAACATCATGAAAAAAATTTACTCAAGTATTTTTGTTGCCTTAGCAATGATTACTGTTGGACAAGCTCAAACCGTTGTTACCTTTGAAGCTGAATCGTACCATACTGCACCTGTAATAGAAAACATAGGAAACCACGCTGATTGGAATTCTAGTGGACCAGCTTGGCATACAGATAACGATTTAGCACAAATTGTTAACCTAAAAAGTAATTGGGCAAGATGTGTATACTCGGTTCCTTTTAAAGCTGAAGGCACTAAAAACACGGTAACGGCAAGAGTAACAACAAAATTAGGAGGTGACGACTCACCCTTTCAAGACGCAGAAGGGTTCTTATTAGTCGCATTTCAAGATACAGACGCTGCAACTGGAGCATCTAACAATACGAATAGAGATGGGGTTATTATTAAGTCTACAGCTGTCGCAGGGGATAAAGTATTTTTAGGCGTTCAAGGTAGTTCTGCTTTCGAAACAAATCCTTCAATTTCTCAAGCAGACAAGTCTACTTATGAAATAATTTTAGAAATTGAAGTTGGAGATTCTCCTGAAAATTCAAATTTAAGAACCCGTTTATCAAATTTAGAATCGGGAGAAACATCTGAAGTTGCCGAAGCAAAAGGAATAAACCAAGCGACATTTGATGCAATAAATGGTGATGGTGCTTACCTATTATTATATACATTTAATCCATTTCAAGGAGAAGACGGTACAGATTACCAAATTACGTCTCTGTATGTAAACGAAATTGTTTTAGATGTAATTGAATCGAGTACACTATCTGTTAAAAATGAAAAAATAGCAGACTTTAAATTGTACCCTAATCCTGTTAACAATGAATTACGTATTAACTCTATCTCACAAATTCAGAACGTAGAAATATTTGATTTATTAGGAAAATCTGTATTATCTCTAAATAATGTTCAAGATAAAGTAAATGTATCTTCTTTAAAAAGTGCATTATACATTGTTAGAATAACAACACAAAATGGTGTGTCGACTAAAAAATTCATAAAGAATTAAAACGAACAATTCCAAAAAGCCTCCTGTTTTAAAACTAAATAGGAGGCTTTTTTTATGGCAAATTATTCACGGTAAAAATCAAGACTAAACGCATACACTTTCTAATTAGAAAACAACAAACAACCATCTAACACAAAATAAGATTATGAAAACACAACTTTTAACCCTTGCCCTATTTACAATTAACATCATTCCTGTTTTTGCACAAACACCAATAAAACTAAGTAATAGCGAATATGGTTTTAACGAAGGTCCTGTTTGGGATCGCTCAGACAAAATCTATTTTTCAGATATTTCTAAAAGAAAAGTTTTTACGTATTCGGTAACAGACAACACTTTCGCAACGGCTTTCGACGTCCCTTCTCCAGCACGAACCAACGGCTTAATGTTTAATTCTAATCTAGACCTTATTGTCTGTGATTTTAGAGATGGAAATGTTACGAACCGAAATGTAGACGGAACCATTTTAAACACCTATACCAATATTCTAACTAACCCAAACGATTTATGTGTAGACAAAAAGAATGGCGTCTACGTTTCGAGTCCTGGAGATTTTAACAACAATCGCACTAAAGAAATTTATTATATTAATGCAGATGACAGCAATACAACTACCCTATTAGATGACTCTCTTGAGTTCCCTAACGGAATTCTAATATCTACCGATGGTAAACATTTATTCGTAACAGATTCTGGTAGTTATAATATTTTTAAATTCGATATAGACCCAGTAACTGCAGCCATAAGTAACAAATCTATATTTGCCACATTAAGCGACTTAGACGACACTGATACGAATTCTAGAGCAGATGGAATGGCACTAGACACCAAAGGGAATTTATATGTTGCAGCAAAAAAATCCATTCAAGTTTTTGACCCTACAGGTTCTAACATTAAAATTATAGATTTTGAAGAAAACCCTACCAATTGTACTTTTGGCGGTTCCTCTTTAAGCACTTTATTTGTTACCACACCTAATGATTTATATAAAATTGAAATGGAAGACGTTGTTGGATTTCAACATCCTTTTGATTTGCCTGAATCTGTTTTATCTGTGGACAATTTTAACACAACAAATCCAAACATTAAGGTTTTTCCGAATCCAACAAACAACCATGAAATTGAAGTCAGCGTAGGGAATCTGGAAATTAAAGACGTAGAATTATACAATACTTTAGGACAATATATTGGAGCTTACACCTTTTCAAAAACCAATAATAGCATTAAAATACATCTTGACTCCAACCTTAAGAAAGGCACCTATATATTAACGTTAAAAACTATAGACGGTCAAGTTAAAAGTAGTAAAGTTATGTTACAGTAGCACTTAAAAACAGTATTTAAAGACAAATACAACGCAACAAAAAGGAGATAAACTAAACATAGTTCATCTCCTTTTTTAGGCTTAAAAGCGACCTGATTTAACAACATAAAGTTTTGGATTGAAGCAGTATTATAACATGAGCAGCTAAACTAAATTCAAGTTAATACTAAACCCCAACACACTATAATTACATTTAAAAAAGCTAAATAACATCCCAACATACACCGGATTATTCCAAATAAAAACACCTTTTACGTCTACAGATCATAGTTCTAAACACCTGAATCTTTAACTAAACAAGTTACTTCAACAGTGTTTTTATCATGTAGCAGCATTCCTGTAAATCGCTAAAAAAAAATACAAGTCAAAACCCCTACTAATCAAAAAAACAAAAGACAACTAAAATAAGCCTTGTATCCATTTAGACTTTCAATAATTACACTAAATGTTATACCAACAAAAAAAGGTAAATAACATAAGTTATTTACCTTTTTACCCAATTAAAAAACAAGTGATACTCTAAAAATAATAAACTTAATTATAAACTTCTTCATTGGCTATACTTACAGTATAGTCTAAATCTAATGTTGTTCCATCTGCATAAACATTTGAAGCATTTAACACGCCAGTTCCCCATTCTTTACTACCTGTAAGCACATAATTTACAGTGTAATTTTCCATTATTACATTATCATCAGCATCTAAATCTCCCGATTCGCGGTCCTTAACAACACCCCAAGACACATTATATTCGGTATCTGTAGACGCGTCTTGAAAACCTAACATATCATAAGAATTCAATTGTACTTCGGCAACATACTCTACTGTTAGAGGTGTGTCTTTGTATACATTTATTTGATACAGCGCATTCGTACCCGTAATATTTGTGATTGCATATACGGGAACCAGTTCTATATTCGGTTCTTCAAAATTAGATTCCTCTTCGCAAGAAAACACTACCAAAACAAGGGCGAGAATGCTCGCTATTTTTAATATATTTTTCATTATCTGAATTTTATTTATTGATTATTCTTTACTAAACAACCTGAGTTTAATACAAAACTATCTTTTGCTTACGGTCTTACTTCTACAATTTTCAAAGAGAAATCGTCTAAATAAATTGTTTGTCTTGTTGAAAGCGCATTTGGATTATCTTCTTGACGAAATACCGTTGTTAACTTCATTTTCTCATCTATAGAAGGTAGGGTTACAATTTTCTTAACCTTAACCCATTGTCCTTTTGGAAGCGTAGACACATCCCAAACTAAATCTAATTCAGGCACCTTTTCTCCAAACGTTAAAAAGCTATCTAAATTACTAGCCGAATTTTGAAATACCATATAAGATACTTCGTAAGTTCCTGCTGGAATAATATCTATTAATCCAAGACCGTAAGAAAACAATTGATAGTTTTTGGTTAGACCTTCTACAGACATTTTCATACTCGCATTACCTTCAAAAGCACGCTCTTCAGTTCTTGACCAATTAGGATCTTCTGCAGTATTATTTTGCCCTACCCAAAAGGCACCATCTGGACCTGCATAGCCTCTATTTAATGCTGCATGTGCAACTTCGTAACTTGCCCAACTTCCGGATTTTAAAATATTACGACCAATATGCATGGTTACCATTTCTGGGCCAAAAGGTTGTAATTCTCTTTCGTCTGTAGATAAAATATTTCCCCCGTTATAGGTTACCGTAACCTCATCTGAATTATAAATAGAAGCTGATAATCTTAAATCTAAATAGGTAGCATCTGAACTACTTACTTTTGCACTTATTACAGGAATATCCTGACTAAATCCTGAGCTAACATTCTCTACATGAACTACAAAATTTGATTCTTCTCCGGTAAATGTTTTAAGTTCTCCATTCACTCTAAAAGAAATAACTTGAGAATCGTCTTCTGTAATATTTCCATCGAAAATAAAAGGTTTAGAAGATTGAATTACATTAATTTTTAAAGGAATTAATTTCGTTACATCATATTTAGGTAATTCATTAATTCTTGCAGATTTCATTTCACCTGCTAAATAGCTTCCTAACTTAAAGAACTTAATAGGTGCTACAACACCTCCTGTTTGATTTGGAACACCTTCTGAAACAAACCATGTTCTAGAATTAGGACGACCTATAGTTGTAAGGTCTTCAAAAACCAAAGTCGACCCCGCTTCAACATCTACAGAAGCCCATGAGTTTACATCATCTAAACTTGGCATATCTTCTGCAGTAATTTTTAGTATCTCTACACTATCTTTTAACACTCTAAATGCCGGCATAATATTCGCATACACATCGAATGTAAACGTGGTATCGATAACCCATAAATCACCTTCTTTAAACGAATTTAAGGTCCCTACACTTGAATGGTAACTTACTGGATTATTAAATGTATTATACAGTCTAACATTATTTTCTCCAGGGTTATTAAACAATACATTCGCTTTTTCAGTAGTTAGTTTAAGGCCTGCTTCTTCATTTATAAAATTACTTAAGGTATCTGTTTTATCGAATCCTTCGTTTAAGAAATTATTGCCTTCGTCTATAATCCATTCGTGACTAACAGTCCCTTGAGACAAATCAAAAAACGACATAAACGTATCTATATTTACACTTAATGGATTTTGAGCATTCTTATCTAAGCTAATAACCCATGACACATCAGACAATTCATCTGGGGCGGTATATTCTACATAATCATCATTTGAACAACTTGCTACGAACAGCAAAGCAAAAAAGATTAATGATATTCCTATATTTTTCATATTCATTGCTTTTTAATTAATTATTGGTATTTCTCTCAGCTACAGGAATTGGATAATATCCGTTAGTAGATTCTGAATAATTAGCTGCTGGTTTATCGTACTCATAATCTACAATTACTTGATCCTCGCCACTTGGCTGTAAGGATAGAGATGGATTATTAAAATTAGTTCTTGGTTGTCCTTCTGCATTTGTATACGAATAATCGACACCATAAAAAGACATATTAGACAACTCCTGTAAACGATCTGCAAAGCCGTAATTTTCTGATTTTTTCCATCTTTGAAAATCCAACCATCTAATACAGTGTCCTTCTGCTCCTGTTTCTAGAGGCTTATCTACATACATTAATTGATGCATTGCTGTATTTGCAGTATAAGACACATCATCGTAAGTACTAGACGCATCTGCACCAGACGTACCGTATAATACAAGTCCCCAACGTTTTCTAACTTGATTAATTAAATCTAATCCGCCTTGAACATTTCCCGTTTTAATTTTACATTCCGCTTGCATAAGTATTACATCTGCTAAACGATTTACGGTAACATTTTTACTTGATAAGGTTGCAGAACCGTTTGGCAATTCATTTTCAGCAGCTACAATATCATGATTTGAATATTTTTTCCACCAACCGAATCCCCAGTTTCTACCATTAAAACGCGTATAATCGCTTGTAGACACCAAATAATAATCTGTTTGCGTGTCTTCAACCATAGCCATCATAGCAGATGCTCTTAGTGGTACACTACGTTGTGTTTCTCCTTTTATAGGATCCATATAATAATTTCTACTATCTAAAGGATCCATTTGTTCGGTTTTATACGCATATGTAATCCAAGCTGGACCACTCGCTCCACGTGTACTCGTAGTTTGTTGGTTTAACCAGTTTGTACCTGAATCTCCATTCCATCTGTTTAAATCGATTTGAATAAAATCTTCAGTGAAACTAATTTCGAATATAGATTCGTTATTAAATTCGCCTGCTGTAGTAAATAATTTATCTTGATCGTAAACTAACTGATACCCTTGATTGTTTATTACATCGTCAAAATATATCATGGCTGTTGCATAATCTAAATCATACAAATAACTTGTTCCTAAAATAGTTGCTGCAGCTCCAGCAGTTACTCGACTTAAATCCCCACTAGGATATTCTCCTTTTTTATATAAATGTGAATACGCATATTCTAAATCTTCTCTAATAAAAGCGATTACTTCTGATGGAGAAGATACTGGTTTAGCAAAATCATCATTTGTTACAGCCACTTTATCACGAATTATTATGCTACCATTATTGTAGGTTGTGTATAAATAAAAGTGAAATAATCCTCTTAAAAATCGTGCTTGTGCCATTTGAGAATACCATTCTGCTCTATCGGTAGTTACATCTTCAATGCCTTCTAAACCTTCTATAACCTGATTGGCTCTAAAAACACCTTGATAATTTGTAAGCCATTTTTCACCTATTCTATTTGTACTTTCTGTATAGGTATGATTGTAAAAAGGTTCTGTCGCTTGTGGTACAGGACGTCCATAACCAGGATACCCCATATCTGAACGTTGCATTTCTTCAATCACATTTAGAATATATGGACTATGCAATGTTTTATAAACGGCATTAAGTCCCGCTCCTGTTTCATTTAAATTTCTCCAAAAATTATCTTTAGATATTTCGTTTGGATTTGTTTCGTTTAAAAATTCATTGTCTTGGCATGCAGTAAAAGCTCCTACTACAAACAAAACCATGGTATATTTAAAAATTATTCTTTTCATAATAATCTTGTATTAAAAATTAAAATTTAATCCTAAAAAGTAAGTTGCATATGTAGGTCCAGTTCCTTTATCCAAACCTTTTGCAGCGATACCACCACCAACTTCTGGATTATAACCTGAGTACTTTGTAAATGTTAAAGGGTTTTGAGCACTCACATAGAATCTTAAGCGATTTATATTCAGTTTTTCATTTACCTTTTTAGGTAAACTGTACCCAACAGTAGCCTGTCTTAATCTTATATAAGATCCATCTTCTAGAAACAAATCACTATATCCTATAAAGTTTCTATGGGTACGCATATCGCCTCTAAAGGCAGGAATTGATGTTTCTGGGTTGGCTTCGGACCATTGGTAGATTTGATCTTTATGACGACCAAAACCATATGCCCAAGCGTCGAAACCATTCATAATTTCCTGCCCAACAGCTGCATACCAGTTCATAGAGAAATCAAAATTTCTGTAGTCTGCAGAAAAATTAAGCCCAACTTCATATTCAGGTAACCCACTACCACTATAAATACGATCCTCGTCGGTTAAATCATTATCCCCATTTTGATCTATAAATCTGACATCTCCCATTCTAGCACCCTGATCAATTTTTTGATACTCCGCCAATTTTTCCTCTGTATCTATAATACCATCTGTCCTCCATAAAAAGAATGATGAAACTTCATGTCCAACAGCAAGTGCTGTTACTCGAGATTGATCTGGAGCTCTACCTACTAAACCAAAATCGTTTGTAAGCAAGAAGTTTGTATTGTTATTAATTTTAGTGATCTCGTTATCGTTTATAGAAAACGTTCCATTCACTCTCCATGTTACGTTACCTGTTTTAGCACGATAACCAATAGCTAGTTCTCCCCCATCATTTTTCATATTACCAACATTTAAGGTTACTGTTGCATTCGTACCTCCTCCTACAGATAATGGTAGAAATACAGGAAACAACATGTCTTCTTTACTTGCGCGATAATAGTCTGCAGTTAGTGTTAACTTGTTTTTAAAGAAACCTAAATCTATCCCAACATTTCCTGTTGTTGTGGTTTCCCATTTTAATAATTCGTTAGCTAAATCTGTTTGTATAGACCCTAAATTTAATGTTTCAGTATTCCCATTGTTTCCTATATAATTAATATTCTGAGTGATACCAGGAGAATATACATAAGAACCAATTCTATCATTACCTACCGAACCGTAAGACAACCTCAATCTAAAGTTGTTTACTTTTTGTTTTGCACCTTGCCAAAAAGGTTCATCAGATATATTCCATGCAAAGGCTATAGAAGGGAAAGTACCCCATTGATTATCTTCACCAAATTTAGAAGACCCATCTCTACGAATACTTGAACTTAAAATATAACGTTCTTTATAGCTGTATTGAATACGACCAATATTACCAATTCGAGTATCTATATAATCGAATCCTGAAGTGACACTCTGGTCTCCTGTTGCACCATCTAAAACAGTTATATCCGGGTTAGTAGCACCTAATCTCATAGCACTAAATGCTTCGTTTTTATATTTCTCGAACGTTGTAAATAATGTAAATGTTATTTTATTATTTTCATCTAATTGTTTATCATATATTAAACCCGCATCCACACTAAAAGAAGTTCTTAAACTACTGGTTCTACTAATATAACTACTTGTTGGCGTTGTTTGCACATTACCTTTATCACTTACTACTTCCTGATAAGGTCTGTATTCACTTCCGTAATTATTTGTAGCTGTAATACCAGAATTTACTTGCGCACTTAAACCATCGATAATTTCATATTTTAAATTCACAGATGCATTAGTTCTTAATGCTTTATTATCTTGTTCAGTTCTGATACTCTCTAACACCCAATTTAAACGATTTACATCACTACCATCTCCGCCTTCTAAAGAATCATAATAACCTGGATCTAATGCATTTTGAGTTGGATTGTAAACAATCGCTTGAGACACTAAATTACCTTGAGGAATATCTCTTTGATCTAGAGATAAACCAACACTAGTCTGAATTCTAAGTTTATCTTTTTCGTAAACGGTATTAGACCTTACGTTAAAACGTTCGTAAGCTGAATTAATTTGTAATCCATCCTGCTGAAAAAACCCTAGAGATACATTATAAGTAATATCGCTTGTACCACCGGATATGTTTGCATTATAATTCTGAGTAGGAGCAGATTCGTTAAAAATTAACTTATTCATATCTGTCTCGTTCTGATAATTATAAGCACTATTATTTAACACCAAACTATTACTAGCATCATCATCATATGCGCCCTCAATATTTCTTTGTGTTACAATATTAAAATACGTTTGCTCGACAGAATTCATTAACGGAATAGCCGAATCTCTAAATGCGACTCCGTAAGTTGCATTTAAACGGACTTGCAACGTACCTGCTTTACCTTGTTTTGTGGTGATAATAATTACACCTGTTGCGCCACGAGAACCATAAATAGCTGTAGATGCCGCATCTTTTAAAATATCAAGCGATGCTATATCTGAAGGCGGAATTCTAGGATCACCTTCTTGAACAATT
Organism: Formosa sejongensis; assembly: GCF_033447105.1. Classification (NCBI taxonomy): domain Bacteria; kingdom Pseudomonadati; phylum Bacteroidota; class Flavobacteriia; order Flavobacteriales; family Flavobacteriaceae; genus Formosa; species Formosa sejongensis. Next base: position 56,804 of record NZ_JAWQUN010000003.1, read on the forward strand.
CCATCTACCACATATAATGGTGTATTATCTGTTAAAGAGGTTATTCCTCTAATTAAAATTTCGGAATCTCCACCAGGCGTAGAAGATGTGATAACATTTACACCTGCAGCTTGCCCTTGTAAAGCGGCACCAAGATCTGATGTTACAATTTTTTCTAACTCTTCCCCTTTAACTTGATCTACAGCTCCTGTTAATTCTTTCTTGGACACCGTTCCGTAACCAATAACTATTACTTCATCTAATGCAGAAGCTTCTTCAACCATCGTAACATTTAATGTTTTCGATTTTATCTTTAAGGATTGTGTTGTCATTCCTAAATAACTAAACTTTAGGACTTCTCCTATTGAAGCTTCTAATGAATACACACCGTCAAAATCAGTAATTGCTCCCATACTCTTTCCGTTTTCTAAAAGCAAAACAGTAACCCCGGGTATTGGCACATCGTCTTCTCCCATAACAATTCCTGTAATTGTTTCTTTTTGTGCTTGGGCATAAAGACCGCAATGCAAAACAAAAAACAGTATCAGGACCATTTTACCCCTTAAACCTTTTACAGTTAATCTTTTTCTCAATTTCATTGGTTTGTTTATTTTATTAGCTTGTTTTAAAAAATCGAACCCCTTCTTTTGTGATAAAAATAGATTTATGTAATAAAACTATATTTTTTTTAAGGAATTCTTATTTTAACCTACTTGATACGGTGTAAAATTAAATTTTATAAACGTTAACATAATATTAATATTTACCTTTTACATACTCTATATTACCTCTATTTTACCTTGATTTATCGCTAAAACAAGAATAGACTAACACAAAATATTCACATCAGAATAGCCCTATAAAAGACTGTAATTCAGAGTTATTACATATGCACAAAAAATCATAACCAAACATATACGTTGTATAATTTGATGATTTATTAACAAAAAAATAGAAAAAAGAGGTTTGATATGGATAAAATAGTAGCTGTTTAATCGTTAAAAGTTTGATTGTAGAGATCCTTATATTCAGATTTTGTATCCAAATCTGCTTTATTTAACTGATAATCAATTTGTTTAATTTCATCTTTATCACGTATAAGAATTTGTTTCGCGCCTTTATCAGTATCCAGAAGAGATAGTTCTGAAAAATAGGATTTTCCAAAAATAACAGGCACTCCGAAGGTGTTGTTTTTATAAGCTGTTGCAATAATAGTATTCTGATTTGATTGAAAGATAGTAATCATCTCACTTAAATAAGACACGTCAATAAATGGCTGATCGGCTAAAACAATAAATACAGCATCTGTTTTCTTTGAAGTTTTTAGGATATGCTGGACACCACGCGCAATAGAACTTCCTAATCCCGATTTCCAATCCTTATTATTTAAAACAGTTACTGGATAATGATTTACTACAGAAAAAATATCATGATAATTTGCTCCTAAAACAAGAATCACTTTCTCCTGTTTCAATTGTAAAACAGTTTTAATAGTATGTTCTATTAAAGTATTCTCGCCCCATTTAAGCAATTGTTTAGGCTCCCCCATTCTAGAAGAAGCTCCTGCCGCCATAATTAAAATTGCAATGTTTTTTGGTTGAGACATGATCTATAAAATAATTTACTCGTGGATACTTCCCATTTTCTCTGAAAGTGAAACTGGTTTTTGTTTTCGGACAACGCTTAATATTTCTGCAATAATCGAAACAGCTATTTCTTGGGGTGTTTCTGCACCTATATTTAAACCTGTCGGACCGTAAACGACATCCAATACTGTTTCATTTTCAGTATCTAAATTAGATTCAATAAATTGATTTAGCAGTTTATCTCTACGTTTGGCAGGACCCAATAAACCCATATATATAGGTTTCGAGTTTTTTAATGTCAATAAATATTTAAGATCGTTTGCATAGCTGTGAGACATTAATACTACAGCAGTTTGATTATCTATAGTACAATTAAATGTCTCCGAAAAAAAAGTTTGAAAATCTGTAGCTCCGGGAAAACATGAAATAGATGTAAATGATAATGGTTCTGCAACAATCGTAACTTCCCAACCTGTAAGCGATGCATAATTACAAAGTTGAACGGCATCATGTTCCGTTCCAAAAATAATAAGTTTAAAACAGGGTTTCATCTGTTGCTTAAAAACACCCAACTCTTTGTTCTGAATTTGATCAAAATTTAAAGGTCTTGAGGACACCGGAAATTTATCATTATTAATTTTCAACCAAGAGCCAATATTACTTGTACAATCAATATCCGTGTTATAACACGAAAGAATATCGAAATGCGTTCTACTTTTATAACATTCATTAAGTTTAATTATAATGTCGTTTTCTAAACAAAAAGGTTCTATTAAAATATAAAGTAAACCTTCGCAGCCCAAACGATACCTACCATCGTAAGTCATCATTTTAGGCATTTGCGTTTTAAAAACAGTTTCTGCCTGTTTTTGAATTTCCTTTTCTACACATCCCCCACTTACAGCTCCAACAGATTTTCCGTTTTCCACAAACAACATGCGAACACCTGGTCTCCGATAAGACGATCCTTCTAAATGGACAACAGTAGCTAAAACAGTTTTCAGGTTTTTATCCCTACTCGCTATAAAGACATCTACTATTTTCTTAAACTCATGAGTCATAAAACAAATTTGAAAGTAATACGTTATTTTTTAAGGTAACAACATGTTTGAATTCACAAATAAAGATTACAAAAACCGTTTATTATGATTAATTTTTAACGTATTCTAAATTAGAATTACCATATAAATCCTGTCCTAAATATTATTATATGTTCATTTTTTTCATTGACAAAAAAACGAACCAAAAAAATCTAGGCTTACGAACTTTTATCTAAATTTTTCGTTCACTATCTAAATTTAAAGAACTCGCTACTAAAAATCAACTATATAGAAACATGCGTTTAGCTCAAACAGCTTTAAATTTTACGATACTTTCTCTTCAAATTTTACGATAAATTTTCGATAGGCCAACCCAAAATACAAAATTCAACTTATGTAGAAAAGTACCTCCCCCAGCACAAGTAATTCCATAAAGTCAGCAGCGGCAAATCTTTTTGTAAAAAGAGATTAATCGTTTAGGACGATATTGATATATAATCTATTCAAAATTTATTTTCTGTGGGCTACGTTTAATTGTTGTCCTAAATTGGTTATCAGTATACACGTTTATGAATAGTTATTTAGAAAAAATGAACGTCCTTAATTGAAGAAAACACAAATTAATCAATCATACTATGACAAGTTACCACTATTATCCTATCACATGTCATACTTTTTAAAATCCAACTGGAGATAAAATCCACCCTTTTATGTTTCAGAAATTTTATCGTCTTAGTGATTTTAGGATAACACTAAATTATCAGGTAAATTTTATTCATAAGAATATGGATAATGCTATAAGTCAAGTAATTAATTTTTAAATTATAAATCACCCAAAAATCTCCCGAACCTCCTCATAAACCCGATCAAAATTAAGCTCTATATCATCATCAGAATACACCTATTTTTGTTTAGGCACCCCTCTTTTAATATTCAGTAACATACACTGAACCTTATGATCGGTTCCATTTGCAAACACTACAAAAACCAGCAAGGTATTGATTTATGAATACGCAACATTAATTTCCCCTAATGTCTGCTCCCATGTACGCGTAGTTTTATCTCAGGCATATTGGTCGTTACCATAAAGAGTAAAGCTTACCAAATGGGCTCCAACTATTTTTAAATTACCAAAATCACATGTTAATAAGCTTTAGTAGAGCTATCTATCACTTTAAAATGATTTCTATTGATTTGTTGATTATCTATATATTTAAACTTATAACCCCTAAAAGATTAAATATTCGAAAACATTGATTTATAAAAAAAGGAAATTAATTGCTAAAATTAATCTATATTAAAAAACTTTTCTATTCATATTTCTATATTTGATTAGAAAAGTTTTAATTTTTAAATAATTTAAATTAAGCTAGAAAAATTATGTTTTTGTATTTAACAAGAATAGTTCACCTTTGTTTTTTTAGTAAACTATTCTCGTACATATGGAGTTAAATGTAATTGCAAAAAACAGTAATAAAGAGGTTCTAAATAGTATTATATCTAAAATAAAAGATATTATTAATGATAAAAATTTAGAGCCTGGAGAAAAACTACCTTCTGAACGGGTATTGTCGGAAAGATTTGGAGTAAGTAGAAGTATTATCAGGCTAGCTATCCAAAAATTAGAATTATATGGATTATTAAAATCTAGACCTCAAAGTGGAACATTTGTGGCTGATATTGGGGCAATTGGCAGAAATGGAATGATAGAAAGTATTTTACGATTAAAAAATGCTGAATTTAAATCTTTGGTTGAAACTAGGATTTTGTTAGAATTAAAAACTGCAGGATTAGCTGCTTCAAGAAGATCAGATGAGGATTTAAACCAAATTAAAAAAGCACTCGATTCCTATTGCGATAAAGTATTGAAGGGTGAAGAAGCTGTTGAAGAAGATTTATTATTTCATTTAGCAATAGCAGAGGCCAGTGATAATAGCACACTAAATAGCTTAATGCTAATAATCATCCCTGAAATCATTACTAATTTTGAAAAACTTCACGTTTGTGATGGAAATCCATCAGCTTTAACAATACAAGAGCATACAGATATTTACGAGGCCATTAAAAATAAAGACGCATCACTTGCAAAACAAAAAATGAAAGACCATTTTAAAATGTTATATAATTATTGCTATGATGAAAAAGAAGAATGATAAAAATTCATATGTTCTTGGAATTAATAATTTAAAAGTCATAGTGTATCATTCCATTTTAAAATAAATAATATAAATGTGTAGGCTTCCCTAAAAACAGTACGCTTATACCTCTTTTAATACTAAGAGATATTCTTCTTTAACCACTTTAAAAAATAAGTACTGCAAATACTTATAAAATGATTTTAAATCAGAAACCATCTAAAACAACCTTTTTTAGAAGTCATTATAGATGGTTTTTATAATTTAATCCAACGTATTAGTCAACGTATACTTGAACTTATTCTTCAATTAATTTTGACAACATTTTCGCCGCAACTTCAGCAGTAATATCTCGTTGTGGCGACCCGAACATTTCGTAACCCACCATGAATTTTTTAACCGTAGCGCTTCTTAATAAAGGTGGATAAAAACTCATATGCCAATGCCAATGGCTATTATCTTCGCCATTAGTTGGTGCTTGATGAATACCACTAGAATACGGAAATGAGGTATTAAAAAGCTTGTCGTAAGCCTTAGTTATTACCGAAATAGCTTCGGCAAAAAGTAACGATTCGTTAGCTTCTAAATCAAGAATACTTTTTTGGTGTCTTTTAGGCACAATCATTGTCTCGAATGGCCAAACTGCCCAAAACGGTATCAACACTACAAAGGCATCATTCTCGAAAATTATACGTTCTTTTTCTTTAAATTCTTGTGTAAGATAATCACCTAAAAGACTACTCTTGTTTTTGTTGTAATAGTTTAATTGGTGTGTGTTTTTCTTTTCAACTTCATTAGGCAAAGTAGATTGACTCCAGATTTGACCATGTGGATGCGGATTACTACAGCCCATTACAGCGCCTTTATTTTCAAAAATTTGCACGTAGTTTATGGTATCCTTTTCTCCAAGCTCTTTATATTCATGTTGCCATGCCGAAACCACTTTCTCTATTGATTCTGGAGACATATCTGCCAAACTTTTTGAATGATCGGGACTAAAACAAATCACTTTACAAATACCTGTTTCACTCTGGGCTTGCAACAACCCATCGTTAATATTAAATGCTTTTGAATCGTTTTGAAGTGCTGCAAAATCGTTTGTAAACACAAAAACATCTTTATAATCAGGATTTATTTCACCATTAATCCTTGTATTTCCAGCACATAAATAACACGAAGGATCGTGTGATGGTCGTATCTCTTTAGAGATTTCTTCATTTTGTCCTTGCCATGGTCTTTTAGCTCTATGTGGTGATACTAAAACCCATTCTCCTGTAAGGATATTAAAACGTTTATGCGAATAATCTTGTAAGTCCGTTTTCATTTTTAATGGTTTAATTCGTTAATTATATGAGTACCATCAGAAAGTTTTACTTCGTAAATAGAGCACTCTGTATTAAATTTAGTTTTATAAGCTTCAGTAATGTAATCTTTAAAAGCAGGTACCTCAGATTTTGCAATCAAATTAATCGTGCAGCCGCCAAAACCACCGCCCATCATTCTAGAGCCTAAAATATTGGGGTTCGACTTTGTTTCTGCAACTAAAAAATCTAATTCTTCACAGCTTACTTTATATTGATTTTGCAAACCGTCATGAGAAGCATAGATAAGTTTTCCTAATGTTTTTAAATCGTCTGCTTGCATAGCTTTAGATGCTTGTATTGCGCGTTCATTTTCTTGAATTACAAAAAGTGCTTTCTGGTAGTTTTCTGCTGTGATTTTTTCTTTTATTGATTCTAAATCAAATTCGGTAGCATCTCTTAACGCTTTAATGTTTAGTAGTTCCGAAACAGATTCACAAACCGAACGTCTATCATTATAAGCACTGTCTGATAGACTATGTTTTACATTGGTGTTTATTAGAAAGAGTTCGTAATCCTTAAAATCAATTTTAAAAGGCGTTGCTTTTACAGTTCTACAATCAAGAAGTAAAGCATGATCTTCAATCCCAAACATACTCGCATACTGGTCCATAATTCCACATTTTACACCAACATAATTATGTTCTGCTTTTTGAGAAATTAAAATCATATCGTGTTTTGTAAGACCTAAACTAAATAATTCGTTTAAACCGTAAACGACACTATTTTCTAATGCCGCAGACGAAGACATTCCTGCACCGCCTGGTATATCGCCTCCAAAAGCGATATTAAAATTTCCTATCGTTTTATTTCTATTCTGGATCTCTGAAACCACTCCTAAAATATAGTTTTGCCAACATCCCTTATTTAAAGGTTTTAGATTATCTAATGAGAATGTTATACTTTCAGTTTTATCTACTGCAAAAGCGCTTGAACTATTTGTATCGCTTTTCTGAATAGCCGCTACAATACCTTTATTAACAGCAGCAGGAAACACAAAACCATCATTATAATCTGTGTGTTCTCCTATAATATTAATTCTTCCTGGCGAAAAAATCAAGATTGGTTCTACTTTAAAGTTATTTAAAAAACTTGTTTTAACGGTATTAATTAATGTCGTATTCATGTCTTTGTTACTTAAATTATTATAATGAATTCCTAAGAATTAAGGTGTTTATGTTTTCTATTTGTAAGTGCTCATTATTTAAAATCATTTGAGCCAAACGTTCTCCCATATGATTAAAATCTGTTGAAATGGTTGTAATACCTCCTTCTACAATTTCCTTTAAAAGTGTATCGTTATAAGAAATAATTCCTACATCCTTTGAAAGCGTGTAATCCTTACTTTTCATCCCTTTTATAATGCGTAATAAATTTTTGTCGTCTGGAATAACATAGACTTCACCTTTAGAGATTACTCTATCTTTTAAAGACTTGATTACTTCATATTTCAATCCATTTGCTTTGCAAAATTTCACAAACCCTTTTCGCATTCCTAAAGGTTGATTGTCTTCCGAAAAGTGTAAAATTATGGTGTCGTAGTTCTGAATAAGATGTAAAGCTTCGGTAAGATTGGTGAAGATATCTTTTTCAAAATTTTGATAAATTGCGGCGTATTGTGACAATTCAGGATGTGTCTGATCTAAAATGTACACCTTTTCCTTTGGTAATTTTTCAATAACCAATTCAGTGTTTTTTAAATTGGCAGGCATAATAACGTAGTAGTTATACAATCCAATATTTTCATAAATTAACTTACTAAAAATGTCTTCATTGAAATGATGAAAATAAATATCTACTCGAATATTACTGTTTAGATTACTTATAAACGAGTTATATAAATCTTCTTTAAACGAGTTTAATTCGTCAAACAGCAAGAATACTTTCTGGCTCACATCTATACTATCATTTAAAACATAATATCCTTTTCCGACAATAGATTGAATAATACCCCTTGCTTTTAATTCATTGAAAGCTGTTAGCACAGTATCTCTAGAGAGTTTATGTACATCTCTAATATTATTAATTGAAGGCAATTGGTCTCCCTTTTTTAAATCGCCGGAGATTATAGCATCTTCAATAGATTCTATAATTTGCTTGTACTTAGGTACACCTGTATTCTTTTTTATGTTAATAACACCCATAATACAAAGGTAAATAAAATTCATAAACAAACTAGTAGGTACTAGTATGTTTTTTAAATTATTTTCATATATTTGAATTATTATTTTACAAATACATAATATTAACAAACTAAAACTAACAAATTAACAAACCACAATTATGACTAATGGATTTGAATTTTGGGATTACTTCGTATTTATAGCTTATGCTATACTTATTTTAGGAGTTGGACTATGGGTTTCTAGAGATAAGGATGGCCATGAAAAGAATGCTGAAGATTACTTTTTAGCGAGTAAATCGTTACCATGGTGGGCTATAGGAACCTCTTTAATTGCAGCCAATATTTCTGCAGAACAGTTTATTGGAATGTCTGGATCTGGTTTTGCCTTAGGATTAGCAATCGCTTCTTACGAATGGATGGCCGCAATAACCTTAATTATTGTTGGTAAATATTTTCTGCCAATTTTTATTGAAAAAGGATTATATACCATCCCTGAGTTTGTAGAAAAGCGTTTTTCTACAAATCTAAAGACTATTCTTGCGGTGTTCTGGATTGCACTCTATGTATTCGTAAATCTAGCTTCAGTATTATATTTAGGAGGTTTAGCCATTGAAACTATAATGGGTGTAGATATGATGACGGCTATTATATGTTTAGCACTTTTTGCTGCAGCCTACTCCATTTACGGTGGTCTATCGGCTGTAGCTTGGACCGATGTTATACAAGTAGTCTTCCTTGTTTTAGGAGGTTTAGTAACAACATATTTGGCTTTAAATACAGTTTCTGGAGGAGAAGGCATGATAGCAGGATTCTCTAAGGTAATGGATGCTGCTCCTGATAAATTCCACATGATATTAGATGAATTTAATACTAACGGCACTTCGAATGTCAATTACTTAAACTTACCAGGTGTTTGGGTATTACTTGGTGGATTATGGGTCGCAAATTTTTATTATTGGGGCTTTAACCAATATATTATTCAAAGAACATTAGCCGCAAAATCTTTAGAAGAATCTCAAAAAGGTATTCTTTTAGCGGCTGGATTAAAAATTATAATTCCATTAATAGTAGTTATACCCGGCATTGCTGCATACGTTATGGTAAATGATCCTGAAATTATGGCTGGTTTAGGTGAAGCTGGACAATTAAGTTTACCGTCTACAGGGCAAGCCGATAAAGCTTACCCTTGGCTATTACAGTTTTTACCAACAGGACTTAAAGGAGTTGCTTTTGCAGCATTAGCAGCAGCTATAGTGTCTTCTTTAGCATCGATGTTAAATTCAACATCTACCATCTTTACGATGGATATTTATAAGCAATACATCAATAAAAATGCGAGTAGTAAAACCACAGTAAATGTGGGGCGTATTTCTGCTGCTGTAGCCTTAATTATAGCGGTTATTATGGCACCATTATTAGGCGGTATCGACCAAGCTTTTCAATTTATTCAAGAATGGACAGGTATAGTAAGCCCGGGAATATTAGCGGTGTTTATGTTAGGTTTATTCTGGAAGAAGACCACGAATAATGCAGCAATATGGGGCGCACTTTTATCTATTCCTATTGCATTAGCTCTTAAGTTTATTCCTATTACTGGTTTAGAACCATGGATGCACCAAATGGGATTAACAGCTGTACTTAGTATGCTTGTTATTGTGGTGTTAAGCCACCTTCAAAATAAAGGAGCAGATGATGCGAAAGGAATTAATTTAACTAATAAATTATTTAAAACTTCCCCCCTATTTAATATAGGTTCATTCATTGTCTGCATTTTAGTCGCTACTTTATATTGCATTTTTTGGTAAATACAATTTCAATTCTAATACAAAATTAAACGAGATATGAAACATAAAATTATAGTAACAGGAGGATTAGGATTTATTGGTTCTCATGTTGTAGTAGAACTACAAAACGAAGGATTTGAAGTGGTTATTATTGATGATCTTTCAAATTCTACAGAAGACGTTTTGAATGGTATAACATCCATTACGGGACAAAAACCAGTATTCGAAAAATTAAATTTACGTAATAAAACAGGTGTTATAGATTTCTTTAAACGTCATCATGATGTTATTGGAGTTATCCATTTTGCTGCGTCTAAAGCCGTAGGCGAAAGCGTTAAACTCCCTTTGTTATATTATGAAAACAATTTGAATTCGTTAATTTATATTTTACAAGAATTATATAAAAAAGATACAGCAAACTTTATTTTTAGTTCGTCTTGTACGGTTTATGGTCAAGCAGACACACTTCCTATAACAGAATCTGAAGCTATAAAAAACGCAGAATCTCCTTACGGAAACACCAAACAAATTGGAGAAGAAATTATACAAGATACCTGTAAAGTTTCAAAAAACTTAAAAGCAATTGCGCTTCGTTATTTTAACCCTATTGGAGCACATGAATCGGCAAAAATTGGTGAACTACCAATTGGAACACCTCAAAACCTAGTGCCGTTTATTACACAAACAGGGATTGGATTAAGAGACCAATTATCTGTATTTGGAGATGATTATCCAACCGAAGACGGAACATGTATTCGTGATTATATTCATGTGGTCGATTTAGCTAAAGCTCACGTTGCAGCTCTTAAAAGACTTATTAATAATAAAAACGATGATAATTATGAAGTCTTTAATATTGGGACAGGTAAGGGGTCGTCTGTTTTAGAAGTGATTTCAGCTTTCGAGGATGTATCTAAGCAGAAATTAAATTATAAAATAGTTGAACGAAGACAAGGTGATGTTGTTGCTGCATATGCCGACACTACCAAAGCAAATGATGTTTTAGGGTGGAACGCAAAATTGAATTTAAAAGACGCCCTTTCTTCGGCTTGGAAGTGGGAACAAAAAATAAGAAACAACTAATTTAAAACAATACATTTCATTCAAATACCTGCTTACGTATAGTTGTATAATTCATAACCATATATAAGCAGGTATTTAGCTTTTACAAAGTAGCGCAACAAAAATCGCAATTAAATGATACAACGAAATACCATTACATTTATCTTTAGACTTAAAAACACAGAATAAAGCATATCCATTCTTAACCTAAAAGCAATTTTAAAGTGTAACAACCCTATTTCAGGGCAGGACAGTGTCTTATTTAGGCATTACATGCAATTATTCCTATTCCTTTGCAGACTCCACAAGGATTCTCGTAATATTGAAAATATTAATTATGGCCAAAAAGATTATCGGAATTGTATTTATAGCCATTGCCTCTTTCCTAATCATCAATTTTATATACCGACTTGCTATTAATCCGAATTCATTATACATTTTTAAAACTATAATTAGCGGAGCACTCGGGTTTAAGTGGTCATTAGGGATTGTTTTATTTCATTCTTTTTTCTTATTTATAATATTCTTATTATTCAAATTCGGAGTAAAATGGGCAAAACAACCGTAATAATTAATATAAAAAAGAGCTTTCAAAGCACTTATTAATGTATTTGCAAAGCATTTTTCACCACATCTTAATCTTCCATTTACAAGAAAAACAAGTGTAACAAAAAAGAGTTGGCTTTCACCAACTCTTTATATTCCATAATTTAAATCGTCTTAGCTTTTCCAAAACATGGCATATAATGCGACTAAAACTAACATAATTGCAAAGGCTCCAATATTAAATCCAGCACTAGTTTTAAATGATTCTTTGGTAATTGGTATTCCTTTTTCATCTTCTTTTCCTTTATTCTGAATTAAACTTGCTATAATAATAACAATCATTGTCAATACAGCCGTATAGCCCATTTGATCCATAAAAGGGATGTCTACAAACATTGAACTTGTAGACCATCCATTTGGTGCTACTTTAAAATATAATGCAATTGGTATAGATACTAATGCTCCAATAATGGCTGCTTTATTCGTTGTCTTTTTCCAAAACAATCCTAACATAAACACTGCTAAAATCCCTGGACTTACTATGCCCGTATATTCTTGTATAAATTGAAATGCTTGATCTATTCCTCCTAATAATGGAGCCATCACAGCTGCAATGATTAATGCCCCCGCTGCTGAAATTCTCCCCATATTAACGGTTTGCTTATCAGTTGCTTTCTTGTTAATGTATTGTTTGTAAATATCCATTGTAAAAATGGTGGATGTAGAATTTAACATAGATGCTAAAGACGATACAATTGCGGCTGCTAATGCTGCAAAAGCAACACCTTTCATTCCTGTTGGTAAAAATTGTAACAACCAAGGATATGCTTTATCGGCTTGTTCAAATGTTGGTAAATTATGTAATCCTTCAGCGCCTAATCGTGCCATAATTTCTGGATCATTTACCATTACATACGCTGCTATTCCAGGAATAACAACTATTATAGGGATTATTAATTTTAACCCTGCAGCTAATAAAATCCCTTTTTGTGATTCTTTTAATGATTTTGCCGCCAGGGTTCTTTGAATAATGTATTGGTTAAAACCCCAATAGTATAAATTCGCAACCCACATTCCTCCTAATAAAACACCTATTCCAGGCAACAAATCGTAATATTGGTTAGACTCATCAAATATCATTTCAAAACGTTCCGGTGTAGCATCATAAACAGTTTTCATTCCTGCTATAACCCCTTCTCCATCCGACACCGTATTTAAAGCAATATAAGTGGTTACTAAACCTCCTAAAACTAAAAAGACAACTTGAATAACATCGGTCCAAGCTACTGCTGAAAGTCCACCGTATAATGAATAAGCTGCTGCAAATAAAGCTAACCCCATAACGCCATACACCATTGGAATTCCCATAATTGTTTCCAACGCTAAAGACCCTAAATACAGGACTGAAGTCAAGTTTACAAAAACATATAACAAGATCCAGAAGACTGCTAATATCGTTTTCAAATTTGTTGAAAATCGTTTTTCAACAAATTCTGGAATAGTATACAATCCCTTTTCAATAAAAATTGGTAGAAAATATTTTCCAACAATAATTAAAGTGATGGCTGCCATCCATTCATAGGAAGCGATAGCCAACCCCAAGGCAAAGCCTGATCCTGACATTCCAATAAATTGTTCTGCAGATATATTTGCAGCTATTAAACTGGTACCTATGGCCCACCATGGTAAACTTTTACTTGCTAAGAAATAATCTTCAGCATTTTTTTCATGTCCTTTTTTATCTCTGGAAACCCATAAGCCTACTCCTAATATTAATACTGCGTAAGCTATAAAAATGAGGTAATCCCAAAATCCGAAATCTATTGTCATTGGTTATATTATTTAGTTTGGTTTGTATATTTATTGTTGGTGTTTATTCTAATTTTCGATAGTTGGTGTTTGAATCCTTGTTTAACCATAAGTTCCTAGATAACCAATCTCAACCTCATCAGTAAAAACACAAATACTATTTTTATATTAAGTTTCAACCGTTAGAACTTCATATCTATCTATTGCCCATAAGAATTTATAAAGGCTGAAACTATTACCTGAATTTTACATCTTTTACATTTAGGCTATAATCTTTACCTCTTAACGCTTCAAATTCCTGAATCATTTCAGCTAATTTTTCTGGATTTTCTTCGGCTAGATTATTTTGTTGACCTATATCTTCTTTTAAATTATAAAGTTGAAATTCAGGAAAACTCCCCACTTCAATACCTACTTTCTCTCTGTAGTTAACCCCTTTATAAGCAGGAATCATTAGCCAATCTCCACTACGTAAAGCTGTTCTTGAAGTCGCTTCTAAAATAAGATTATCTCTTCCTTTATCACTTTCACCTAAAAAAACTTTTAATAAATCTTCACTGTCCGTTGTATTTTCTGCAGTACCAACTAATTCTGCAATAGATGCTAGTAAATCTATTTGACACACTATGGCATTTGACTCTGCTGGTTGAATTGTACCTTTCCAATATGTAATAAAAGGCACTCGAGTACCGGCTTCAAATATGCTATATTTCCCACCTCGTAATGGTCCTGCTGGCTTATGGTTTCCTAATTTCTCTACAGCATCGTCAAAATAACCATCATTTAATACAGGTCCATTATCACTTGTAAAAATAACTAAGGTATTTTCTAACACACCTTCATCTTTTAATGTTTTCATAAATTCTCCAATACACCAATCTGCTTCTAAAATAACATCTCCTCTTGGTCCCATTCCTGATTTCCCAACAAACCTAGGACTTGGAGTACGAGGCACATGCGGCTGATTCATCGCGTAATACAAAAAGAAAGGTTTCTCTTTATGGTCTTTAACGTACGTTTGTGCTTTTTCTAAAAAGTGATCTGCAATATCTATATCACTCCATTTAGCAGCATCTCCACCTTTCATATAACCTATTCTAGGAATCCCATTTACAATGCTATTGTTGTGACCATGATGCCATTTCATCGTTGTCATTTCCGGGTTAGAAATTGCTGTTGGTTCCCCCTCATAATTCGTTTCATAATTCACTTCAATTGGATCATTTGGATCTACTCCAACAACATCTCCATTATCAATATATACTGTTGGAACACGATCTTGAGTCGCCGCCATAATATAAGAACTCTCAAAACCTACTTCATTTGGTCCTGGAGTAACTCTTTCATTCCAGTTTACCTCTCCTGTTCCTAAACCTAGGTGCCATTTACCTACAATTCCAGTTTGATAACCCTGTTTTTTTAGCATTTTCGGCAATGTTTGTTGTTCCGTACTAATTAACAGCGGTGCAGTTCCTGGTAATATCTTAGCATCTTTATTTCTCCAAGGATACATTCCTGTAAGTAACGCATACCGACTTGGTGTGCAAGTTGCCGAGGAAGCATAAGCATCGGTAAAACGTAATCCTTCATTTGCTAATGCATCAATATGAGGGGTTTTAATTTCAGTTGCTCCATAAGAGCTAATATCTCCATATCCTAGATCATCTAAATAAATGATTACAATATTTGGTTTGGTTTCAACTTGTTTGTTCTCAACTTGTTTTTGTTCATTAGCAGTTTCTTTACAAGCTAATAGACTTGAGAATACTGCACATACAAAAACTATAAAAATTCTATTTTTCATACTACTGTTTTTTGTTTTAAAAGTTTTAGCCTGAGTTGAAAATTAAAATCTCAAGCTAAAACGTATTAAGTTATGCTTTCAAATTTATGATGTTGGTCTTGGATTTAAAGGAATCCATAGTAAGGTATCAAAATACATTGTTTGCTCACCAGATACATCTAAATTATCTTCCGCATCTATTTTTAAATCAAATCTAATTCCTGAGGCAATTCCTGAAACAGTTACCACTTGTGATATTTCAACCCATTCACCACGTGGTAAATTTTCAATATTCCATAGTAATGAAATATCTGAGCTTTGAAGCGTAGATCTAAAACTTTTCATAGTATTTCCCGTTTCCAAATACACCATATACGACACTCTATAAGTCGCAGCTGGTATACCGTTTGGCTTAGAAAAATCAGAACCCTGCAACGTTACAGTTACAACACCATCTGTACTTGTATACCTCATAGATGCAACGCCTTCATAAAACTTGTCGGTTGTTCTATAAAATGGCAACCCTAAATCATCATTCTCTTTACCTACCCAATACCCATCACAATCTGCTTTTCTAGTGGTATTTCCAGAAGATGATGCATTTTCAAAACCGGCCCAATTATTAATCAGAACACTATTCCCTATAGGCATTGTAACAGGCACAGGTCCAAAATCACTTAACATTCTAGAATCGACTGAAATGATTTTTCCTCCTGAATATGAAAGTTCAATATTGTCTGTATTATAAACAGGTGCTTCTAAAGTTAATTCTATTATAGTTGCATCACTGCTATTTACAAATACAGAAGCCACTGCTATGTTTTCATCAAAGCCCGCATCCGTATTCGTCACGTGAACCGTAAAAAAATCTTCTTGCTGAAATATAGTTTCAACCTCACCTGTTACACTAAACGAAATAACTTCACTAGTATTAATAGAAACCTTACCTGTTAATTCAAAAGGTTGTGTTGAAGGAATTACATTTACTTTTAAAGGAATAAATTTTGAACTTGTATAAGACGGTACACCTTCCCCATTTCTTATCGATTCCATAGATGAAGTAAATTCTCCCAATTTATTATATTTAATAGCAACCGAATCTTTTGAACTTGTTTCTGGCTTTCCTCCATCCAAATACCATTTTCTACCTGTTGGTCTCCCTATGGTGGATTGATCGACATAAACTAATTCTTCACCAGCTTCTATGGTTACTGTTTCCCAAGAATCTATATCTTCAATTGAAGGCATTTCTTCAGCTGTTAATGAAAGTACTTCAACTAATTTAGGATTTGAAGGATCTGTATTGTCATATTTAAACACTTTACACGCTGGGTTTGTATTTGCAAACACATCAACCGTAAATATTTTATTTACAACCCAAGAATCATTCTCTTTAACGGACTCTGCTACCGAATCATTAAACACATTATGTAATTGAATTTCGTGTTTTCCTGGTGCTGTAAAAAGCACATTAATAGTAGATTCAGTAGAAGTAGTTCCTGCGCCTTCAATAATAAAATCGGTGTAAATAGAATCTGTATCTGTAAAATCGGTATTCAAATATTTACTAGATTCAGGAATAATCCATTCATGACTTATTGGGTTTTGAGATAAATCCATAAAAATTATAAAATTATCTATATTCACTATTTTTGAATCTTCATTCCACTCATCTGATGAATACCAAGAAAAACTTGAATAATCTCCATAAGGTGCCTCATAACTATCTGAACAACTAGTTGTAAATACAAAAGTTAACAGTAGTGTAGTTAATATTACTATTTTTCTCATTTTTCTAGTTTTGATTAGTTAAATAAATTTTGATTATTAAGAATTTCACTTAATGGAAGTGGTAAATATCCGTGTAAACTCGCATTGTAATTAATGGCAGCATCTTCATATTCTTTAAGTTGAACTTTTGGATTGGTAGAGTCGTCTGGACTAATTCCTTTTTGAATAAGACTTAATGGTCTGGTTGCAGCAGTACCATCCTCGGCGGTATAACTATAATCAATTAAATAGAAGTTCATATCAGCTAAATCTTGAAAACGCTGTTTTGCAACGCCCCATCTTCTAAGATCAATTGAACGTGTTGCATAACCTTCAACGGCCAATTCAAGGGGTTTATCAATAAACATTAATTGATTCATTAATGTTTGTTCATTATAATTTACTTCATCAAAATCATGTGCAGAACCATCACTAAAACCTAAAGAAACTAATCCCCAACGTTGACGAATTTTATTAATATAAAACAATGCTTCATCGATATTACCCGTTTTAATTAAACATTCTGCATACATTAAATACACATCTGCCAAACGATCTACAATAACATTTTTTCCTGATTTCCATGGTGTTAAAGCAATATCTGCTTCACTTGCTACAATATCATGATTTGTAAATTTTTTGAAGAATGAAAAAACTGTACCTGCAAACTTATCAATCTCATTTGCTGCAGGAGCAAGATAGTATTCCGATTGCTCATCATTAACTAAAGCAACCATTTGTGCTGCACGCAAGGGCACATTTCGTAATTTAATTCCTCCATTACCGTCATCTACATAATTTCTTGAATCTTGAGTATCTAAAGGCTCGTTAGAATACTCATACGTCATCCATGATGGTGGAATAAATATTGCTATCCCTTGAATTGAACCTGTTGGAGCCGAATATCTAGCCCATCTATTAAAAAAACTTTCTTCATCCCAAACATCATCTTCTAACTGATGTTGGTCTGAGAAATTTATTTCAAAAATAGATTCTGAATTGTAATCTCCTGCCGAAGTAAATAAGAGGTCTACATTATTTCCTTCTAATAATTCATAACCATAAGCTGAATTAGAAATAACATCATTTAAATACGTCATTGCTATGTCATATTCTTCTGTATATAAATAACTTTTCCCTAAAACAGTAGCTGCAACTCCTGCAGAAACTCTTGTTTTTGTATCAAATTTAGCTGGTAAATTTTCGTAAGCAAACACTAAATCCTTTCTAAAAAAAGCAGTGACTTCTTCAGAACTAGAAAGTGGTAATGAAAACTCTTCAGAATTTGTAGGCACAAAATCTCTTATAATTATTTCTCCATTATTGTATGTCGAGTGTAAATAAAAATGAGCCAATCCTCTAAAAAAACGTGCTTGTGCCATTTGTTCGGTCCAAGCATCCTGAACTTTTAAATCGTCACCCATACTTTCTAAACCTTCAATAACTTGGTTTGCTCTGTATATTACTTGGTATAAGGCATCCCATCTTGACGAAACATCACTTAAACTATTTGTAAATGTTTGCTGATACCATGGCAACCCTTTTCCGTATGGTGACGTTCTTGATTTTGGAAACCCCGTATCACTTCTCCAAGATTCAACTTCAAAACCTAAAATAAAATGATTTAACATGGCGCCATAAACAGACGTTAGGTTGTCGTTAGACTCTTCCAATGTTGACCAATAAACATCAGCCGAGACGTTATTAGGATTGATCTCCTCCAAATAATCTGAACATGAAAATAATGCACTTGCAATTACAATCATACTTATGAAATTCTTTATATTACTTTTCATCTGAATGTTTTTTAAAAATTAAACTTAAGTCCTAATGTGTACAAAGAACTCAGCGGATACCTTGATACATCTACACCTCTTCGTGAAATACTTTCTCCCCCAATTTCAGGATCATACCCGTCATAATTGGTTATTGTAATTGGGTTTTGAGCATTCACATAAATTCTTAATTTTGAGATTCCTGATTTTTCTAAGACTTCACTTGGTATGGTATACCCCAATGAGATAAGTTTTAATCTTAAAAAATCACCGTTTTCAAGCCAATAATCTGTAGAACCTAAATAATTAAACTTTCCACTTTTTGAGTCTCCAGTTTGTAATGGAATCCCAGAGGTAGGGTTATTTGGCGTCCACATATTTACTAAATCTTCGTGATTTCCATAATTATATGCTGCAGCTTTAGTACCATTCATTATTTCGGAGCCAACCGTAGCATACCAGTTCATAGTAAAATCGAAATTTTTATATTTCCATGATAAATTTAAACCCATTTCAAAATCAGGTAATGCACTCCCCATATAATGTTTATCTGCTTCAGTAATATCGCCATCGCCATCATAATCTATGTATTTTAAATCTCCTAATTGCGCATTAATTCTTGAAGGAAATTGTTTGTAAACATTTAATTCATCTTGACTTGTTATTACGCCATCTGTTTCATATAACCAAAATGAACTTGCTTCATGGCCTAGAGACAAAACCGTAACTGCCGATCCTGCATCTCCACTAATTAGGGTTGAATTTGAGTTATAAATTAAATCGGTGTCCCCTGCCATCTTGGTTATTTCATTATCGTTTTTTGTAAAAGTCATACCAACATTTAACTGACTTTCACCAATATTCCCTTGATAACTTGCAGCAATTTCGATACCTGTATTAACCATATCTCCAACGTTTAAAGTAATTGAAGGGTCATAATATGCTCCTGTGGATCCAGGAAGTTCAACTGGAAATAACATATCATTTTTTTCTGTTCTATAAAAATCTGCTGTAAGGTAAATATGGTTTTGCAGGAATGACATATCAAAACCTATATTGTTCTGAACTGAAGTTTCCCATTTCACATCGGTATTTGCGTACGATTTAATCGCGGTTCCATAAGTTACTGAAGTATCATTTTCATCAAAAATATAATCTGTTCCTTGAACAATGCTGCTTGAATATTCGTAGGCAGGAAAACTTTCGTTACCTACTGTACCATGACTTAATCTTAATTTAAAGTTGTTTACTACGGGTTCTATGTTTTTCCAAAAATTTTCATCGGAAATATTCCAAGCTGCCGAAAACGATGGAAATGTTCCCCAACGATAATCTTGTCCAAATTTAGATGACCCATCTTGTCGCACTAAGGCTGAAAACAAGTATTTCCCTTTATAATCATATTGAACTCTTCCTAAAAACCCTAATATTTTAGTGGTGTAATTAAAACCTGAATACGCATTTGGATTAATAGTAGCGCCGTTTAAAACTTCAATACTACTATTTGCTACTCCTTCTTTATAACCCGTAAACTCTCTTCTTGAATTTTCATCTATTGAAACGGATCCTGTAGCACCTATTTTATGATCTCCAAATTTCTTTTTATAATCTAAACTACCATCCCAAGAAAATGTAGTATATCTTGCTGAATACTCTTCTACAGAACTTTTTGTTGGATCGATTTCAGACGTATTATCTGTAACGTCAATAACGGTATAAGAAGGAATAAAAATACTTCTAACTTCATTTGTTACAGCTGTACCCATTCGAGTTGTAAAACTAAAGGCATCTGTAAAATTGTATTTTGCACTTAAGCTTGCATTAATTTTATCAGCATTACTGTTATCTTTTCTTTTAAGACTTGTTGCAAGTGCATTTAATGGTGTAGTAACTCCCCCATTACCATTTGTGTACACAACATCTTCACTTGGATCTACCAAAGGATAATACGACGGATAGCGCAGTGCACTTACAATAAGACCATTACTTGCTCTTTCAATATCAGAAATATTGAAGGCAACACTTGTATTAATTTGCCATTTTTTTTCGCTATATGTCGTTGTTATACGTGCATTATATTTTTTAAATCCAGAGTTTATTAGTGCGCCTTCTTGACTAAAATAACCACCTACTGCGCTATAAGAAAAGTTACCTGTTCCTCCTGAAACATTTAAACCATATTGCTGAGTTAAGGCACTATCATTCAAGACATAATCAGTAAACTTATTATCATTATTTAACCATTCTGGATTTTGCCATGGCCCTGGATCATAATCATTATCTGTATAATTATAAACATTCAATTCATAAAATATTTTATCTTGGGTGTTCATTAAAGCCACATTATCTCCTAATGTTTGCACTCCAAATGATCCATCTACAGAAACGATTGTTTTTCCAGCTTTACCACGTTTTGTTGTAATTAAAATAACACCTGCTGCACCACGCGTTCCGTAAACAGCTGCCGAAGCCGCATCTTTTAAAATATCTACGGTTTCAATTTCATTTGGACTTAAACGAGGATCTCCTTGTTGAGGAATACCATCTACAACAAAAAGCGGTGTATTTGAGCCTCCTAAAGAAGTAATACCACGAATAGTAATACTCGAGTCTCCTCCTGGATCACCACCTGACGAAGTAACACTTACACCTGCAACTTGGCCTTGTAATGCCTGATTCATATCGGCTCCTACATATTCTTCAATGGTTTCACTTTTAACTTGAGACACAGCACCTGTAAGTTCCTTTTTTGTAACGGTTCCATAACCAATTACAACAATTTCATCTAACATTTCTGTATTGGTTGACATAGAAACATTAATTTGACTTTTTTCAATTTTAATAGACCTTTCATTCATTCCTAAAAAACTAAACATAAGTACATCGCCTATATTAGCTTTTATAGTATAAATACCATCAAAATCAGTTATTGTTCCAGTCTGTGTTCCTTTAACTAAAACAGTAACACCTGGGATTGGAAACCCATCATCATCTGCTGTAACTGTTCCTTCTACAGTTATTTCTTGTGCTTGTATACTTAGAGTAAACAAGAAAACAAATACAGTAAAAAGGAATCTCCATTTTACTTTGTTCGATTTAAATAATAGTTTGTTTTTCATTTGATAAACTTTAGTTTAGTTTGTTTTGCTTGATTTTATATTGCCTACTTTTAAAAGACAATTTTTACATTTAAATATTGAATAGATTATCCATATTCATTAGTAATTAATTTGTGACCTCTTGTTGTCATATTATTTAGTTTGATTTTGTTCTTAATTAAAAGGATGCGTTTAATGCTTCATCATCCGATTCAACCATTACCGTTGCTTTGCCTTGATACTTATTATTTTTTAATACAATTTCATTAGACGTTTTAACTTTAATCACAGGATTCTGAGGATTTAATTGCGGAAAAGTTCCTGAATTCGTTATGGTGTTATTTGAAAACAACAACCCTTTAGTGTTTGAAATTTCTAAAATTAAATTATCAAATTGACTGAATATATTATCCTTAATTGTAATGTTATTGAATGCGATGTTTTCGTTATCATCATCTGTAACAAAACGAATCACGCCTCTATTAAACCCACTATGTTGGCAATCTTGAAATGTATTGTCTTCAATAGTTATGTTGGCTCCGTTTCCAGACTCGTACCAATGACCGCTTTCAACAGGAATTAAAATAGCTTCCATTTCTGTGTGAAAAAAATTATTTCTCACAACCGTTTTCTTTGGTGTAGAGAGCAATAACCCACGCGCCCTGTTATTTCTAATCGTGCAATTTTCTACTAATAATTCTGGGTAAGCATCCAAGTTTTCAATTAAATCCCCCACTTGTAAATCTGCTGGAAGTTTTTCATTAAAAGTCACCAACATATACCTGCTATTAATTATCTTAATTTCTTTTAGAGTTGCTTCACCAAATGGAAAAAATGAATTATTCAATCGTAAAAAGCCCATGTTATCATTTGGTTTTCCAATCTCAAAACCTTGTTGCTGAAAATGCCCCATACGCACGCCAATGGTGTTCTCATTTAAAATTTCACGAACTTCCTGATAGGTTCCGTGCACATTCATAGCATCATCTAACTGATTCTCAAAAGTGCAGTTTTTCAATTCAATTTTACCTCTGCACCCCACAAAGTGAGTGGCATCAGCGGTTGTAGATACCATACGGCCATTAGAAGGTGTAATATTGAAATTATCTAAAAATAAATTTTCAGAATTTTCTGCAATTAACCCCATTCCTCCAGCGTGATGTACATTTACATTGGTCGCATAAAAACCAAAGGTATGTGCAACTCTAAATGCTGGCGCCAACCTGTTATTTTGTTGTTCACCCTTACACACTAAAATGGTGCCTACTGGTGGCAACTGATTTTTATGGTTATAAACCCGAACTATACCAGGTGCGATTTCTTCAATTACTAATTTATTTTCTCTTCCAATAATTCTATTGCTTGGATCCAACTTATCTACTTTATATTTATAATTTATTTTATCTAAATTATGACTGACTTTGTTTTTACCAAATTGTCCTAAGGGTGTATAGATTTCCGTATTGAAAGCAATTGCTTTTCTCTCTGGATCAAACAAAATGGATTGTCCTAAATGATGCTCATAATATTCCTTTATAAAATACAATTGGTCGTTTCTAATTTCATACGGATACGCATCTGAAATCTGCATATCAAACGTATGGTTTTTCGTATCGTTGGCTACAATTAAACCTTCACTATGAAATGATTCTGCCCAATCTACACTAACATTTTTTATGTGAATATTTTCAGAATAATCAATTAAGAACGGAATCATTCTTCCGTGAAAAATAAAAGTAGACCCCTGACCATCAATTGTTAAATTTTTAAAATTTTCAAGAGGAAATGCAGTTCTAATAATGACATCATTATGGTTTGAAATATGAACATACTTTTCATAACCTCTATCAGGATAAAAATGATACGTTCCTTTTTCAAATTTAATTTCTGAAATTGGTTTTTCTTCAGCTAACAAAATTCGAGTTAAGACAGCGGTAGTTGCATCTTCTGCAATCTCTAAATTAAATAAAACAGATTCACCTTGACCTTTTTCGTTTGTACAACCTATTACTGTATTCGAAATTAGTAATGCGCAAATTATAATTAATCTTACTTTTTGTATTACCATTTTATCTAAAGTGTTAGAATTCCTTATCGATGATAAAATTGTATAAAATTGAGTTAATATATGTCCATACTAATAAATATATTGTATGTATTAGTAAAAAGTTAAAAATGCATTAACACATAAAGCACTAATAATCAGTAACTAAATTGTATTCAGCAATAAAAAAGCCCTATTTATAAGTATAAATAGGGCTTTTGAAGATAATTTAAAAAATAATGCTGATTTTTATTAATAATTAATTTAAGCGACCGTCTCTTTGTGTTTAGTTCACTTCAAAATTATAGTCTCCAACTAAATCTTCTGATTTCCCAGATACTTTTATATTCCCTTTTGATTTCCCTATTCTAATTAATGCTGTTGCTATCCCCGCTTCTGCAGTTATATTTTCAACGTTCATAACTTCTACATCACCTTCTAGATTTAAATCAATTTCTTCTGCAAAATCAGGGTTTATTGTGCCGTTTTCATCAATAGCAGCTATGTATAAAAACAATACATCATTCACGCCACTTTGCGGAGCTTTTCCACTTTCATCTAACCAAATTTTTAATTTTGTAGCTTTTTCAGGAGTTGTTACATATGTTTCGGCAACTGCCTGTCCTTTAATACTTCCTACAGCTTTTAACGTTCCTGCTTCAAATTCATTGATATTAAATGTAAATGGTGGGTGTTTTAAATTTGTTGAAATACTATCTATATCTGGTTTTTGCGAAGCGATTAAAGCATCATTCAAATACAATTTTACTTCATCACAGTTTGAATATACTTTTACATTTTTAGGAGATTGCGCATTCCAGTATGTAGCGATGTTTAAAACAACGTCTTCACTTGGATCTTTCTGACTTTTGTAAAATTGATATGCTGGTTTTTCAATTCTGAAAATATCCATTAAACCCGATTTTTCAATATCGTCATGATACCCTCGGTTGTAATCATACATTACCCAATAACTATCTGAAAAAGCAGCTGTGTTTAAATTATCATTGTGGGATTCTTGTACGTTAAAAGCTTGTCTTAATAACCTTTCTTCTCCATAAGCTCTAGCTTGACGACTGCTATATTCATCACGTAAATTATTTGCTAATTTATCTTGATTTAATCCTGCATTCTTAGAGTAATATTCCCAATCTCCATATTCAGATACAGAATATGGTTTGTCTTTTAACTCATGTGGATGTAAAATTCTATGTTGACGTGCTTGTAAGTAAATATCATACACATCATCCATCCAACCACAAGAATAAACATTTTCACCAGGAAATTCGGCGTGCACAATTCTATTTAACTCTTCCATAAAAAAGACAGGCATTTGGGTTTCATTTAATGATACTTCCCAAGCCAATACACAAGGATGATTACGATCTCTTCTAATTAATTCTGATGCCGAACGATAACAATACTCTCTAAATGAATCGGTATCCGAATAAAATTGCCATCCCATAATCGCATCTACAACCACCAAACCTAGTTCGTCACAAGCATTCATAAACGCTGGGGATTGTGGATAATGTGACAATCGGATATAATTAAATCCTGCCTCTTTTATCTTTTTTGCATCGCGATATTGTGCATTATCAGAAAGCGCATAACCAATAAAAGGATATTCTTGATGACGATTTACACCACGTAAAAATGTTTTTTCTCCGTTGACATATAACTCATTATTTTCGAACACAAACTCTCTAATTCCAAAACGCGTAGTTTGGGTATCTATAATTTTACCTCCTAATAAAACAGTGGTTTCTAAACGATATAAATTAGGTGTATTTGGAGACCACAATTGCGCATTTTCGATAGAAATAGATTCATTTAAATCTATATTATTTCCCGCTTCAATAGTTACTTTTTCCGAGATGACTTCTTTTTCTAACTGATTGTTAAAAAACACCTTTTGGACAACTTCTACGGTTTGTTCCGATTTTTCTTCATTAACAATATTCGTTTTAACATGTACAATAGTTTCTTCTTCTGAAACTTTTGGATAAGTAATAAAAACGCCACCTCCAGCAACTTTTTTAGCTAAAATAGGATTAGAAATATGTACTTTATCTTTTACATAAATCGAAGCATTTCTATACAAACCACCATACATATTAAAGTCTAATCTTTTCAATGGTTTTGGACCTGTAATAACATTGTCTTTATTATCTAATCTAATTGCAATACTATTATCTTCTCCAAATTTAACATAGTTGGTGATATCTACAATTACAGGTAAATAACCACCGTGATGTGCAGAAACTTCCAATCCATTTATCCAAATTTTAGAAAAATTCATAGCTGCTTCTAATTCAAAAAATATTTTTTTATTAGCATCTGCTTTTGGAATTTTAACGGTTTTACGATACCAACAAATGCCTTGCCATTGATCGTTAACCAATACAGGTTCAATATGCGCAGTATGTGGAAGCCCTACTGTTTCCCAACTGGCATCATTAAAATTTGTTGCAAACATTTCATTATCAGAAATAGCATCATCTTCAATTAATTTAAATTTCCAATCTCCATTCATATTAATTTCAGCATTAGAACCTTCTTTACATGATTGAAAAAGAGTTACCATAAGAATTAATAATCCTACTAACTTAAACTGTTTCATTTTTTAATTTATTTCGTTATTCCTATTTTATTTTTTTGATTCTTTTTGAGCCTCTTTATACGCTGCAGACATTCTTTTATATCCTATTTCAACACCGTTCTGCATCTGTTCATATTCTAAAGGCTGTGTTTCTTTTATCCATTCAATTATTTCTGGACCTTTAGTTATAACTGGTTCGTAAATTGAACTTACTGGAGCCATTTCGTCATCAAAAACCAGTGTTTTGTTTCTCATGTCTTCAAGAATTGAAATATAAGTCGTGTCTTCAGCCAAGTTTACTAATTCTAATGGATCCTTTTTTAAATTGTATAATTCTTCAGAAGGTTTTGAATCTTTAAAAAAGAATTGTTGATTTTCCGTCAATTTCCCTTCTGTATTCAATCTTCTCATCACATGAACTGCGGGTCTGTAAAACTCTAAGTATGCTTGATGTGCATCAAATGGAATTTCTGGTTTATCATTTCTTATGTATTTCCATTCTCCAGAAGTTATAGCGCGTGATTGCTCTGGTATTTCATCCCATAAATCTCTTGTAGCATACACATAGTCTCTCTTAAAATCTTTATCAAAAATGGGTTTTCCCGTCATAAAGGAAGGGATTTCAACACCTGCATAATCTAATATAGTAGCCGTAATATCGGTTGCGCTTACCACATCGTTACGAACTTCTCCGCCTTTAAAATCTTTAGGATAATAAACGATAAAAGGAATTCTCAACCCTGGATCGTGTAAATATCCTTTTCCTCGAATATTACAACGCCCGTTATCTCCAATAAAAATAACAATCGTATTATCTGCCATCCCTTTGTCTTCCAATTCTTTAAAAATCATTCCCACTTCTTTATCCATATATTCAATTTGATCTAGGTATTTTGCCCAATCTAAACGAATCGCAGGATCATCCGCATAGTATTCAGGTAAATCAACTTCATTTGGATCTACAGGATGTGCTGATTGTTCACGTACATCATTCCACCAATCTCCACGATGGGTAACGACTAATTGAATTTGAGCAAAGAAAGGCTCATCTGCTTTTTCAAAATTATCGTACTTATCAAATAAACCGAATTTGGTTTTCCCGTCCCATGGCCCCAACGGCTCATTTTTAAAATTCACATCAATTTTTCGACCTTTATGCATCACGGCGTGATTTCCTAAAATAACCGTATAGCCATCTTCTCTTAATAATTGAGTAAATGGTGTAAATTGTTCATCTAACGGTACATTTCTATTACTTCTATGTTGGTAAGAATTGGTTTTTAATTGATGTGTACCCACCATCATTGCTGAACGGCTTGGCGAACAAATTGAATTGGTAACAAAACAATTTTCGAATAAAACCCCCTGGGAAGCCATTTTATCTAAGTTAGGTGTTTGTACAGCTTTCATACCATAACAGGCTAAATCTGTACTCATATCTTCAGCCATAATCCAAATAATATTTGGCTTTTTAGGCGCTTCTACTTTGGTTTTTGCTGTACATGAAACAATTAATGTAATTGTTGAAAATGCTAAAATTTTTATATAATTCATTTTATTTTATTTGAAATAATTATTTAAAAACGCTCCCTGAATTTTTGTCATGCGCTCTGAGTGCACGTGCCGTTTTAAGAATTTTTAGTTTCCTCAGAACCTATTATTAGTACTATTGCAACACCCTTATTTATAAATTTTATTTTTATCGATATTAAAACAATACTATTTTTTGCTTACTCTCATTTTCGATATGAAAAAAATAGATCCCTTTAGTTAAATGACTGAGATCAATTTTGTTGGTTTCATGCATCTTAAAACTTTTAACCTCTTTTCCTAAAACATTAAACACACGAATTGATTTTGCTGCTATGCTTTGAGGAAAATCAATAGTTAATATTCCATTTGAAGGATTTGGATAAATTTTCACTTCGGAATTCTTAAATTCATTAACCGATAAACTTCCATTTTCTAATGGATTTCTTGGGTTTGGGGTATCTCTAAATTCACTAGGAATCCAAAAATTGATATCCGAACTTGACTCATCACATAATTCATAATCGTCATAACTATTAGTAAAAAACGCCTTTTCAGGTAAATAATACGCTTCAATATTGTACCCATTTGCAGTAACTTCACTAATCGAAAAATCTAAATTATAATCTCCCGGTTTATCATCTTCTCTTAAAACCGCACCAATTGAAGGTCCCATTCTACTTTCTCCATCACTATTTAAGGTTGTTGCTATTCCAATACCGTTAGCGCGTTCTATCCTTAAGGCACACGGCATATATCGCAATCTTTTTGAACTATGAAGCTGTGCATTTTGCCCAAAAGTTGACGTTACATTTCTCACTTTTGAAGTACTATCAAAACTACCTACTGTTAAACCTGCTACTTCTTGATCATCAGTAGTAAAACCTGCCGACCAAACTACTGCCGCTTCACAACTTGTAGCTATTATGTTTTCTATATTAAAATACCCTTGATCTAATGTATGTGGAGACAATTGTAATGCACTTTGACCATTGGTACATTCAATAGTTCTACCCCAAATATTATCTAATTTAATCTCACTAAAATTATAGCTATCTGTATATTGAATTAAATCGTAACCCGTTTCTAACCTTAAAGTGACACCTCCAACACAAGCTAAATTTCTAAACAATAAATTATTCCCGCCTTGAACTTGAACCAAACCATAACCATAATGGCCATTTAGCATCGAAATATTTTCAATAATTCCGTGATTAGGAACACCTCTAACTTCACTTATCCTTCTTGCATCTCCTGATCCTGTGGTTATAAAATTACCTCCAAAAGCTAAAGATGAAAACTCTGTAACGCCATCAATTATATAAAAATTTGAAACTTTAAAATTTGTACAATTACTAAATGCAATGACTCTAATACGTATTGTGGTTGCAAGACTACTCAAATCAACAGTAAACTTTCCGTCCACTCCAATTATGCTGAAATTTTTGATTCCTATATTTGTATCTGCGTTAAATAGTGCATTATTAGCCGTTGTTGAAGGATTAAATGGTAAAAGAGTTACCCCAGAATTAATTTCAATATGCACATTCGATTTTAAATCGACTTCTAAAATGCTATAGGTTCCTGCATTTACTGAAACAGTACCTCCACCAGCTGCATTCACAGTGTTTATAGCATTTGTAAAACGTAATGAATCATCTCCAGCTCCAGCAGAAGGCTCAATAGTTTGAGTTGCAGTTCCAACTGTTGGATTAAAAAATAGATTATCTGCTGGTAGCTTTTGCGAATATACATTTGAAAGACACGCAAACCCCAACAAGAATATTAATAAATGATTTTTAGATTTCATAAAATAATCGTCTTAATTATAAACTGGGACTGCCTCTTTTTCCCAAGCCGCTAAGTCTTCTTTCAATTGCATTTCAATTTCTAAATTCGTATCAATTAAATCGTTTTGTTCACTAATATCCTCCGTTACATTAAATAATTGAAACTTGCCACTGTGGTACTTTACTAATTTCCAATCACCCGAAATAATAGACGCATATTGATCTTCATAACTTCTGAAAAAATATAAATTACGTTTTGAAATTGTTTTTCCTTCTAAGATTGGCAATAAACTTTCTCCTTGAATCCAATCATCTTCACATTTTTCTCCTGAAGCAATTTCCAGAATGGTTGGATATAAATCAATAGATTGAACCGGTATAGCTGTTTCTGTTCCTGGTTTAGTAACTCCTGGATAATCTATGGTTAGTAAAACTCTAGAACCACCTTCACCTAAAGTATTTCCACCTTTTTTACCACCACTTAAAGGCGCGTTAGTATACGCACCACCTTGATCGGAAATCAAAATAATTACGGTATTTTCTTCGATTCCTTTTTCCTCTAAAGCTTTTCTTACTTGTCCAATAGAATTGTCTAATACTTCAACCATCGCTCCATGTTGTGCATATCGCCCTTCCATACCTTTGTCTTCAAATTTCTTTATTAAATCTTTTCTACCAACAGAAGGCCCGTGAACGGTGTAATACCAAAACGATAACATAAAAGGCTCTTTTTTATCGTAATTCTTTATAAAGTCAGTTGCGTGATCGGTTAAAACTTCCGTTAAATAATCGCCTTCTTTTACACCTGATTTCAGAAACCCTTTTGGGTCTTCTTCTGCTTTAAAAAATGGGAAATAATAATTTTTTGGATGTCCTGCATTTGTAGTGGCATACACTTCATCAAAACCTTGTTTTTCAGGATAATTTGCAGGATGACCTAAATGCCATTTTCCTATAAATACATTATAATATCCATATTCTTTTAGTCTTTCGGCATACGTAATTTCTTCTAAAGGCAAATAATTAATAGAAGGCATTTGAACTGGATCTTTTGGCCAATAACTGTATTTTTCTTCATCAGGATTTCCAGAAATATGACGAACCATTTCCATACGTACCGCTTCTTTACCTGTTAAAATAGAAGCTCTACTTGGACTACACGTTGGTGTTGGTATATATGCTCTGGTAAAATCTAAACCATCTCCTTTTAACCTATCAATGTTTGGTGTTTCAAAAAGCGGATTTCTATAACCTACATCTGCCCAACCCCAATCATCTACAAATAACAAAACAATGTTTGGTTTTTTGTTTTGTGCTACTTGTTTTTTTACTTGCCCTTTACTCCCTAAAGACAGGAACATCATAAAAATTGAAAACGAAATTAACACTATCTTTTTAAAAGTCATCTGTAAAATAATTAGTGATTATGTATCTATTATTCAATACATTTTAACATTGTAAAAATGCAGCTATAATTCAAAAAACATGTTTCCTTAAGTTCAGAAAATGTATTTAACCGTAAATTTATTCACAATTACACTCAAAATTTATAATTATGAAATAAGCGTTTAAAAATGATCTTACGATTGACAAATTATAGAAATCGTTATTGATTTAACTCTATCAATTTTTCAGAAAAAGATGTTCCTAATCGTTTTTGACCTTCTGTATTGTAGTGCAAATTGTCGGCGTGTTTTGGAAAATCTTTCCAATCTATTTCTGTTGAAGTTTTTACAATTTCAATAGTTGCATCTGAATTAGCAACCTCAACCATTGCATTTCTAACTATTTCTGGACCTTCTTTAAACTTTCTGGGCAGCGGATTTACTTGTCCAATAACCACAGGCATTTTTTCTAAATTCAAATAATTTCGATAACCTGTAATTAAGTTTTCTAAATTTGTTTTATAAGCTGAAGCTGTAATTTCCTTATTGGTATCGCTTTCACCTTGCATCCATACCAAACCATATATTTTATATGGCTTTCGCTCTGAAGTCAATCGCTTTAAATTGAAATCAATCAATTGTAAATGTGCTTGAAATAGTTTTTGTTCCTTTCGAACTCCACGTTCAGAAAAATCTGCTTTTTCAGCGGTCCAATTGGTACTCCAAGCCCCGTATAATGAAGTCCCCCCAACAGCCTTTTTAATTAATAAAAACTCTTGATTTGGATAGGCTTCTGCCAAGGTTAAACCAATACATAATTCTGGTCCAAAATGTGCATTGAAATTAAATTTTTCACCTTCATAAATATAATACGAAAGTGGTTTTGGTTCTTTTTCAGAAGTACTTAAAAAAACGCGTTTAGCTACTTTTTTAATTCGTTTTTTAACTGAATTATCTAAATCTTCATAATTACCGTAACCCACCATATTACTTTGTCCAGACAATAACACAACCCAAACATCTTTATGTTGCGCAAAACTATTAAAACTTAAAAACAGCAATATAAATAGCAGGTTGAAACGGTTCATTAGTTATTAGTTCAACTGGTTTTTTAATTCACTTCTAAACTCAATAAGAACTGCTTTGTTTGATGCATCATTTGCGATGTTTGTCCATTCATTTGGATCACTATTATGGTCATACAACTCTTCAAAACCATCAGAATACACCGTATATCTATATTGTTCGTTTCTTAAAGAGTGCATTCCTGCTGCTTTTGATGTTAATGCTATTTCATTCCATTCAATAGTTGGATTTTCCAACAAAGCAACAATACTATTACCATCTAAATCTTCTTTACTTGGCAAACCGCACAAGTCAATTAAAGTAGGATAAACATCTAATAGAGATACAATTCTTGTACTTACACCTGCTTCCTTATTTCTTGGATCAAAAATTAATAAGGGTGTTTTTGCTGCGCGCTCCCACAATGCATTTTTGGACCAATGTTCTTTTTCGCCTAAATGCCAACCGTGATCTCCCATTAAAACAATAATCGTATTATCTGCATACGGACTATTGTCCAAAGAATTTAACAATTCCCCAATACAAGCATCTGCAAAAGAAATATTTGCCAAATAGGCTCTAACTGCTTCTTTCCAATTATTGGTTTCTAAAAGCGCTTCATGAACACCTTTTTTCGCCATATTGTTTCCCATTTTCCCTACATCATCTAAATCATTTTCTAAAACTATCGGCAATTGAATTTCGTCAATATTATAAAGGTCAAAATATTTCTTTGGTGCATACCAAGGTAAGTGTGGTTTAAAAATTCCACAAGCCACAAAAAATGGTTTTTCATGGGGTTGGTTGATATAATCCGCACAAAACTCAGCCGATTTCCAATCGTTATTATCTTTATCTTCAGTATCTGTTCCATACCAATCAAATGATCTTAAAAAAGAACCTTTAATACCTTTTTCTTTTAAATTTAAATTATGAGAATGTCTATCTTCAGCATCAGGATATTCTGTCCCAGCATTTCCAACACGCTCTACTTGAAACGATCCTGGATCACTTCCATGCTTTGGTTCTTCGCTTCCTCCTCTTGCATTGTGGAATATTTTACCCGCAGCGGCTGTACTGTATCCATTTGCTTCAAAATATTGAGGCAATGTAACGGTGTTCTCAAAGCCTTCCATTTCTCTAAATAGTTCGTTATTCCCATAAACTCCGGTTGTTGACGGCTTGTAACCTGTTAGCATACTTGTTCTAGACGGGTTACATAAGGGTGCAGAGCAATACGCATTTTTAAATATGACACTTTGGGCTGCTAATTTATCCATATTAGGTGTAATTGCTTGTTGGTTTCCTCCAAAGGCTCCTACCCAATCGTTCATATCATCAACCATTATTAACAATA
The DNA here is from genome assembly GCF_033447105.1 of Formosa sejongensis. Taxonomy (NCBI): domain Bacteria; kingdom Pseudomonadati; phylum Bacteroidota; class Flavobacteriia; order Flavobacteriales; family Flavobacteriaceae; genus Formosa; species Formosa sejongensis. The sequence continues at coordinate 90,430 of NZ_JAWQUN010000003.1, forward strand.
CATTTGGTTTATCTTGTGCAAAACTGATTGATATATTTATCAATAAAATTACGGCTAATATATATTTCTTCATTTTTGTTATTTTTAATTACAAGATCAAATAAAGTTGAATTTATACTAACAAATGTAGTTCGTAGTTTCATTAATGTAGTTACAGATAAAAAACATTAAAAAACCAAATTTTGATTATTCCATTAATATTGTAATCCAAACGGTCATTTCGTCTTTGCCTCTATTCATCCAAAGAATTGGACGAATTTCAAGTTTAGCATCTTTTAATTCACTATCGGATTTTGTTCTAACAAAAAAATCATTTAACGCTATTTTGGGTTGTGCCATTAAAAACACTTCGCGATGCATACCGCTTAAACGCCACTTATCTTGATCTTCCAAATAACTTCCATCACACCATTTAAATACTTGAACGGCAACTCTATTTTTACCTTCTGAAATATAATCTGTGATATTAAATTCGGCGGCCAATCTACTACCTTGACTGTAGCCTACTTATCCATTTACCCAAACATAAAAAGCTGAAGAAACGCCTCCGAAGTGTGAAATTACCGACTGATTTCCCCAATCTTTTGGAATTATAAAATCTCTATAATAGCTTCCTACGGGGTTGTTCTCTATATTTTTCAACATACGGAAATTGCGGAGGATGTGGTCCCATATAGTTAAAATTCCACTTTCCTCCATTTAAAATATCAGGAGTAAAAGGATAAATTATATTTGAATAAATGGGTTGCCCATATCCTTGTAATTCCCAATTTGATGGAACGGAGAGATCTTTCCAATTTTCTGAATCTCCATTAAAATCTTTTGCAATAAAATCTTGAGGTCTATCACTTGACTTTCCAACGTAGTTAAATTTCCAAGTTCCGTTTAAATATTCTATTCTTGAAACATCTCTATCTCCTTTTAAAGCATCCTGATGATTTTTATAGGAATAAGTAGGCACACGTGAACGCATTTTGTTTTGCTCAAACATGAATTCATTTTCCCAATCATTTTGTTGTGAAAATTAAAATATCGCAAAAAACATAAAGAAAATATTAAAAATTATTTTTGATACTTTCATACTATGATATTTTATTTCAACGTAACTACGCTTTTAACTGAGGTTTATATTGCAACATCTACAAAATAAAACCGTATAAGGCAAACCTAATTCATTAGGTTTACCTTATACGAATCATAAATTACCTATCATAAACAGTTTACAATGCCTCCTCTAACTCAATATCAATAAAGCGAAAGCCACCTAACGGAATTTCAATTTCAACAGTAGCATCATTACTTACGTTAAAGACTTCATTATTTAAAATATCTTCAATTTTTTTAATCTTGATATTATTAATTTTAACTAATGCAATGGCTTCTTTTGGATTAATATATCCGTTTTCGACTAGCGTTAAACGCAAATGTTTTGGTCCTGTTTGCGCAACAACCCAACCCACATTTCCGGATACAGTAATTGGAATTAACGAAGCACTCTCTTCTATATCTTTTGCAATAACTTTGTAGTATTCATCGGGAGCATACGTTATTTTACCATCTGCAGACATATAGTTTTTCCCATCAGAATAATATTCCTTCATTATATTTTTATACCAAGGATGTATATTATCAACCAATGGTTTTCTAACAGCATTTTTATCTACATTAACACCGTGTTGTGGCGGCGTTATTAAAACCATTCCATTATTGTATTTCGGAATAAAATTTAATCTTCTTTCAGTTGCACCTGCAGCATATCTAGAAAAATCCCACTCTGTTAATGGCGCTCCTGGCCATGTTCCGTTTAATCGACTAAACACAAAAGGTTCTTGCACCTGTTCTTTATCATAAAAGGTTAACCATTTTACATTACTTGCTTCATTTAAATAGGCTTCATCTGGATTTGCAATGCTTAAATGTACTGGTGAGAAACTTAATATTTCTGATCGTTCAGGAACATATAATGCACCTTGAGCAATTAAATCCCATAGTAAACTCATATATTCTTGATCTACCGGAAAATTATCAATAAACTGTGCACCACTGGAAATGGTGTAAACCATTGTTCTTAAAAAATGATTGGGTAATGTTTGATTGGAATGCTGGCGCAAACGGTCAAAACTAGTATTATCTCTAGCGCAACGTGCTCCCCAACTATCTACCGAACCAGCAGCCCATAACCCTAATCTGGCAGTAAAACTCAATTCCATAGACTTATCGGTCGTTTCTTCCATAGCAGGAACAAAAACACTTGCATACTTTCCTGAAACCAATGGTTCCCATTTATCCATATATACGCTAGATTGCCAAAATAAATGCTTGTTACGTAAGTATAAGTTTGCGTTTCTAGTTTTTGCGTAGTCTGCTAGAGGCAATATTAAATCATTCATTACAAAATTAAATTCCTCTGAATGATCTTCAACTTCTGGATAAATAATTACGGTTTTGTTTCCATTCGCTAAGTCTAATCCTTTTTTGGTTGTGGCTACTTGATACATATAAGGATCGTTACCATGCCCACCCCAATAAGAAATCCCTTTTCCATTAGATTGTTCCTGTTTTTTCGCAAGTATTTCTAAAACATCTTCTTGCGTTAATACATATTTCATTCTACCGTCTCGTTTATTCTTATAAACTTCGCTAGGCATTGCAGAACGGTCCCAATTTTCTTTATCAAAATTACCGCCATTTAAAAAAATAGGATTCTTATACTTTGCTTCAATCTTGTCTATCGCTTCTGCTGAACCGGGTTTCTTTCTGTTTTCAGACATAAAATATACCGTAGCAGATTCATTTTGATATGAAGGTTTTTCAAACTTTTTCAAATCATCTTTTATCCCTTTCGTAGTTGAAAGTATGGTTTGAATCTTCCCTGGAGGATTTAAGTTTTCGAAATCCTTTTTCCAATTTTTATTATCAAAATCGATAATATGAATGGCACTACCTCCACTTTGAGCACTTGCCAAAATTAACGTATTGGCATTCGGATCTTTATACATATCATTGAAAGAAAATCGCGTAGGTATGACTTCTGCCTCGGCATCTTTTTCGCCAATATTATGTATTAATAAATTACTACCAAAAAGGGTTATATACGCAGGCTTTCCATTATTGTTGAATACATCGGTTTGAATCACTCGATACATGCCTCTATTTAACGACTCTTTATCTTTTACATTTTTAAAATCGACAAGAGATTGTTGTTTTGGATTTGCAATATTAATTTTTATAAAATGCATACCTTTTGCTTGCGCACCTACACGCCCCATTAACACTTCACTATTACCATCTAAATCGGCATCTGCTATTTTTAAATCCCCAAAAGGTCCTCGTAATTTTATTGGAATAGTTTCATAAGGTAATTTATCTAAAGGGTTGAAAAAATAAACCGCACCATTGCTATTCATACTATTTTGAACACCATGAACTACTAATATCTCTTTACCATTGGCCAATTTTGCAGGTCTCAAGAAATTGGTTATATGTAATCCGCTAGGCGGTAAATCCTTCGCTGCTTTACTAAAGGGCTTCTCTACAGAATAAGTACTAGATGCTATTTCACTTATAAGTTCTCCTTTTGAGGATACATAATAGAAACTATTATCATAACCACCACAAACTACGTAAGCTTTGTCTTCTTCCTTAATAACACAAACGGAATACATTGGAGCCTCGTTTTGTTTGAATTCCCAAAGTAATTCCCCCTTACTATTCAGACAATACGTGGTACCATTTGCATTTGCAGCAAATATTTCGTCTATACCATCATTATCAATATCTCCTGCCCAAATATCGTGGTTCATATAACCAGATAACTTATTTTCCCATCTCACTTCACCATCATATCCAACTGCTAAAATAGTACCCTCGTAGCTGGAGCAAGCAACATAAGTACCTTTTTCATCTATGGCCGTTCTTACTTTTGTTATGGTATATTTTGTATCTATACTAATAACACCATCATTATCAATTGCATCTGAGGAAGCAAATACGCTATTGCTAACTAGCAAAACGAATACACTAAATTGGAATACTATGTTCAGTTTAATTTTCATTATTTCTTAATTTGTTATACTTAATAAACTACATCAATAAAGCGCATTGAACCAGCTGGAACTGTTAATTTCATGATGTTTCTTTCAACTTTTAAATCTTCATTACTTAAAATATCTTTTACACTTTTTGGTTCTTTATGTTGAAATGTTACGGTTACAATTCTCTCTTGAGGATCGATATACCCGGCATCTACTAAAATTAATCTTGAATGATTATCATTTAATTTAATAACACTCCATGAAGCTCCTTTAACTACAATTGGCAATGTTTTCTCGCCTTTTTCAACGGTAGCTTTTATAATTTCACCAAATTGATTTGCAGGAATTTCAGCTGTTCCTTGAAACCCAACCTTTCCATTGGAAACAAAATAAGGTTTTCCTTGTTTTGTTATGAGATTTTCTGATTCTATTGGTGCGATTGGAACCATTCCGTATGGCATTTCTGGCATATAATTTAACCATCTGTATTTTACACCTAAAGCAGCATTTGAGAAATCATATTCCGGAATACTGGTTCCTGCCCAATGCATTTGACTTACAGAAAACACAGCATTTACATCGTCTGCATTGTATTGTTCTAAATTATGGTGATTGTCTACTGAATGAATTAAATGTTCATCTATATTTTTTATAAAATGCCATGAACCAATTGATTGAATATCCTCTTTATGAACAATTGGTAACACTCCCGATTTCATTAATGCAAAAAACAAATCCAATCCTGGTTCTTCAGTAAAATTATTATTGAAAATAATTCCGTATTTCGCACCATAAGCTGCCATCATAACACCTTGTCGCAAATACGGGGAAACTGAATTTTGACCTCCTGGAGTTAATGGTCTCCAGCTCGTAGGATTATCGTCTACCAAACGCATCGCAAAATTATCTACATAACCACCCGCTAGCATTCCTACTCTTCCGGCTAAATTTAAATCTTGCGTTCTATTGCTTGTATCTTCTGAAGCTGGCACTAAAATATCGCTGTATTTACCTGAGAAAAACATGTCTTTCCACAATGGTAAATGCGAAGTTGCCGCCCAAAACATATTTTTATATCTAAAATATAATTTTGCTTTATTATTTTTCCGGATAGTTTTTGCCAATCGAGGCATATATTCATTTACAAAGTATATTACTCTAGGGTCACTAACATCAGCCATTTCAGCATATACAAAACCATAACAGGTATTTGGAGCCACTTCTAAAATTTGTTCCAACGTTTCAATTTGAATATAAAAAGGATCGTTTCCGTGTCCTGCCCAGAATGTAAATGATTGGTTATTGGATTCGTAATCTCTCGCCATTTGAACAATTTCTTCCCTAGTACTTACGTACTTCCCTCGTTTGTCTTTTTTTAAAGCAACATCGCCCATAACTTCAACCAAATGAGAACGGTCTGTACTTTCTTTTGGAGCTTTTTGAATGACAAATTTTATTTCACCTCCATCTAATTTTACAACTTCAGCATTGATTTCTTTTGATGTAATCATTACCCATTCATTATCAGATTTTTTCTGATAACTAGGCAGTTTAAAATTTAATGTTTGCTGATAAAGGGTATTTAAATTCTCTTCAACCTCTAACATTCTACCTTGCTTTTCAGGAATTTTGCTCCACCAATTATTTTTATTTAAATCATAAAAATATAGTGCATTACCTCCATCAACTTCACCTGCAGCTATTAATTGATTGGTTTGTGATTCATACACAAAATCGTTAAAAACCAGATTTCCATATCTTTCTCCTCCTTGTTGAAGTAATTTCCCTTTTGAATCCAACACAAACAAAATTCCGCCGTGCTTAAAAACTATTTCATTGGTTTTTGGTAAAAATAAACCTTGTGAATGTGCATATCGTTGAGTTTCTTTTTTCGTTCCTTTATATTCTGCCAATACATTAAAATCTGAATCTAAAACCATCATAAATGGTGTAAAAGAAATATCTGCAAAAAATAACACATCATCTTTTCCATCATTATTTACATCCGAAACGGTTATATCAGTAACCATCGCATTTCTTAAATTACTCAATTCCTTTTCTTTAATAGAAACACGCTTTATAATTTCTTTTGTTTCAGGATTTATAAACCCCATAAAATCCCAACGAAATTTATCGTGATCGTATGTCATTACAAATAATGATTGCTTATTGGATTCTAAAAAGTTTCCTGCTTCAATTTTCCGAACAACACCTTCAATCTTGGTTGTTGAAACTAATTCACCTTCTGAAGATAATTCATATAAATTATAATCATTTCCACCAGCAAAAATTTGAATTTTAGCATTATTTTTTACAACTGCAACTTCATTAAATCGAACTTTATGGTCTGAAGTAAATTTCCATAATAATTTCCCAGAACTATCGTAACAATAAATAGTTCCGTTGGCATTTGCCGTTAATAAATCATCATTTCCATCATTGTTTACATCAACTGCTTCAATTTCAAATAACACAGCTGGCAAGTCCGTTTCTTGTCGCCATAATTTCTCTCCATTTAAATTGTAACTAGAAATACTTCCATCTAATTCACCAATAAACAAGACAGCTTCTCCATTAACACTTGCAGTTACGGTATGGCGTATAGCATTTCCATCGGTAGAGAAACTTTGTCCAAAACTTGTAATTGCAACAAGAAATATAATGTAAAAACTAATCTTTTTTTTCATTCCGTAAATTTAGAATAGTTGTAATTAATAGATAATTGAGATAGTGTTCAAAAAAACAAAACTTACTCTTCTATTTTAAATTGGTCATATTCTGGATTAATGTCTGCGTTTTTAAAACGCGGTCTCTCTTTCCAAAAATCATATGTTGCTTTTAATTGCGCTGAAGCTTCTGGATACTGCCCTTGATCATCGGTTTCTATAATCCAGTTTTCTAAATAATTTCTATGTGCTATTAAAACATCTGCATATTTTGGATCATTCGCTAAATTATTCATTTGATCTGGATCTACTTTTAAATCGTAAAATTCTTCTGTTGGACGTATACCAAACCAATGTTCTTCTTGATATGGAGTCAATTTCCCTTCCTCGTGCAATTTTCTCATATCTTTCACAATAGGTTTATTATCTCTATAACCTGCTTGCATCATTGGTCTTTCGGGAAAATAATTTCTTATATATCTATAATTTTCAGAAACAACGGTTCTAATTCTATCAATAGTATAATCACATCTATCTCTTGCCCCAACTACATATTCCACTTCCTCATAATCTTCACCAAATAAATCTTGCCCGTCTAAATAACCGGGTAATTTAACACCTCCAAGTGCCAATGTTGTGGCAGAAACATCTAATAATGATACTAAATCATTTCTAACAGTACCTGCTTCTAAAATAGGGAGATCGCCTTTAATTATTAACGGCACTAATAATCCACCTTCATAACAAAATTGTTTATGACGAAGTGAACTAGGACTTCCGTGATCTGAAAAGAAAAATATAATGGTATTTTCTAATTCACCATCCGCTTTTAATTTCTCTAAAATATGCTCTACAGTAACATCTGATCCTCTATTTGCATTGTAATGCTCTGTCCAAGCTGCACGTTGAGATGGAACGTCCGGAAAATATGGAGGCAAAGGCACATCATTAATAGCCAACTCTTCACCTTCACGAACATATTGAGCGTCTTTTTTACCACCCATTATTTCAACTTGTCCAAACCAAGGTTGATTTTTATCTTTACGTCTATTCCACACATAATCATCTACAGTCTTATAATCAATAGCAAAATTTCCTTGCCAACCATTCATACCTGCAACATAATCTTCTTTCGTTCCAACATCGTATAAGTTTCTTCTATCATAATTAAAATTATAATCATCCTTACCACTATTGAAAGTAAAATATCCTGCTTCACGCATTAATTCTGGAACTGTTTTCATTCCTTCTGGTAGTAGAATTTGCAATTCTTCAGGCACTATTTCACCATCTGTAAATCTATTTGAACGGTGATTATGAGTTCCTGTTGTGGTTTGCATTTTTCCTGTAATAAAAGCAGATCTAGATGCAGAACAAACAGGTGCCGTTGCATATGCTCTTTTAAACATAACGCCATCTGAAGCCAATTCATCTATAACTGGAGTATGACCAGCATTAATAGTGTCTCCATAACATCCCATAAACGGCGATAAATCTTCAGCAACAATCCAAAGAATGTTTGGTTTTTTATTTTCTATTACTTTTTCTTCCGGTTTAGAGCCGCAAGAAAAAACCACACCACTAAAGAGTGTTATTATAAAAAATTTTAAATAGGTTATTTTCATTGTTAGTTGTTTTTGAATATTATTATTTAAGCTACATGTTATTTTACTACATAAGGCTGTGTTTTCAAACCTGGCTCATCAACGTCCTTCATTTGTTTGAACAATTCCTTCTGAAGTTTCTCTGCGATCTCTTTATAATCTGCATCATAATAAAAGTTAATTAACTCATTTGGGTCTCTTTCAAGATCGAATAAGTATGGTTTTTCTTTTTTATCAATAACCAATTTATAACGATCGTTAACCGCAGCTACCCACCAACCACCTGATTTGGCATAATAGGTGATTCTATCCCCTGTAATTTCTTTTTCATCGTTTAAAAAATCGTCAGAAGTATCTAATCCTTGAAATTTAGCATCGGTTTTCACATCCATAATACTTAAGATTGTTGGTGTAAAATCTACATTGGTATACGCGGTATTTATTACTTTTCCTGGTATAATTTTCTCTGGATATCGAATTACAAAAGGAATTTTAGCTGAAGCTTCATAAGGAACGCCTTTGTTTCTTCTATTGTGTTCAAAAAACATATCTCCGTGATCGGATGTAAAAATAATGATGGTGTTGTCTGCTAAATTATTGTCGTCCAAAAATTTCAAAATGCGCCCAACACTATCATCAATATGCTTTACCATACCAAAATATTGACGCAAAGCTTCTTTATCAAATTCCTTACCTTCATTTTTATCTTTTTCATCACCTTTAGCCCAACTCGGTTTTGCTGCAGTATATTTTGGATCCATTGTTATTGGAGCCTGAATATCCATATCGCTATACATTGTATTATATGGTGGCTTTGCATAATCTGGTGTATGCGGATCAGGAATTGAAAGCATTAATACAAATGGTTTATTTTTATCTCGCTCTAAAATATCCAATGCTTTATCTGTAAAATAATCGGTAACATGAATCACGTCTTCTTTCGGTAATTTTGCTGCTACCTTATCATTTATACCTTTAACACCATCTTCTGTAATTTGGAAATATGGAGCATGACCACCTCGCATCATATAGGTATTATCATCAAAACCAGCATTATATTCTATATCAAAAGTATATTTTTCATGCCCCGCTAAATGCCATTTTCCAACATAAGAAGTTGCATAACCTTGATCTCTTAAAATTGTTGCAAATGTTGGAATATCTTCACTAATATGCATTCCGTTTTTTGGTGCTCCTGTAGCTTGTGGATATAAACCAGTAATTAAAGACGCTCGTGACGGTGTACAAACAGGAGATGCCGCGTAATAACTTGTACAAATAGCACCTTCATTCGCAATTTTATCAATATTTGGTGTTTGAACATTATTTCCTTTTCCCCATACAAATGCTTGATCTTCTGACATTAAATCTTGATAACAACTTAAGGTCCTAAAACTATGTTCATCGGTATGAATTATAATTAAGTTTGGTTGTTCTTGACCTACCATTTTCACTCCTATAAAGAGCATAAAAGCAACGGTTAAAAATGATACTTTAGTTTTCATATGTTATTAAATAATGATTTAAATTTTAAAACAGTTTGACTCTAACAGTCTATAATTATTTATTCTGACTCTAATACTTAAACAAAAAAATTAATTGTTATTAAGCCAATAAAACACCTGTTCAATAGTTTCAACTGGTGCAACTTGATGACCTCCTTCAAATGAAAATTGTTTTACAATACAGTTATTTTTTATCAATGTTTTTGCATCAATTTCATTCCATTTATTTGCTCCTTTATCATTGGTTCCATTTACAATAGCCACATACATTTCATTTTGATAGGCTTTATCTTGATATTCTTCTCCGCCTAGCCAGCCTCCAAAAGCGATAATTCCTTCAAAATTTTCAGGTCTACGGGTTGTTAAACTATAGGCACGCATTGCTCCACCAGAAAATCCCGCTAAATATATTTTATTAGTATCGTGTGGTATATTTTTCAGAATATCATCAAGTACTTCATCTTCCATTTGTTGCTCCAAAGCTTCATCATTCATCCCATTTTTCAGTTTGTCACAACCTACTACAATCCATCCATACTTTTCAGCAGCTTCTTGCATTTTAGTTACCATTCCTAAACCCTTTCCATTTGGACTAAAAGCGATTACAATGGGTAATTTTTCTTCAGAAGTGAAATTCGATGGCGTATATACGTGATACATCATATTTGTTTCACCTTCTGCTTTAAACTTAATCGTATTGTTTAGTTTTAGCTGATTATCACTTTGAAATTCTGCTACATTTAATCTTTTTTCAATAGAAATAAACCCATTTGCAAAAGCAGTTCCTAAACGTTTTTGACCTTCTGTATTGTAATGAACATTATCTGTATGCTTTGGAAAATCACTCCAAGATGTATCTGTTGAAGTTTCAATAAGAGCTGCATAATAATCAAAATCCACTGCTTTAAACATGCCTTCCCTTACCATTTCAGCACCTTCTTTAATGCCGTATCTAGAATTTATTTGCCCCACTACAAAAGGCATTTCTGGCGTATTAAATTCGGTTCTATACGCTTGCATTAATTTCTTTAAATTAGTATTATAACCTCTAGCGGCAACCTCTAGTATGGCATCATTTTCACCCTGCATCCAAGCCAATCCATAAATTCTATAATCTTTGCCTTGTGCTTTTAACGTATCTAAATTTCTACGAATATCCGCAACATGAAGATTATACAATTTTAAATTCTGCTTCTTCTCTCCCTTTTCAATGGCTTTTGCTTTTTCAGCAGTCCAATCTGGATTCCAAGAGCCATATAAAGCCGTTCCACCTTGTGAACGTTTTATCAACAGAAATTCTTTTGTAGGATTTTCTTCTACCAACGTTACACCCAATAGTAATTCTGGTCCAAAACGTTTTAAAAACGGATATTTTTCTGAAGGTTTATTATCATAATACGACAATGGTTTTACAGGATTTCCGTTAAAACTTAACGAAACTCTATCAGAAACCGCTTCAATTCTAAGCTTGGTAGCTTCATCCAATTCATCATAATTTCCACCGCCGGCCATATTGCTTTGCCCTGCCAATAATACAACTTCAACTCTATTTTCTTTTGAATTTTGAGCATTGGTTACATACCCGAAAAACAATAAAATTATAAGTATTACATTACAGTTTCGCATAACAAAAATTATAATTTGACCTTTAACCCTTTGTTCTTTTTAAATGTTAACGTTTCTCTAGAAACGGCATCAGCTTTTAAAATATTAGTGCAATTTCCTTCATAGGTGTTTTTATAAACTTCTACATCTTTACAATTTGTAAAATCGAACATAAATGCATCTGGATATTTTGGCTTTTCTGTAGTTGTTTGTTTTATGGTATTATTTCTAACAATTAAACCATCCAATCTATCTGCCCAAATAATACGATTGTCAAACGTTTCAATGGTGTTATTTTCAAATAAAATATTTCGATCATAAGTCATCGTTTCATTAAATGTTTTTCCCAAACGTGGTGACACATATAAAATCGCATGTTCCGAACCTCCATAGGCACAATCTACAAAGCGATTATTTCTAATAACGACGTCTTCAACATTTCCTGATTCAAACCAAAAATATGTTTCCCCTCGTAACATTATTGACGACATCATAGAAGACAAATCATTGTCTTCTATGATTATTTTCATTGGCGTTTTAATAATAATATTTCGTGCTCTATGATCACGAATTACATTTCCTCGCATGGTAAAAGATGGATTCCAAGTTTTATTTTCCAATATATCACCTACTTTTAAATCGGATGGTAATGTGTTTTTAAAAGTTAATTCGGTATACGTATCGTTTACAACTTTCACCGAAGTTACCGTGTTTATTTCTGCCCTTTGTGGGTTTGGACTTTTAATAAACCATATTTCATCATCAATTCCTGCAAATTTAAATCCCATTTGTTCGTGATGCTTAAGTGCGACACGTACCGTATTATTATTTAAAATTTCATCAACTTCAACATAAGTTCCGTGTACATTTGTTCCATCATCATACATGCCTTCTAACCTGCAATTTTCTATCAAAATTTCACCTTTACAATTTGCAAAATGTGTAGCATCTGCAATGGTTGAAATATAGCGGTCATTTCCTTCTCTAATGTATACACCTGAATTTAAAATACTTATTTGATCGGAACGTTCGAACAAAAACCCCATTCCTAATGCATGATGAACAACAACCTTATTAAAAACAATATTTTTTGAAGAACGGACTAAAAAAGCTGGGGCATATCTATTGTGTTCTTTATCTCCTTTGGAATGTAATACAGTTCCAACTCTAGGAAAACGCTTTATATTTTTATCATAAATTCGCAAATTTCCATTTGGTAATTCTTCAACATAATTGGGATTTAAATTCATATCCCAAGCACCATAATCTACTGCTTTGGTTTCTTTATTATGTGACAAAGTGCTTCCTAAACTTGTAAATGAAAAACCATCACTGTTTGGAAATTGAATTTGTCCCTTTACCAATCCCCAAGAATAACCTTCCGTATATGGCTTAATATCAATATAGTGATCCGTTTCATTAACATTTATTACATCGCCTTGAAAACTAAACGGAATATCCCAATCAATAGTTACATTCTGAACGTCAATTTTTTGACAATTTTCAAAAACAAAAGGAGCTACTTGACCGTGAAAAATAAATTCGGAACCATTACCTTCAATTTCTACGGAGTTAAAACCTTCGAAATTGAAAATAACTTTTTTAAAACCATTTCCATGATTGGTAATGTATAGGTGTTTTCCAATCGCATAGTCAGGGAAAAACAAATAGTTGCCTTTTTCAAATACCAATTGAATGTCTTTATCTTTTGCGTTTTCAATGGCTTTTCTAACTGTTGAAGTCATATCCCCTTCAGCATATTTTATATTAATTATTTCCTTCGCATTTGAATTGAAAGACACTAATAAAACTAGAATTACCAAAAGATTGAATATTTTGATCTTATTATTTATCATTTTAGATTATTTTTATTTTAAAGATTTACTCCAGTCCCTTGTAATGAAGCATCATGATCCCACATAATTTGCCAAGGATCAGTTGTTTTAGCTTGAAATTTTTTCAGTTTTATTTTCAATGCTTCTAATACGTCTCCAAACTCCTTTTGACTAGCTAGATTCTTTATTTCATTAGGATCATTACTTAAATCAAACAATTCAAATTCAGGTCTAAACAAAAAGTCTTCAACTTTTTTAGGGCCGTAATATTCGTTGTGATTTCTATAAATACTTTGCCAAGTTGACGAAGCCCATAAATCTGAAGCAAACGGGTATTCTAAACGCCAAGCTATGTTCCAAATTAATTTGTAATTTCCACTTCTAACGACTCGCATTGGATAGTACATTGTAATTTCATGAAACGTATGAGAGGCGTAGATTTCGTCCCATCCTACAGGATTTTCTTCAGCTATAATAGTTTTGAAAGACTTCCCATGGAAATCCTTTTCATTGTATTTCACCTTTGCCATATCCAAAATTGTAGGCGTTAAATCTACCCAAGAAATTAAAGCGTTATTGACAATTCCTTTGGTGTCATTTAATGGGTTTTTAATAATACAAGGTAATTTTATACCTGGTTCGTAAACCGTAGTTTTTGCTCCTGGAAATGCCATTCCGTTATCTGAAATATAAATAACAATCGTATTTTTTGCTTTTCCAGTGGCTTGTAATAATTGCATCAATTTTCCAAAACCTTGATCTATTCTTGAAATACTTTGATAATATTGAGCTATTTCTTCTCGGGTTTCTATATTGTCTGGTAAAAAACTTGGAACCAACACCTCTTTTGGGTCATATATAACTGTTTCAACACCTTCATAACCTTCAACCTTATTTCCAAAACTATTTGGAGCATTCCAAGGGTCTGGAACAAATGATTGCCCACGATGTGGATCATCTGTACAGAAATATAAAAAGAAAGGTTTATCTGAATTTAAAACACCTTCACATTCTTCTGCCATTTCAACGGTATTTCTTGGGTCTGCTTCTAAGACAGTATTAAAATGATAAACACTTTCTGGCGCCACATGATATTTTCCAATCCTTGCAGTTTCATACCCTTCTGCTTCCAAAAGCACAGGTAATGATTTTTCATTTTCAAAAGTACTAAAATGATGATAGTCGTGTACGTGACCATAAGAACCTGTAGCATGTCCAAATTTTCCTGATAAAATTACAGATCTACTTGCTGCACAGCTCGCACTTGTACAATACGCATTATTAAACAGTGTTCCTTCTGAGGCCAATTGATCTAAATTTGGGGTTTGAATAACGTCATTTCCATAACAACCCAATGCATCTTTACCATGATCATCAGATACAAAAAGAATAATGTTTGGCTTATCCTTTTGAATAATAAGATCCGTTTCTTTTGAGTGTTCTTTACACCCAAACAATGAAAGTGTAACCAAAGAAACTACTAGAATTAAACTACAATTCACTCTTTTCATTTTATATGTTTTGAATACGATATTTAACAATATAAATTAACAATTTCTATTCAAATGTTTTGTAGTTCACAATACATATGGTGTACCTAATAGTAAAAAAGTTTAAAATCACTATTTTATACAACGGCAGACAGCAACCGTACATATCACACTTATAATCAACACTATTAGGCATAAAAAAACTGTTAGTTTTCACTAACAGTTTTTTCAACCAATCAATTTTTACTCAATATTTTAGTTTATTTGTATTTTTTTGACATAAAATTGTCCTTCATTTTCTACTTTAACAATGTACAATCCTGATGCTAAATCTGAAACTGATAAATTAACCTTTTTTGAAACTCCTTCTACTAATTTTATTTTAGCACCTAGTAAATTATACACACTAATTTGACTTCCGTTTGGACAGGCAATGTTTAACATTTCTTTTGCTGGATTTGGAAAAATAGTTACCCCTTCTAAACGTTGGTAATCTTCAATACCTAATGGAGCTGCAACAGTAACTGGTATTACCGCACCAATAAAAACATTTGGTCCAGATGAAATTTTACTTCTTAAATTAAAAGTAAGATTTGATTGACCAACACTTATAGAGTTTCCATCTTCAAAAATAATTGAATTCGCAGGAACAGAACCCGGGCCCATAACTATTTGTGCACTTGCTGTTCCTGGAGC
Organism: Formosa sejongensis; assembly: GCF_033447105.1. NCBI lineage: Bacteria > Pseudomonadati > Bacteroidota > Flavobacteriia > Flavobacteriales > Flavobacteriaceae > Formosa > Formosa sejongensis. Next base: position 105,865 of record NZ_JAWQUN010000003.1, read on the forward strand.
TAAAGTTGTATTATTAGCATCACTGATCGTTACACCGCCATTCCAGTTATCTTTAAAGACATAGTCTTCTCTTAAAGTCGCAAACATGGTTGCTGCATCTTCAGGTATATCAACTTGCGAAAACTTTATTGGATTAGAAATAGCATCAAATTCTACTCCATCAACAAGTAATATTTTCCCATTTGTGTCAATAGTAATAGAACTACTATCAAACGTTACACTTTGCCCATACATGAACGCTGAAAGTAATAAAGCAAGAAATAACATATTTTTTTTAAGTAAGCTTGTTTTCATAATAAATAAGGTTTTAAATTTATAATTAGTTAAGACCTTCAAAATTAGACGAACACTTTAGAAAAAAGTATGTGTAAATAAATTTACTGTAGTTTTCAGTACATAATACATTTTACACTGCTATTTTCTGATTATAATAGGCGTTTCTGAAAAAAGACGTTGTGTAAGCATTAAAAAAAATCATGTGTTTATAAAAAAGAATTTTAAAAACACATGAACAGACATTTAAAAAATTAGACCATTATGAATCAAATTCTTTCTTCTTTTTTGCAGCATATTTCCCAGGAGTACAATTAAATTTCTCTTTAAACAATTTTGCAAAATGTGTTCTACTTTTAAACCCTGTCATTGTAAAAACCTCATTAACAGATAGCTTCTTTTGAATTAAAAATTCAGCAGCCTTATTTAAACGATACATTTTTAATAGCTCGAATGGTGTTTGATTGGTTAAAACCTTGACTTTTTGATAAAAATGTGTTCGATTTAAATACAATTCTCTTGCAAATGTATTTAAATCTAAATCTTGATTGTCTAAATTTTGAGCCATTAAACTATACAGTTTTTCTAAAAAGGCATTGTCTTTAGTCGTATCATCATTTCTTTCTAATGAAAGTGGAAAATCATTTTTAAATCGTTCTCTTAATTGTTTTCTATTACGTAATAACGCTTCTATATTACTAACCAGATGCTGCATATTAAATGGTTTTTTAATATAAGCATCGGCGCCATCGTTTATACCATGAATTTGATCATCAATAGTAGTACAAGCTGTTAATAATATTATTGGAATGTGGCTCGTTTTTATATCCGTTTTAAGGTGTTTACACAATTCAAAACCGTTCATTTCAGGCATTAGCACATCACTTATCACCAAATCTGGCCATTCCTTATTTAAAGCTTGTGAACATTCCATTCCATTTGTAAATGTTTTTACATCAAAGAAGTTAGACAAAGCAGCTGAAACAAAGTTGCGCATATCAAAATTATCCTCAGCAAAAAATATACGAGCGTTTGTAAATTCATCATCAACTTTAATACTTTCAATATTTACATTTTCACTTACTAGTTTCTCATGAGTATCAGTAGATTCTTTCAATAAAATTTGCTGATCAAGAGTAATTAGGGATTCATCAAAATCCTTTATAATAACCGGCAAAGAAACTGTAAACGTAGAACCGTTTTGAAAAATGCTTTCTGCATTTATATAGCCGTAATGCATATCTACGAGCCTTTTTGAAAATGCCAAACCTATACCAGATCCCCCTGTATAACTACTGTGCTTCTTATGAGATTGATAAAATCGTTCGAATATATGTGGTAAATCTTCACTATCTATCCCCTTTCCAGTATCACTAACCTCAATAATTAAATTATTGTCGCTTTGTTTATATGACACTGTAATTTCATCATCTTTTTTGGTGTATTTAAAAGCGTTATTCAATAAATTATTTAATATTTTTTCTAATTTATCACTATCGGCAGACACAAATATTTTATGTTCTGGAGCTTTTAATTGTAAGATTCTATGTTCTTTTTTAGCCATAAAATCAAAATCGAACATTATATTTTGCAGCAATGTATCTACACAAAATTCTGTATAATTCATTTTTAACAAATTAGCATCCGATCGTTGAAAATCGTGTACCTGATCTATTAATTGCTGAATTTTTTTTGACTGCCTTTGCATCAAAAAGAGTTTTTGGTTGACATCCTCATTACCTTTAAAGCGCTCAATTAAAACCTCAATTGGTCCAGAAATTAAAGTTAAGGGTGTTTTAATTTCGTGTGAAATATTTGAAAAGAAACGCAATTTCGCTTCATTCACTTGTTTAACATTATCAAATTCAAGTTGTTCAATAACCACTTTGTGTTTTAACGATTGAATTTTTAAGTTAATATAAACCACTATAAAAATAACAAATGCAACTAATACAGCATATAATACATAAGCAAGTATAGTTTTCCAAAAAGGAGGTGAAATATTTATTTTTAACTGTTTCGGAACGGTCCATTCATTTAAGGAATTAGAAGCCATTACACTTAAGGTATACTCACCGGGCGGTAAAGCATTATAATAAATTGTTTTTTGACTTGATGGTACTACAGTCCAATCTTTACTAATTGGTGTTAATTGGTATTTTAATTGATGATTTTCAGGGTTTGAAAAATGCAAACTTGTTAAATCTAAGGAGAATGAATTTTCATCAAAATTCAACTCAATTTCATCAACATCGGTTAAACTAGTTTTTAATAAAATTCTATTATTAATTGTATCTCCTGATAGGATTATTTTATTAAACAACTTGAAATTTTCAAATTCTAATTCCGGAAGTTCTTCATTATTTTTTATATTTTTCGGGTTAAAATAGCATAACCCATCTAAGCCTGAGAACAGCATAACATTGTTTTTTAACTTTTTTGCTGCAAACCAAAAATCTTCAAATGGTAACCCGTCTGAATCATTAAATTTTCTAAAACTGTTCTCTTTTGTATTAAACCTGTTTAAACCAATATTTGTTGCTACAAATAAATTGTACTCATCGTCATACAAAATACTCTTAACTACATTATTTGACAGACCATTTTTTTCTGTAAACGCAATAAATTCAGGATTTACATTACTATTAATTACTTTACAAATACCACCTCCTTCTGTTCCTATCCATAATTCTTCATTTGGTAGACGCACTATTGTGGTTACAAAATTACTTGAAATAGATAATGGATTATTTTTATCTTTTACATAGCGATCTACTTTTACATCATCAATAGATTTATTGTTTTTATAGTTTACTCTAAACAATCCATCCGAATCTGCTCCAATCCAAATAAAATCATATAATGGATCTGCATACACAAAACGTGCAAGTGCTAATTTATTATTTTTGAAAAACGGATTGTTATTTAGCGATTCGACTTTTACTATGTCATTAGACTTGCTTATTGAAATTTTATAAACATCTGTATTCAATCCTAACCAAATATTACCCTGTTTATCTTCCGTAAAAGAACGTATTCCCAAATAATCTGATTTCGACAGGTTTTCTAGCTCGATTTTATCAATTGTTGAACTCCCTTTTTTTATTCTACAAAGTTCCTTTTCTCTATGAAATCGAAACCAAATATTCTCCTTCGAATCAATGTATAATGCAGAAATATTTAAAATTTGTGACGCTGATAAATTTAAAGGAACCTCCTCGAATTGTTCCGTAACCGTATTAAATAGAGATAAACCGCCAAAATTTGTTACTAAAAAAACCCTATTAGAATCAAAAGGTACAATATGGGTAACATTATTTGTACGCATTCCAAAAGGGTAATCCATTTTTGTATGATAACTCTTGAAAGGATTTTCATCAATTTCAAACTTAAATAAGCCTTTGTTAAAAGTCCCAACCCAACAATTATTGTCTTTTGTAAAAACAATGCAACTAATTCTTAGAACTTTATTGTTGTCTTTAAATGTTTTGAACGTATTTAAAGGTTCGTTATTACGTAATTCTATCTCGCTTATTTGAAATAAGCCATCGTTTAAGGTACCAAGCCAAATTTTACCTGTATTATCAATTGAAGACGAATTAAACTGATAAGACTCAAGGTTTTTTTGTTGAATTTCAAATGAAAACGCTTCAGAAATCAAATTATATTTTATAATCGCGACACCTTCTAATAAGGTAATTAATAATCTATCCTCTCCTAATTTAGAAACAGAATTACTGTAATTAATTTCGTCTGTTACTACTTTTTGATATTTATGCGTTTTGATATTAAAAGTTAAAACCCCTACAGACGTTGTAAATAAATAAGTATCATCATTCAATAAAATGCCATCAAAAAACTGAATATGTTCTCCAAATTCTTTAACTGATGGAACGAATTGCTTTTCAAACGTATTATCCTTGTTAAAAACTAATATTCCACTTCCCTCTGTAGCACACAAAACAAGATCTAATTGTTTATTGAAAAGTATTTTTCTAACAATAAGTCCGTTATTTTTTAAACCAATTTGGCTATTCAAATCTATTTTTTCAAATTTCTCTTCTGAATAATTAAAAATTGTAATGCCTTGATCTGTTCCTAGCCACAAATTTCCATTTGTATCTTCTGCAATTTCACGTATACGATTACTTGTTAGTATATTTTCATCAATTGTATTTTTAAACGTTTTTACTTGATACCCATCGTATTTATTTATTCCATCATATGTTCCAAACCATAAAAACCCTTTTGAATCTTCTAAAACTGAAGTCACTCCATTGTGCGCTAAACCATCTGAGATCGATAGCTTTTGCGAATATTTAAGTATTCCCTCTTGAGCTACTAAACCTTGAAAAGAAAACAATATGGCAATAATTAGAAGGTAATTTAGTAGATAATTTTTTTTGAACATTCTTAAATGCTTTAAAATATAATATTCACAAATTGATGATTTAGCTAATGTATAAATTTTAGGGCTATTTAATTTCATTTTAATAAGGGAAAAACAAAATCTATAATTGAAAATCATTATTAAGCCTATCATAATTTGCATACAAAGAACTTAATTTAGTTTTCGTATGTCTATTCTATTAAAAGCGCGTTCACTGTATGTGAATACCATTTAATTGGTGTTACCCAAGTATCTATAAACTGAACAATGTGTACCTTGAAACCAAGTAATACTAATTAATAGACATAAAACAAAAGCATAAAAAAGCCCTTTAAATAAGTTTTTTTTGTGCTTTAATATATCTTAATTAGTCTTTAATTAATAGATGTTACTTACCGATACAATATGTAGTACAACCTTGTAAATAAGGGCTTTTAGCATATCAGGTGTAATCAAGGTGTAACACTTTGTTTTCCTTTGTTTGATAATTTTATTCTAAAACTAAAACACCTCCTTCCATTTTTAATAATACCGTATGCACCAATAAAAAAGAATTAATATATCTTAACAATTTGATTAGTGCTTCTCATAACACTAAGTATTATGGTTATAAACTACGTGCTGTTTGTTCGGTAAGAGGAATTATTCAAAGTATGAATATTAGTCCTACTTCAGTTCATGATATTCATTATTTAAAAGATATAAAACAGTGTGCTTTATTAGCTGATAAAGGAAATCTTTCTTCTAAATGGCAACTTAACTTATTTGATGAGTTTCATATAAAACTAGAATATTATCTAAAATTACCGTACTAACTGTTATTCAATATATCAACCATTTTATATTAGGTAGAAAAATAAACAATACTAAAAATACAATTATTTAAACTACACTACGGGTTAGTTTCTTTTCAAAAGAACCACCCAATCTTTAGCTTCAGTCGACGGATTATTCAATTCAATTTTATTACCAGACCTTATTTTTTTAACAGCACTTTTTTTAAGACTTCCTCCTGTTCTTGGATTGTACCATCTTACGGTATATTCTCCTTTAACATTTACTAAATCAATATTACCTTTTCCATTTTTAAGATAAACAATATACAATTTATTTGGTATAGATAAACAATAATCTCCTTCTGAAACAATGGCATCTTCGTTTTCAGTTTTCCAGAATGGCAATTCATTCTTTTCAAAGAAATCAAGCAAATATCCGCATTGATCCCAAAACAAATCTCGTGAAGCATAATCTTGACAGGTTAAATCTGAATGCGCATGTTGGTATCCAAAATACCATTCTGTTCCCCAAGCACCAGCCATAAAAGCTCCCCAAAGTCCATTTTTTCTGGCATTATCATGCTTTGGATTTTCTGCATCAGGTAATAAAGAGTGTTTAGCATCTCCAGGTTCATCTACAGCAACCGCCCATTGTTTACCTGCTTTTTTAGATGCGTTTATCCATCTTAACGCTTCTGTATGAACACGGCTAAAATCAGGTTTATTAGTTTGTAATGACACTCCCGTGAATTTACTTTCTGGCCCTAACAAGTCTTCAAAGGAAGCTCCATTGTGTATAACAATATGATGATTATAGGCGTCAACCTTATCTATATAAGCTGCTGCTGCTAGTCGCTGATCAGTATTCATTGGAAGTGTTGGACTTCTCTTAATCCATTCACCATTTTCTTCACCAACATTCCAATTCAAAGCTAAGTGATGCCCAAAACGAGCAATCATTTCTCTGTAATACAACATGGTATTAACCCCAATCCCTCCATTATCAAGCAATCCTTGATTTTCAGATTCCGACAATTTAAAATGTAAAAACATCCCTGATTTATCAGCATGTTCAAAAAGAATTTCCCATTGATCTAATTTTGAACAATCATAACGATTCCAAGTATCGTAGTTTACAAAAGGAAATACATTTTTATCGTCTCCTTCAATATTAAACGTCAAAAACGAAAAAACATTCATGTTTTTTGATGCCAAATAATTAATAGACCCAATTATCGCTTTCCCTTTATTATTTTTCCATGTAGGATCTCCAATGTTCCAATCTTTTAAATGAGGAGCCCAAGTTTTCACCAAATCATCTTTGTGACCATCATCTTTAAAAGTTCCATCAAAATCGACATAAGACAAGAAGTTTTCTGGTGCATCTGGTCCTACTTTTAAAAAATATTCTCCCGTTTCTGCAAACTTTAAATATCTTTCCCCTACATATTGCAATCGTCCTCTGCTTCTAAAATCTTTTCCTTTTTTATCTGAGGCTCCAATTTTAAAATTTCCTTTTTCACCGTCCATAAAACCCGCAGGATTACTACTTTTGTCGGTATAGCTTAAGGCTGCAAAATGTCCTTTCCTGAAAGACACTACATAGATCCACGTTCCTGTTTCATCTGGAGCAAAGTGGACTTTCCATTTATTTCCAGATGTTGCAGATGTTTCTCCAGCATCTCCATCGGCTGCAAAATAGCCAGGAATAACATATGTTTTACCTGAAAATTCATGAGAAAAAGTAACATCCAGACGGTAATTTAAAAACGGATTGTCATCTTTTGTTTCATTACTTTCTGGCCCATTAAATGTTAAAGTAACTTTGTGCCATTTTTTTAATTCTCCAGATATTTTAGTAGAATCGTTTATCTCTTTAGAAAAAGATAAGTTTACACAACCTACAAAAACACAAATAAAGAGGCTTATTTTTTTTAGATTTACGTTCATTTTAAATGCATTAATGTTAATTACCAGACGTTATTTTAGTTGATTTTTGTATTTTGAAGGCAATTTCTATATAGACTTAATTTCTATATTTTTATAATAGACTTCTGCTGCCTCAGATTGAATTTGAATGCGTACTTTGGTTAATGCTACCATTTTATTATTAGAATTCTGATAACTTGAATTATGCAATGCCATCACCACTTTTCGATTTACAATATGATAACTCGTACCTTCAATACAAATCAATTCTAAGGTGTTCCACTCTCCATGAGGGTTTTCATTATCAAAACCTTTATTACAATGATTCTGAGGCCATTTTTTTAGACTTTAAAAATGTTGATTTATCTCCACCATTATTAAAATTAAACTCCTTGCCATCACTATTTAATACCGAAGGAATATCTACCGATATTCCTACCAATGCATAATAATCTCCTACATTATTCTGTTCCACTTGAAACTCTTACGAGGCCATCCATACATTCCAAAATTTTCTATAAGAACCGTAGCAATAATATAGAATACCGCTATCCCGGTTTCTTAATAAACGTGGTTCCCACACATTCTCACCCCATTTAAATTGTAACTTTAAATGGTAGTTTTCATATTCTTGCTTAGAGGTTATGGATCCATAAATTTCTCCTGATATATGTAATACGTGTTCTCCATTTATATCTTCAAACGAGAAAACATTTTTAGGATCCTTATCTAAACCTAATGCTTCAGCATTTTTTTCATCAGAATTTAAAAAATCGCCTGATGTATTTAAAAACACCAAGACGTTGTATAATTTTAAATTTTCATCATTGAAATCATTCGAATTTTCCGTGAAATCCATTTTCCAGTGATTCTTTTTTCCTAATTCTGATAAGAACTTCACCCCTGTTGGGATGGATTTATGATGAAATGCTCCAGTTTTAGAAAAAACTAGAATATTTAAATGTGTTTCTTGGGCATTTATAATACCGCTTAGGCCGAATGCCAAAACAAAAAAAATTGCTAACTTTAATTTCATTGTAACTCCTTTAATAATTTCTTTCTACAATTAAAAAAGCAAACATGTTTGATTTAAAGACATTCACTCTATTTTTTTAAATTAACTCCGGACCAAATTTTCTTCTGACTCCAATCTTTTGCCTCGTCAGACCAAAACGGATTTGTTGAATTTAAACCTAACACCAAGAAAACCTCCGTACAGATATACAAACTACCTGTAGAAATATAGCGTTCTGCCATATCTGGTTGATGTCCATAAAATCCAATAGTTAACCACCCTTTTTCATCAAACAGACTTTTAGCTTCCATCTGTTTTTTAATAACAGCTTGCAAAGCAGCACGCACTTGACTTGGTTGTATGCCTCCTGGCAATTGCTCCAACAATGCCATTTGAGATAATAATTGAAAAGCTCCAAAACGATAGGTTAAAGACCGTCCGATTGGTGGGTAAGTTCCTTCAGGAGAGATTAATTTTTCTTGAATGACAGCATATTGTTTTGCTCTATTCAATATTTCATTATAATCTGATTCAATATTTTTGTGCCTCCAAGATTTTAAGATATTTTCATTGTCTATAAGCACTTTCCAAATATCTATTAACATAGGTTGAATTACAAAACTATTATAATAATCCCAATGAAAACTTGGACCATCACCATACATTCCACCTCCTAAATACCATTCTTTGTGTTTGTTTAACGCATATTGGATACGCACCATATCTGCCACGCCTTCAAATTTTAAAATAGCAGCTTCTACCATGGCAGTAAATAGCAACCAATTGTTATAACCTGGTGATAGTTTACGGGTTTTCTTCAAAGCTATTAAGACATTACTTTGCGTTTCTGCATCCAATCTTCCCCATAATTGGGTCGGAGCTCTAAGCAAACCTTGTGCTAAAAAAGCAGCATCTACCAATGGCTGACTGCCTTCACTAAAATTCATATAATCAGCCGCATTGGGATCTGTTGCGTTGTGCAGACATTGCAATGTTAATTTTATGTATTTTTCTCTTAACTGGCCTTCCTCACTAGTATCATTCCCTAATTCTAACCAAGGTGCAATTCCCGACAATGTTCTTCCAAAAGCTTCTAAATACGTAAACTTTGATCTATCATTCACGGCATTAGAAGAAACCTCCACTGGCATCGTTTTTTTTAGCTCGTCTTTACTTAATGCCTCTAAAACAGGATCTGCTATTTTCACCAAAGCGTCTACATAAAACGCTCTATCGGATTTATTAGATTGAGCTTGTATGACATTAAACTTAGTTAAAAAGGCAATAAAACATAGGATTGCTATTTTCTTAATTTTCAAAACATTTTAGTTTTAGTTATACATTAATTACTACTTCTCCACATAGAACACACTACTTACAGGTTCTAGCTTTAGGTTAAATCTGGTGTAGTTTTCTCCTTTTCTTTTTATACTTCCAAGTTTTTCCAATGAAGAGATAGATCCATTATTTGGATTCCAAATTTGTACGCTTTCGATTTCTTTCAAATAAACAGTTGTATTAATTTTTTGATCGCTTGAATTAGCAAAATAGTAGATATTCTTACCGTCTTTTACTTTTTGCATATAAGAAAACAATCCCAAATCACTTGTTATTATAGGATTTGCGTCAAAATAAACCGTCGGATTTGGGTGAAGGTCTGCCAAAATTTTAGCTAAATTTGCTTTGGAAGGATTCGCAATAAAAACAGATTTTCCTCCTTTTTTATTGGTTTGAATCTGTGGAATTGTAACAGCAACTGTTCCAAATAATTCTTGAACCAGTTTAATTATTTCTGCATCTTTTCCTCTTTCTGAAGATTTTGATGGCAGCAGGGTGGTTGCTATAACTTGACCACCTTCATCATAAAATTTCTTGATTTTTTGAAGCGCCTTTACAGAGATGACTTTGCCTCCAGGAATAATCATGACTTTATACGCTTGATGATTTGTTTCATTATTCAATTGTAATGTTTCGTCCTGAATTGTATATTTATCTGCTATTAAGAATTCAGGATGTACAAACGTAAAATCTTGACGTATTTCATTGGTTAACATACTACCAATTTCTTGATAATCGGCTTCTGGATATGCCCAAGCTCCAGCTCGCTTTGTATTTTCAGATGCATCAAAATAATAACCTGCTTGCAAGCTTTCTATGGGATATAAAATAGCGATTTCTGAAACGCGTTTTCCGCCTTGCAGCATATAGCAAGAACGACCAACATAATTACTGAAATCTGGTAGAACGGGAGCTAACTTCTTGCTTTCCGCAGAAATTAAAGGTGGAATTCCAATTTTTTTAGGATTGTACCACATGCCGTGTGGCACGGTAAAATTAACACCTCGCACAAACAATTCCATTGTGGTCCGATACAACATATTTTTATCAACAATAGCTTCCTTAAAAGCTCCAAAAACCTCGGTTGAAACGATGGGTCTATCATAATAATCGGCAGCTGAACTGATGAGCTTAAAACCATCACGTCCATGACCATAATCAATAATAGCATCCGTTAAAGGAAGGTCGGTATATCTGAAAAACTTAAAAATATCGCCATGCATATCTACAGGTTGAATACCATAATTCCCTGGTGGATGTCCCGTGTTTTTTAATCCGTATTTTTCAGTCCAACCTTTAACTTGTTTCGGATAGCCTTCCGCTAGTAATTCAGAACGGGTGTTAAAAAAAGCAACACGAGCAGCTTCGGTTTCTTCTCCAATATCGTACCACAAGGCAGGATAGTATACCGTTGGTGAAAACCCATTGACTTCTTCAAATTTTTCATTGAATTTACCCGTCCAAGTTCGTTCTTTTCTCAAAAAACCGACGTCGTCAAAGAACGTGAGTTGAATGGTGTATTTAAAATAAGAGCTAAATCGTTTTGCATATTCATTATAAGTTAAGTCTATAAACTGATTCACCGCTTCTGGATTCATGGCATCTACAGGCATATAACTTTTCCAAAATGTTGCCGGTGTACACATGTAAAATTGAACCGTCCAATCTCCACCTTTTGGCACGTTCCATGTTAATAGTTTGTTTTCAATAAAAGGGGCAAGATCAATACGCTTTTTGGAATTCATTTCCATTGCTACAACAGCCATTAAATGACCTGCCGGAATAAAACTTTTAAAATACGGACGCTGTTTTATTTGAATTTCTATCTTCTCTAAACTTTTACGAACATATTGCGGAAAATCTCGTTCTATCTTTCCTCCTGCAGTACCGCTTGGAAACCCCACGTCATCATACATAACAATGTTCATATCCATTTTTTTTGCCGTTTCTAGAATGAGTTTATATTTTTCAAAATAAGATTCACTTAAAAATTCTGGCGTCATATTATACATCGGTAGAATGGCTAATCCGCTAAAATTCATTTTCTGCGAATCTTTCATTTGCCTCACAATTTCATCATCTTCTAAATCACCATTCATGTGCCAAAAGGGCATAGGCATAAATTCCTTTGAAGGGTCTTTAAAAGCTGCTATTTGAAGTGATTCTTTTGTTTGTGCTTTTGAAAAGCAACACACTATCAACATCAATAAAATGGCCAGTATGTTAGATTTCCTCATATTTAATGTTTTAAATTTTTAATTGAAAATTTTTCCATAGACTCTAATTCAGGTTTACCACCTCTACTTCCACTTCCTGCCACTATATAAATAGCATCCTTATAAACGATAGCTTGCGAGCCGTGTCTACCTCTATTTAGAGCACTAAGCTTTCGCCATGTTTTCGTTTTTATATTGTAAGCATCAACCTGATTATGTGCTTCTTTTTGCGACATACTCTCGCCTCCTATTAAAATTAAATCATCACCTAAAAACGCACAAGATGTTCCCGCACGTTGTATTTCAATATTATTTTCCTTTGGTAAAGAAGTCCAGCTATTAGATTCAATAGTATAAACATCCACTTCAGGAATGGTTAATTGAAAGGTTTGATTGGTTGCAAATGAAGAATTTCGTCCACCCGCAGCATAAATTTTTCCTCCTTTAATGGCCGCATGAAAATGATCTCTTGGCCTTGGCGCATCGGCTAAAATGGTCCATTTTTCAGTTTTAAAATCGTATGCATCCACCCAATGCACGTGCTTGCTGTTATGGCCATCAACAATACCACTAATTATATAAGCTTTGCTATCTTGAACAACCACCCCAGCAGAACCGCGTCGTCTTGCTTTTGGAATTTCTGAACCTTCACGCCATGCATCTGCTTTTGGATTATAAATTAGAATATTAGGCAATGGAATCTCATAAGGATATTTTCCTGTCATAGCCCCAAACATATATATTTCTCCTTGATAGGCTACTGCTTGAAAATGATGAATCTCTACTGGTGGTTTTGCGCCTTCGCTCCACATATTAGTATGAACATCATAAATAGAAACGGGTTTTATATGACGACCACCGAGTAAATAAAACTGATTTCCCACATTCACAAAACTAGATTCATGGCGTGCAATAGGACTATTTATAGTTTTTATGGCATCCCATTTGCCTTTTAAAAAATAATCTTCTGCAGCAGTGTCTTGCGCATAAAAAGTCTGTATTAGTGCAATAAAAAACATCCAACTCATTAAAAAATATCGTTTCATAGGTTCTTGTTTTTCAATTGGTTTTTTAGCGATTTTCAAATTATACTGAATAGTAATAACAATATCTACTTCAGTATATATCATTCTTATCTCCTTTTAAATAGAACACTTCTTCAAGAGGTTTTGACACTGGTGATTTGTCTGGGTTTACTTCCATTATATCTGCCATATAATCCCACCATTTGTTAATAATGGGATGTTGTGATAGTTCTTGAGAACTAACATTCCCATCCACTTTTTGAAAAGCAAAAAGCGTGTTGGTTTCTTCCTCTAAAAAAATAGAATATTCACTTATTCCCGATTCCTTAAGTAGTTGCTCTAACTCTGACCAAATAGCATTGTGTCTTTGGATATACACATCTTTTTGACCTTTTTTAAGTTGCATTCTAAAAGCTAATCTTTTCATTTATCTCTAAATATGTAACAAGTACAAAGCACTTAACGGTTTTTCAGGGATAACAGCTGGTGCATTCTTACGATGACTTTTAGGAGCACTTTCCCAACGAAGAATATATTTTATATTTTCATTGGGTGATTTATCATCCTCAATATTCACTGATAACTTCGGATTATTTGATTGCTTTTTAAAAACTGATTTCGGATATTTAGGCTTAATCGTCACTTCTTTTTTTGTTGGTTCAAAATCATCTAAACCGACTATATATCGACCATTATTCCCTGTTTCATTTTTCCAATCAATTACCAATACGTCTTTTTCTTCACAGGAAACAAAATCGAATCGCCCTCCAATACTCATTTTATCGCCACTACCATTAAATTCCCAACGAAAATCCCAATCACTAATCTGCTTTGTAAACCATTGTCCATTCTTAAATTGAGTGAGATATAACTGAGTTAACCCCTTCTCATCATATTTAATATAACCAATAATAGGCTTGTTATCAGATGTAAGCATTATATTATAAGCTCCGTTATGAAGCCCCCCTTCAGAGGGAACATTATCTACAATTATCTTTTTTATATCTGGTTTAAAAGGCAGATTTAGTAAATCTCCTGCTGCATTTTCCCAGTGCAATAAATCGCGACTAGTAGCATAAGATAATTGATGACAGGTTTCTACCATTGGCGTCCAACGCCACATCCATACATAATGAAAAACACCATTTTCATCTCTTACGTTTTTATAATAGGCCGATCTTGAGGTCTCTTTTTCTTTTCCCTCAAACAAACCTCCTTTGGTGTAACTTTTCCAAGACTTTGTATCTGTATCATATTTGTTCACATAAGTATTACCGCTACCAGAGCCACCATTTCTATAAGTAAAAAGGAGTTGACCATCTTGACCATTGAAAAATTCAGGGTATGTTGCCCGATCTTCATTTTTACCTGTCATGTAATTTACAGGTTTTAGGCTTTGAATATCGTAAGGTTTTTCACTTCTAAAATAAACAATAGGAATCGCATGCATATTTCCACTTACATGAATATATCCTTGATCGTCAAACCCCATAGTAACATAGTTATGAGAGTCCCAAATCAATTGATTTTTTAATATTTTTTTATCCCATTTCTTACTATCCAATTTGCGAGAAGCAATAGTCATAAACCGGTCTTTATTATAATAAGCGACGAATTGTTTGTTATTAATAGTATGTAAATCGAAAGACACTTTATTGGCTGCCCAAACTGAATCTATAAAAACCGTTTCGCTAATTTTTATTTTGGTTGAAGTTTCACTTTCCATACTTCGATTTACTTTTTGTGCATTACATGTTAAAAAAAGTAATATTGAAGACAGAAAACTAATTGCAACTATACTTTTCATTTTTGATACGTTTTCAGTTTTAAAACTTCACTCCCTGCTAACAAAAAGGCTCCTGTTCCATAGTTTTGCCAGCTATCAGCATCTGCAGGTCTAGGGTCGTAACCTATATTTTGTACCCAGCCTACCATACCGTTTTCTTTTTGACAAGTTTCCAATACGTTCCATGCTTTTAAAACTGCTGGTTGAAATTCATCTTTTGATAATAAACCGTTATTAATTCCCCAAGCCATAGCATAAGTAAAAAATCCGCTACCGCTTACTTCCCCATGATTAAAAGATTCTGGAGATAATAAACTCGTTCTCCATAAACCATCTTCTGGTTGCAATGCTTTAATACTTTTAGCCATCTCTACAAATAATTTTTCATAAAATGCACGATGCTTATAGTCTTTAGGCATGTCTTCTAATATCATAGCCAAGCCACCAATTACCCAACCATTACCGCGAGACCAAAATATTTTATTTCCATTTTTTTCTTTTCTATCTTTAGTATTCCCTTTCCATAAAAAACGGCTATCTCTAGCAAACAAATGTTCTTTTTGATCGTATAACAAATCATAGGTCTCCTTATAATACGGATACATTTCATCTAAATAAGAAGTATCACCAGTTACTTTCGCATAGCTCGTAATTACTGGTGGCGCCATAAATAAAGCATCACACCACCACCATAAGGTTTGCTCCATTTTATCTTTAGAAGCATGCTCTTTCCATGCATGAGAACCTTGTAAATGCTTTTGAAGAAAATCTTCTGTAGGCTTTAAATTAACTAAGTTTTTTCTTGTAGTACTAACATATAAATACGCATAAGAAATTGCAATATCATCAGCGTGATGTACTCTATTAAAAGGTTTCCATTCGTTTACATATCCCATGTTTTTTAAAGCTGCCAAAAATATTTGATTCTTTGTTGACTCATGTGCTTTAACAACTCCTGCATAATAAGCGCCATTGGTCCAATCTGTAGGTGCATAGGCATATATGGGATGTGCTTCTTGCCATTCTAGTGCTTTTACCATTTTAGACTCAATATCTTTAGAGGACTCTTGATTATTTTGAGCTATTAATTTACTTGCTTGCAATGCGAAAACTGACATTACAAAGACACCAATAATACTATGTTTTGCCATGAATTTTATTTTCATTATTCTTTAGTTTTTTTTTATAAAATGTTTAATTAATTGAGAAGAAAGCTTACATGATTTTCATTACCTATAAAACTTCTTATACCGAAGATGGATTTTTTTCTTTTACTGAAAAATATGCAAAATGTATACTGAATCATAGGTTGTTGCAGTTGCTCTGAATTTTTAAAAGAAAATCGTTCTTTCATAACTTCTCGATTCAACACCACTTCTTCACCGTAAAAAAAACGTAATGCTTCCCTTTTGTCCATGAATTGTATAACTATCTAACTGTTGATAATCAGATGTATTAAAATCCCAATCACCTTTAAAATTCACTCCATTAGCAAACTGAATTTCTCTTTTAACATAGATTTTTTCATCATTTATATTAAGACTCATTTTGTAATTGCTATCGTCCAATAAAAGATATAATACCACTCTAATTTTTGACTCAAAAAAACAATCAACTACTACCAACTGATAATCAACTTAAAAATCAAATAATAATCAGTCCTACTTTTTATATTAATTAAGTATCATAAAAAAAACAAAAGGTGAATAAAAACAGGCATGGTTATAATTGATTTCTTATTCCCCTTTATAGAATTAGGTGACATGTTCTTTTTAAATTTCCTTACCAATAACTATATACATACGACATTCTTTTGGCGCATCTCCATCACTATTACCTGCCATAATAATACTTTCTCCTGCTTTTGCAGTACGCTTAAAAAGTGACATGGTTACACCTCCCAATTTAACATCGTCTCCGGTATCTTTATAATCTTTAAGTAAAAAATCAGGTCTCGAAACACGGTCGTCATGACCTACATAAATATCCATATCTACTCCTGCAATAAATTGTAATTGGTCTCTTGCCCAATATCTTTTATCTGAATCTGGAGTTCTAATATATTCTGCTCCTCTTAAATAACCCGGAATTACGGTATAGTTATATTCTAAGTCTGTATATGCTTTTTTACCCCAATCCATAGTCGTTCTTAGCATCGCCTTGGCATCGCCTGTATAACTAAACTTAGAAAATAAATTACTTTTATTTTGTTTTTCAGGCTCATATACTGGCATCTCTGGAACGTGAACTGGCAATGGTTCGGCATCGCCTAAAGGTTCGTTATAAACTTGTGGTAGTTCAGTAGTTAAACCGTCCTTCAATAATATTTCCGTAGATGTAATATCTAAGGTTGCCGGTTCTAATCCTTCACGGTTTGCTGTAATAGTCACGGTTCCGGCTTCTAATAACGAACGTACTGCGATACGATTTATTCCTGCTTCTGTATCTAAATACAAATTATTAGTGCTTTTAGCTTTTCCACTATTGTAGCCCCCTCTCCAAATTCCAGGTCCAGAAATTGTAAAATCGACACGATCCGCATCTAATGGACATCTATTTCCTTCTTTATCTACAACTTCAAAATCTACTAGTGTCACATCAGACCCATCGGCTCTCCAACCTTGAGGTCCTGTTATAGGCGTCAATTTAATAGCTACAGGTGCTCCAACGGTGCTTTTTGTTTGAGACACTTGTAATTCATCTTTAATGTAACCTTCAACTTTAATATCTCCGGCTTGCCATGCCACATCAGAAAACTTATACACATAACCATTGTCTGGCTCATTATCTATTCCTATTAATTCACCATTCACATATAATTTTACCGAAGCACAGTTAGAAATAACATACATGTCTTTCTTCGTTCCTTTTTCATAGTTCCAATGCCCTACAACATGCACTTGGGGTTCTGGTCTCCACATCGCTTTTAATGCGTAAAAGGCTTCTTTAGGAAGTCGGACAGCATCTACCTCTCCACTGGCTCTGGTCACTTCTGTTGGACAACGTCCACCGTGCGGTCCATCAGAAAATATCCAATTAGCGCCACCACTATGGTACGATTTTTTACCCATTTTATTCCACCAGTGATCTGCTTGTCTTACCGCAAACTCTTCAGATCCAAACTTATACGTGTTTTTATATAAATTTGGGTTATCCCAAAAATTATCGTCTGGAGATTGTTTGTCCCAAATACGTCTTGGGGCTTCATCTCTCATATATTCACTTTCAATAATTGGAAGATCTGCATATTCACGTTCCCAACCTTCGGTACCAATTTCTATAGACACATAGCCTTCAGAATCATTTTTAACATCGGCCCGTCTGTTACCCATTAAACGTTTTCCATTCGGATCGTACGTATCAATAACCTCTAAAATCTCTTTATAATGTGCTTCCGTTTCTGCCCAGTTACCACCTTCCCAAATAAATATAGATGGGTGATTGCGATAATACACAATCATATCTCTAAAGGCTTTAATACGAATATCCCACGTTTCACCTTCATCTTGAGATTCACCTGAAACACCTGGCATTAACGTTACAAAACCATACTTATCTCCCATAGCGATTTCTGATGGAGAACCTGCAGAATGTCCCCAACGGATGAAATTCCCTCCGGCTTCATCCATAAGTTTATACGTATAATCTCTTAACCAGTCTGGCAAAGCGGCTCCTAAACCAGCCCAAGTATTTGTTGGTTTTTGCCCCCAACCATGTAATTTGGTATACTCACCATTATTCCAAAAACCGGTGTCTTTATTGAAATCGAAACTGCGAATACCCAAAGGTGTTTCGTAATTATCTAAAACAACTCCATTTTCTAAAACCTCGGTAATTACATTATACATATAAGGATGGCGCGTATACCAAAGTTGAGGATTCACGAGTTTCCCTATTGAAGTAAACATAAGTTTTTCACCAGCTGGAACGGTTTTTTCAGTATTCATAGTGTGGACAACTTCACCTTCATTATCCATGATTTTTGATATAACAGTTACGGTCTTCGCTTCTGTATACTCATTTTGGATTTCGGCATTAACTGTTACATCTGCATTAGTATCGCTAATATTTTCAGCATAAACATAAGTCCCGACTGTTTTTAAATTATCGTATAGTGGTAATGTAATGTGTAAAGGATCCATTGTATAAAGAAACACGTTTCTATAAATACCACCATGTGTTGGGTGCCAATGTTCGTGATTCCAAACCAAAGGGTCATTATCTCTAAAATCTTCACCACGATCGTTATTTACTTTAACCGCGATTACATTTTCAACATTGTCTCCAAATTTTAAATACGGGGTTAAATCGTATCCAAAAGGAATAAAACCAGTTTGATTTTGTCCTAAATGAATACCATTTATAAAAACATCTGCAATTTGACGAACAGATTCAAATTCGATAAACACTTTTTTTCCTGTATCCGATTCTGGTAACTTAAAATGCTTTCTATACCAAACGGTACCACGCCATTGATTAATTTCTCCAATGTGATGGCCAATGCTCATATCGTCGAAAGTATCGATGTCATTAAATGTATGCGGACAACTTATCGTGGCCCATTCTGTATCTACAAAACTGGTATCCTGAGCATTTTCAGGATTGTCTTTAATAAATTTCCAATCTGGATTAAAGTTATATTTTGTTCTAACTTCTTTTGAAGCATTCCCAATATCGCCATTTTCACTACCACAAGATGAAACCGCTAAAAGAAAAGCAATACAGTATATATATCGAAAAACACATAAAAAACAATTATTCATATTCGTTAAATCAATTAAATTATAGTCAATACAAGAATTATTTAGAATACTTTTTGTATTGATCTAGCTAAGTTATTAATTTGATATAATTAAGAGTTCTGTACTGTGCTGTTCAAACACCATAAAAGAAAAACATTGAAAATAAATTTTCAATTAAAATACAAGAAGAAACTACGCCATATTTAAATATAACCTCCGAAATAAATCGCAAAATAAAACTCGGGTTTTGATAGTTTCATAATATGAATTTAAAATTCTAGATTAAATTTTAAACCCAATAGATGGTTTTCAATAGTTTAAATAAGTAAAAAAAAGCATTTGGTTTCATCCAAATAAAAAAATTTAGACATCTTTTTCATCAATAAATTTATCGACAAATTGAGTAGGTGTTAAACCGTATTTTTTCTGAAAACATTTAGTGAAGTATTTAGGTCTTCGAAAACCAACCATATATCCTACTTGTGCAACATTTATTTTATTTTGTTCTAATAATTGTGCTGCGCTCTTCAGTCTAATTTCACGAATAAATTCGTTAGGTGTGAAGTTTGTCCATGCTTTTATTTTTGTAAATAGCATAGAACGACTAACACCTAACTCTGAATGAAACTGAGGGATATCAAAATCTTCATTTCCTAAATTATCTTCAACAATTTTAAACGCTTTTTTAAGTAAATCTTCATCTAAAGATGTTACAGCAATTTCACTTGGCACAAAGACATCTTCATTAGAGAACTTATCTTTTAAACGTTGTTTAGATTCTAATAGGTTTTTGATTCTTAATTTAAACTCCTTTAGATTAAATGGTTTACTAATATAATCGTCTGCTCCACTTTCTAAACCTTCGAACTTGTAGATTAAGGACGTTCTGGAAGTTAATAAAATAACAGGAATATGACTTGTTTTAAGATTATCCTTAATTGCAGAACATAATTCTGTCCCAACCATTTCGGGCATAACGACATCGCTGACGATTAAATCCGGAAGGTACTTTTTAGCTTTTTTTAGCGCAATTTTCCCATTTTCTGCTTGAAGAATATTATAATCCTTTTTAAGGAGTTCTTTCATAAAAGAACGAAGTGATTTATTGTCTTCTACGAGTAAAATAGTATATTTTTTTTCTTTAGAAACTAAATCTGATACATCGTCTTCAAACTGTATTTCTGTAGTTTCAAGTTGAGAAACATATTGAGTAACATCGTCACTCATTTTAAAATCCTTTAGAATTTCATTTTCAGAAAGATGTGTTCTACCTAACGGTAATACAACACTAAAAACAACACCTCCACTGTCTTTGTTAAGGACTGTAATAATCCCTTTATGAAGTTTTACAATATTATTTGCTATAGATAAGCCAATTCCGGTACCCTTATTGTAGTTTTTTTCAGGATTATTATGAATTGAAACTTCAAAAAAACGATCGAAAATTTTATCTATATTTTCTTCAGAAATACCA
The DNA here is from genome assembly GCF_033447105.1 of Formosa sejongensis. Lineage (NCBI taxonomy): Bacteria > Pseudomonadati > Bacteroidota > Flavobacteriia > Flavobacteriales > Flavobacteriaceae > Formosa > Formosa sejongensis. The sequence goes on from NZ_JAWQUN010000003.1 coordinate 126,829, forward strand.
ACTCCTGAATCTTCTACTTGTATAGAAATATTATTTTCACTCTTTGATATGCTTATAGAAATACAGCCCCCTTTTGGAGTGTATCTAAAGGCATTAGATATTAAATTATAAAAAACGCGTTCTAATTTATAGCGATCATAATACAGTAAAATTTGATCGTCAGAACTATTAAAATTATAACTATAATTACCATCTTTAGCATACTCTGTAAACGATAAAAATATTTCGTGTAAAAATTTCACTACATTACCTTCGGCTGTTTCTAAACTAGATTGATTATTTTCTAATTTTCTAAAGTCCATTAATCGATTAATGAGTTGTAGTAAATGATTAGCGCTACTTTCTATAACCAATAATTTCTTATACATAGCATTGGTTCCATTGTAACCTGCTAAAATTTGCTGTAAAGGACCTAAAATCAATGTTAAAGGGGTTCTAAATTCATGAGATATATTAGTAAAAAACTCAAGTTTAGCATTATGAATCTCCTTATTTCGTTCTTTTTCTACAGACTCCAAGTTTAACTCATGCTTTAACTCGGATTTAGATTTCAAAATCCAAAATAAAGCTAACAGTGACAATATTATTAAAGTGCCATAAATTAATAAAGCCCACCAACTTTTCCAAGGTGCTGCTTTTACTACAATTTTTAGAGTGGTAGGATCCGCATTCCAAACCTCATCTCCGTTCGCTCCTTTAACTTCGAAAGTATACGTTCCTGGATTTTGTATGGTATAAAATGCTTCTGTATTCTTTGTGTAAATCCAAGAATCATCCAAACCCTTAAGGCGATAAGCAAAATGATTACTCTCTGGGTTTATAAAATTTGGCATCGCATACTTAATCGAAAAATTTGAATTATTATGATCTAATACCACCTCCTTAGTCTTTGAAATGTTTTTTAATAAAATCTCATTCTTATCCCCAATTTCAACCGATTCATTTTTAATTTTCAAATCGGAAAGTATGACTTGTGGCACATAATTATTCTTTACCATCTTTCTTGAATTAAATGATGTGACACCATCTAAACCACCAAAATAAAAATAAAAATCATCTATTTGTATACCTGAGTTAGGGTTAAAACCATAAGTATTTGCCACATCTTTCTGACTATAAATGATTGATGTTTTATCATATGGATTGTAAGCGATTATACCTCTATCACTACTTATCCATAGAATCCCTTGATTGTCTTCTAAAATCGTTAAAATTGTGGTAACGGGATTTACTTTATCTATGATTACTTTTTCAAATTTACCCTCATTAAATTTATGTAATCCTTTTGTATTTGTACCAACCCAAATCGTTTGATTTACATCTTCATAAATCGTTTTAATGTTACTTCCTGTAAAATCATTTATAAAATAATTAGTTATCTTATGGGTACCATCATTATTAAATTGCAATTTATTAAGACCTCCTAAACCTCCTGCCCAAATGTCCTCGTTAGAATCTACTAATATTGTTTTTATAATATTAGTAGAAAGGTATGGTTCCTCGCCTATAGCATTCCCGAAAACAGTATACTTTTTTGATTTAAGATTATATTTAATTAATCCTTTACCAAATGTACCTATCCAAAGCCCACCATTATTATCTTCTTTAATTACATATACTCCTGTATTACTTAAGTAATCCTTTAATTCTTTAGAAATAATATCTTTCCGGATGGTTTTAGATTGAGAGTCATAAACAAACAAACCATAATTTAGGACTCCTACCCATAATAGATTTGGTTCAGTCCGCAATAAAGTCTGAACTGGATAAAAAGGAACCTCTCCATCTCCTTCTATTTTAAATCCATCCAACTTCTTAGTTTTTCTATTCCATATATTAATATCCCCACCTTCAGTTCCAAAATACAGATTTGAATTCCCGTCTGCAATAATCGTATTTACAACGTTATTATTATTGTTATGATTTTTCAGATTTACAAAATTCTCATTCGCTTCATTCCAGATATTGACACCACCACTATAGGTACCTAACCATATAGATTCATTGTTATCCTTAAAAATTGATTTAATAAAATTCTGGCTAAGACCACTAGAATTTACTTTATTCTTCTTAACATCTATAACTTTATTAAAGGGTGTAATTATTTTCACCCCATGGGCAGTTCCTAACCATATATTACCATCGCTAGCACTCTTCAAAACGCGAATATCTGAATTTGCAGAAATTTCGGGATATTCATTAATAATAAATTTTTCTTCAATGGTATTAAAAAGCACAAAACCATTATACTTGGTGGCTAAACCTAATAAATGAGGTTTAATTTCAATAACATCCTGGATAAATAAATCTTGAACTGATTGTTCCCATTTAAAATGTTTAAACACAAACTCAGTATCTTCCCTTTTTATTAATTTAGCAAAACCTGAAGCAGTTGCAACCCAAACCTGATTATTTGAATCCAAAAAAATACGTTGGATGTTTTTGTACGGCAAACCTGAACTGTTACCTTCTGAATAATTTATATTTATAAAATCATCTCTAATTTTACTATATATTGAAATACCATTTGCCGTACCAAACCAGATTTCTCCGTTAGGCATTTCTTTACTACAAATAATGACATTGTTACATAATGAATTAGGTTTTTCTGTCTGAAAATAGCGTTTAAAAACATTCTTAACGGGATCATATTTATTTAATCCATGATACGTTCCAACCCAAATATCTCCAGTTTTATCTTCTAAAACAGATAAAATATCACTATCGCTAATACTTGTAGAATCTGCAGGGTTATTTCGATAAACAACAAATTCGTTACCGTTATATTTATTAAGTCCGTTTCTTGTACCAAACCACATTTGTCCCTGATCATCCTGCTCCATTGCAATTACAGAAATATTAGAAAGTCCGTCTGGCACAGATAAATGTTTAAAATGAAAATCGTTTGCCTGCCCCAATAAACAAATGGGTAGCAAAATCAATATAATGTTAATGAAAAGATACCGCATATAACTCATGATACTTTTTATTCAAAAAAATAGTATACTAAAAAAATCTATAAAATTATATAAACCTAAATAAAAATATATTTAAATTCAACTATTCATAATTAAAAACCCAATAATCTTAATATAACCACTGAATGAGTGATATTCTAATAATAAACATTAGCCCTCATTAAAACTATAAAGACAATTCATCCATTGTATGGACTTTATTTTCTAATTTAATTAACATTTTTTCTTTTATATCTGTTGCTTTCGTTTCAAACGAATTAGTAGATCCTTAAAACCGAATAGAACATGTATTCACTTTTAATATTTCAACAAATCTTGTATACCACTAAACTATTTTTAGTTTTTTCAATAGGACCAGGTACAGGTTTTTCTAGTCTCTAGTGTATAAAAAATAAGGCGTTCCATCTGTTTTTTCAAATAGAGCCTCAAACAGAACCCTTAACTCGCAATTTTGGCAACCGTATATATGTTTCTAAAAAGCTCCTCCTAGGTGCATTTGTTAGAGTCATTTCCTGTTACTGACACATGATATTCACTCATGTCAGCCCTAATACAGAAAAATAATAAAAGTACACATAGTAAAATTTTCACTCTTTCATATTTTTAAAAAGTACTAGTTAATTATCTTTTTCTATTCTTTTTATATACGATTTCTATAGATACTCCTAAAAACAGATAATCTTAACAATCCTCTTTAAAGGCTCCTTCATAACAAATTAGAATATGATTAGACACTAACATTACTTAAACATTTTTATCAGCTTCTAATTCCTGATTCTACACATAGATTACCACTTAGAACCACCGATAGTAATAATATTTATGTACTAATTATTTCCTTTTTACTCTATATTAACTAGTTACTCTCCTTAATTTCTAAAGGCAACCAATTGGTTTTATCTATTTTATCCCCCTTTAATGGCATTTGAATTTTATTTTCTTTATTTTCTAACGTAATTAATGCTTGCCCTTTTATATCAGTCGGTTTTGTTTTTAATAAATCCCAAGGAATTTGCAACTCAAAAGTCTGTCCTTTCATTTTATTCCAAGTATTAATTTTACCACTGGCATGAATATAGTTGAATTGTAATTTAGTAGCATCCGTCATATCTTCTGCTTTAATAATTCCAGTTGCTATTAATAAATTCCCTGAGGATTTACCATTTATTAAAACAGTTGCTTTTCCGTTTATTACTTCAACAATAATCACATCATCGTTCCACAATATTTGTTGTTTATAATTTTTAGGTCTTGGATAATTTTCACCACCAAAAAACATCTCCTCCATAAAAACAACACCAGCAATATTCAATGTATTTTCGTTCCACATTATATAATCGATAGCCGATAAATTCAAATCAAAGATCTGTGGGCCTTCAATTGTATTTTCAGAAGTTAAATACATAGGTTCTGCATGAATATATTGTGTTACAAACTTATCTTCCATGTCCTCTATCCATTCTTCTAAATTCCCATCTACAGTAATTGGTACCGTTTTTTTAATGGAAACTTTAGTTAGTTCTGGTATTTCTAAAAAAGAAATAGACACGCCACAATTAGTTAAAATTTGAGCTAAAAATTCTTGTTGAGAAGCGATAGGTTTTTCAGAAAACTGTAGTGTTGACAACAATATGTCTTTGCCTTCAAAAGGAATCGAAACCATAATAGGATGTGCTTTTTCAACTTTCCAAAACGTAGAATTAGATTCAAAACCTTGTAAAACAACTTTGGCATTTTTTGGTAATGTGCTAAAATAACTTTGTGCTAAAGCTGTTTTGGTGGACATAAAATTTGCAGAGGAAACACCGTTTAAAATAGGTTCTTCATTAATTTTAGTCGCAAAAAAACCAATATCTGAATGACCAATATTCACATCGTTAAACTCATTTGCTACTGTAGGAGACATGACCAATACTTGCCCACCTTTTGTAACCCAAGCTTTTATTTCTTCTATAGTTGCCCCATCAAAAACCAACATATAATCGCCATCATCTGCTTTGGCTCCTTTAAAAACCGATGGTGTCGTTCCTAATAATTTCGACAAATCAGCAGTACTTTTATCTCCTGCAATTTGCACTTTCCCTTTCAGTAATTCTGGTTTTCTATTCGACAAATAATTAATCATATTTACAAACAATCCGCTCGCTTGCTTATTTTTTAAATTATCGATAACGTTTAACTGGCAGGTTAACAATATTCCCTTTCCATAAAACACTTCTGCTAAACTCACTTGTTCTCTTCGAGTACCTCCAGAAAGTGTTGTCCAATTTCCTTGTTCGTATTTATTGTTACTCGATGGACGTGCAAAAACATCATCTGCTACACGATTATCATAAGGACTCCAACCTTGTAATTTATCCGTATTTAAACCTTTAAAAACAGGATGGGACCGGTCATAAATAGGTGCTTCGGTAGAAAAAAACAAATCTTTATTCAATCCTTCCCATCCCATTTTAGCATAATTATGCAAGTTGGATTGATTTGCAGAACTAAACTGAAACTTAATAGGATACCAGTTAGGCGCTTGGTCTTGTTTTAGACTTAAAACAGCACCTCCATTTTTTAAATACGTCTCTATTTCTTTTTTATGCGTTGTTAATTCACGGTTATTAGCATGTTCTGGAAACAACCAAATAACATTATCTTTTACTGTTGGGATTTTTTCAGATGAAAAAGCATCTAATCCGGCTTCTTTCAACCTATCGACTAGTATATCATCTTTATAAACTTGAATTTTTTTAGATTGATGTAGAACGGGTTGAACAAAAGGTTGTATCAAAAGTGTATCTGCAGAAATTTGTTTATTACCCAAAGTTATAGAGGCAGTTAAAGTGCTATTCTTATTTGTTGATGCTAAATTTAAAGCAATACGTTCCTGGCTACCGGGTTTTAAAACCACTTGCTTTGTATATTTATTTTCTAACCAATTCCATGTCACCGTAAATGTATTTTCAGTTTCACTATCATTACAAACGACTAACTCTTTTTTTAATAACTCTGTTGTTGCAACATAGGTTTGTCTAGGCCAGAAGAATGTTGTTACAGGTTGTAAACCATGTCGCATTTTTTGAAGCACAACTTCTGGTTGTGCATATATTTTTGAATGATTAGAAAACTCAAAAACACTGCCATTTTCAATCGGATTCTTATCAAAAGCAAGTAAGCCTGTTCTAAAAGGCATAACTCCTGCAACACCAATATTTCGCATTTCTAAAAACTTCTCTTCGTATAGTTTTGCTTCCTCTATATTTCGATCTAAGACCGATGAAAACTCTGGGGAATTAGACAAACGTTGCTCCGATCTGCCTCCAACCCAAAATTCCCCCATAATTAACGGACGTGTTCCTTTAGATTTCCAGTCTTTCATAATTCTAGTATAATGCTCTTGCATATGAAGCGAAATCATCTCTTGCTCGTCATCAAACCAACCTGCTCCTGAATAATTAATTGGTCTTGAATTATCAAACTTTTTAATATAATCTGGTAAATATTGAATCCATTCGTATGTCCCAAAATTAAAACGCAACATTTCATTTTCTACATCCCAAATAACTACCGATGGATTATTTCTATCTCGCTTTACCCACTCTTCAAATTCTTTAGCGATATTTTTAGCAAACCAATCACCTCCACTAGAATAAAATGGTTTATTAACCGACCAAATAGCCGACTGATCTATTAATAAAATGCCTGCTTCATCGGCAGCATACATAATCTCATTGGGTGGCATGGTGGCATGAATTCTACAAGAATTTACCTCAAACACTTTTTTATGCATTAAAAATGTTTCCCGATGATAATCGATATCTTCAACACTACTTCTGTAATGCGATTGGCCTAGCAAACGCGCAGGAACTCCATTCAACACAAATTGCTTTTCTTCAATCCAAAACTCTCTAAATCCAAAACGTGTATCTACAACTTCCGTTTTTTTACCGTTTTTTAAAGTTGTTCTAAGCACATACAGATTAGGGTGATTGGGGCTCCATAATTTTGGGTTCTTCCAATTTACTTTTAAAGTTTGCTTACTTGTATCTTCTTTTTTAAGATGAACTTCGGGAATTTCTAACGCTACTCTTTCTCCATTAGGCCACTTGAACACTTCAAAACTCACCTTTGCAGTTGTTAGTTTTTTTGCTACTATATCATAATTAATTTCTAAAGTATTTTTTCTGGTCGATGTTTTTACAAATATATTATCTAAATGCACCTCTTCTTGTTCTTCTAAAACAATACTACTTTCTATACCTCCTTTTAATTTATTACCTCCATCTGGATTGTAATTTCCCAATCTTGTAACACCTACTTGGTTGTATATCTTACCACCATCTAAAGCAGCACTTTGATCGCGCACAAAAATAGCAATGGTGTTATTTCCTGATTCTAGAGCCGTTGTAATATCAAAATCAAAAGGTGTATACCCTCCAAAATGATGTCCTATAAGTTTACCGTTTACATAAACTTCACTGAATAACTGAATTCTATTAAGTTTTAAAACATAACGTTTGTTTTTGTGTTTTGAAAGTTTATAGTTTGACAGATACCATCCAGAAACATAATCTCTTTCTCCTCTATCAAAATCATGAGGCAAGGTTACTTTTTCTCCATCCGCAACAGGTTTACCATTTATGATGGGAAAAAAAATCCATGAGTTTTCTAAAACTGCTGAGTTACGTGCGTTTTCAGAAAGCATTTTAAACCCAGGTGCTGTTTGCAAATTCCACTCTAAAGTAGCAGGAGGAATATCATTCCCTATAGTAAGCAACCAAGACGTATCTACCTCGCCTCTTATTTTATTTATATAGGTCGAATCAGGCTGTGCAGACAGTGCCGTGACACAAAAAAAACATAGTAATTGAAAATACTGTTTAAAATCTGAGATCATATGGATATGTAATCTAATTTTTATTTATTCCTTAATAGAAATGTAGTTGATTTTCCTGCCTGATTATTTTGAGGAAATTGTAATGAAACAACAGTTTTATTTTGTTGATTTGTTGCAAATTCACCTTGATAATTTCCATTAAAAATAAGATTTATAGCTTTTATTTTATGTGTCGGGTCACTAACAGAAACTTCCAAACCTACATCTAGCTTTTTAAGCAAAATCACACAAGGTTTATCTACTGAAACACCTCCAAATATTTTTGAATTTCCTGGTTCATAAAAAACAACTCCTGCTAAATTTTCTTTGGTATTTACAACAGATTGTTGTCTTTTTAGATTTAGTATTTCAAAAGGATTGTTTTTATGCAAGTCTAGCATGTCATCTTTTGTAGCATGAGGAACCAAAACATAACTATAATTTTCATCCTTTGGGTTTTCACCATGATTGAACCACATTCTTAATATGCTTTCTGTTAAAATTTCTGGACGGTATCTTTTGGCGACTTTGTTCCAGCTGCCTTCTAGAAAACGAGTTTCAATGTTTACTTTTCCGCCTTCAGGAAAAAGGTAACCCGTTCCATCATGCATAATCCAATCTGGGGATAATGATTGATTTTTTTCTAATTGCCCACTAATCTTTTCATTCTGACTAACCATAAGATCTGGCTTTAAGAATACTTGATTTATAGTTGTAGCTACAGGAAAGTTAGTATTCGCCTGAATGCTGCTACCCAAACACACTATTTTATCTCCAAACATAAACCACGATTTGTGTGCTTTTAAACCATCGCGATCATAATCCATTACAGAAACACCATCTTCTCCATTAGTAACTCCCCCAACAAAAACACCATTCGTTTTAAAATCCCAAGCTTTGATAATTGGTAAAGCTGAAGTATCTTGAATAACTGTAGTTCCGGGAACTTTTTTCCAATTCCAAAAAGGAAACACATTGTTATATTCATCGCCATTAGCATATAGTAAAGTAGCACCATCGCCTAAATAATAGCCTTGAATATTTTCTTTATTTACCGATTCTGTACCAATAACACGTTCGGAACTCATCTTTACAGAAAAGTAAAAATCTGGACGACGGTGCACATGAAAATCGGACTCCCAAAAATGTTTATCTCCAGTTAGAACCTCGGAATTCATAGCATTTTTGTATGCTTCAGTATCATTAGAATCTATGGCTTCCATTTTCTCGATACAAGCCTTTAAACGCAAATATTTACTTTCTGGTTCATCTTTAAAAATTTGTCTACCTGAAGCGTTAACATCCATTTTCTCCTTAAAAATCACCCATTGCTGACCTTCTAAAACGAAATTACGTAAAACTTCAATTTTATTTTTATGGAATTGATAATCTGTATTATTAACTATGGAAAACCATTTTATCATATCTTCTAGATATGACAATCCGTAATTACCAAACTGCAATTGTGCCCCATGTTCGTGATACGAATAATCGGCTTTAATCCCTACACCATTGGCTATTTTCAATTCGTCTTGAATGGCTTTACTCGCAATAGCTACAGAATCTATATCACGCGATAATAAAGAGCGCATCAATACATTACCGGAAAGCCAAACTTTATTTTGTCCCGTCATTTTAATTTTAGCTCGACGTAATAGCACTAAAGATTGCTCTATTTGTTGTTGCGACAATTCATCCTCCATTAAAAAAAGCGTAGGTGCTAATAGTTCAGGAACACCAATATGCTGATCCCACCAATTGGTGCTTAAAAAATCGTGTTCCAGCCAATAATTTAATGATTTTTGAATCTGAGCTGATAAATTTGCATCATGATAAAATTTGGATTCTTTTGTTTGGTATGCCTTCGCTAAAGTTTGCACATGCTCTAAATGCTCTTTTACAGGCCAATTCCCTCTTGCAGTGTTGGTATAATCTATTAGAGTTGGCCAAGCCCCGTCGTCTTGTAATCGTAGCTGTAAATTTTCAACTTGCACAGTGTCAACAGGAAAACTAAGATAATAATCGATTATATTTTGATGAAGTGTTTGTAAGTTTTCAGGATAAGTAACAACTTGTTTTCCTGACTTAGTATGCGATTTATCACAGCTAAAAGTAGAACAAATAATCAGTAACACTAAAATGCTTTTAAAAATATTTCGGAGTGAAAATTTTGGAAAATTTGTCATATATATACTTTTTAAATATTCATTGATGCAAATGATTAAAACAATAACGACTTATATTTTTCGTTTTCAAACTGCATAGAAATTATATAAATAGCCCACAAAAAACTTCAATTAAGAAGAAATTCATGAGCTAAATTTGTTTATTAATCACTTGGTTTATTACTTTTTACTATCCATTTTATAACTAAAAACATAAGTCCCTGAACCTAATTCTGTCGTGGAAGTCGTATCACGTTGAATCAATTCAACACTTTTAATCATTTTTCCTTTTTCACTATTAACAGCTACATTTTTAGACGTTGCGTTTGGCAAAATAACAGTTGCTGTCGTATTTGCAGGAACTACAATCTTATAAGTCATGACTCCTTTTTCAATACTCCATTCTGAAGCTACAGTGCCGTAAAGCGATTCTGTTTCTGCTTTTGCATAGGTTAAACCTCCTCCTGGATGCGGACTTAAAATTGTATGTTTATAACCTGGATTTTTAGAATCTATCTGTAAGCCTGCAATGTGGCTGTACATCCATTCTCCAATAGCCCCATATGCGTAATGGTTAAAACTATTCATACCATCTATAATTGTTCCATCAGGTTTTTGAGTATCCCAACGTTCCCAAATAGTAGTTGCTCCCTGAGTTACAGGATACAACCATGACGGATATTCTTTTCGGTTTAATAACATAAACGCTAAATCGTCTCTTCCTATTTTAGATAATGTAGAACACAGTAATGGTGTTCCTAAAAAACCAGTGGTTAAATGACCAAATTTTTCAACATCGGCAGCAAAATAATCAGCCGATTTTTGAATTAGATTTTCTGGGACTAAATCAAAAGATAAAGCCAAAGCATAAGCTGTTTGCGTGTGCGACATTAACCTCCCGTTTGGTGTAATATATTCTTGAATGAAAGCTTCCTTTATTTTTTCTGCAAGAGCTGCATATGTTTTAGCATCCTCATTATGTCCTAACACCTCAGCTATCTGACTAAATAAAGTTGTTGAATATTTAAAATAGGCAGTCGCGATTAAATCTTTTTCGGTAACAGAACCTGCATAATCTGGATTTTCTGAATGAAACGCCAACCAATCTCCCCAATGCCATCGATCCTGATCCCATAAATAATTATTGCCTGCATTTTTTTTCATGTATTCTATCCACCCTTTCATACTCTCATATTGCTCTTCTAAAACTCTCGTATCTCCATATGTTTGATACACTGACCATGGTACGATAACGGCTGCATCTGCCCAACCTGTTGTGCCTCCCATTTTATTATTCCACATATCAGGAATAACATTTGGTACTTCTCCATTTGGTTGTTGATCTAAAGCCAGATCTTTTAACCATTTAGTATAAAATGATGCAACGTTAAAGTTAAACCCCGCAGTCATACTAAAGACTTGCGTATCTCCGGTCCACCCCACACGTTCATCACGTTGCGGGCAATCTGTCGGAATATCTAAAAAATTATCACGTTGTCCCCATTGAATGTTACTTTGCAATTGGTTAATTAAAGGATCTGAAGTTGTAAATGTTCCGGTTTCTTTCATATCTGAATGAATAACCATCCCTATAATATCGTTTGCTACAGGTGTTGCTCCTTCAACTTTTATAAAACGGAATCCATGAAAGGTAAAATGTGGTTGAAAAACTTCAACGTCATCTCCTTTCAAAATAAAACGATCTGTCGCCTCAGCAGCTCTTAAATTCTTAGTAAAAAAATTCCCTTCCTTGTCTAATACCTCAGCAAATTTTAAGGTAATGGTATCTCCTTTCTTTCCTTGAACTTTAATTTGTGCCCAACCAACTATATTTTGCCCCAAGTCGAAAACCAATTCTCCTGTTGGCGTTGTAATCGTTTTTACAGGTTTAATTTCTTGTGTTATTTTTACAGGCAATCCGTTTGAAGCAACTAAAATATCTTTTGAATGATTTAAAACGGTTGTTTGTTTCCATTTTGAATCATCAAAATTAGCAGTTGCCCATCCTGTCATTTCTAATCTTGCATCGTAGGTTTCTCCATTATAAATATCTGATTTTTGAATAGGTCCGTAACTCGATTTCCAGGTATCGTTTGTTGTAATTGTTTCACTTGTCCCATCCTTATAATTGACATGTAACTGTGCAAACAACCCCAAAGTATCGCCATAATAACTACGCAATCCGTCCCAACCTAAATACCCACGATACCAACCATCGCCAACAATAGCACCAATAGCATTGTCTTTTTTAAGCATTTTAGTGACATCGTAAGTCTGGTATTGAATACGTTTTTTATAACTTGTAAATCCTGGTGTAAATTCCTGATCACCAACTTTTTCCCCATTAATAAACATGTGGTACAATCCTAAAGAGGTAACATACACTCTTGCAGAGCTAACGTCTTTAGAAACCGAAAAATCTTTTCTGTAATATTGACTAGGCAAAGAAGTTTTAGATTTTTCTTCCCCCTTCATGGTAATCCAATCTGCTTTCCAAACGTTCTGATTAAGCACGCCCATTTCCCAAAAAGAAACAGCACTCCAAGCACTTGTTTTGTTTTTATTGTCCCAAACACGAACCTGCCAATACACACGTTCAGACGAATTTAAGTCTCGTCCTTCATAGCTTATATTAGTAGATTGGTCTGATTCTATCTTTCCAGAAGACCATATTAACTCCTTTTCTTTTTCTAATCCAGATTCTGCATTCGACACACGAATTTCGTAGGCAGTTTGAATAACATCATAGGTTTCAGAAACTAACTTCCAACTTAAACGTGGTTTTTCAACATCTATACCTATCGGATTTTTATGATACTCGGTCACCAAATCATCTACTTTAATGTGTTGTGCGAACGCTGAAGATGAGCTACTACAGATTATTAATAGTACATTTAGAAATGCTAATTTTTGAATGCTTTTCATGTAATTATATTTGTTTTTTATTTATTGAAACCAAAAAACTAAATATAATTATACGGTTTAACGTAACTGTTCTGTTCTCTACTGAAAAAGAACTTAAATTTCAAAATACCTGATATTGGCTTTTTTTACGAGTAATCCCATCAAACTAATAATTAAAACTGAACAGTTACTTTTTATTATACTGAAAGGACTTCTCCAAGTTAACGGCATCATACTCTGGAGTCTCAGGTAAATCAAATTGATATTTACTTATTTCATCAAAACCACCAGTTAAATTTGAGGCGTTTGAAAATTCCATTACATGACCTGCAGATTTTTTATCATCGGACACAAAATGCAAATGATATCCTGCCACATTAATTTTACCAATAAACTCCGGACAGAAAAAACCAACCATAGTTCCTGTGATATTTTCTTTATCAAAAACAGGACGATTGGGGATTAAAACATCCAAACCTTGGGTGTATGGTTTTTCTTGTTTTGGAACACCTCCCAATTTTAAGGTTTCAAACGTACCATGAATTTTAAAGGCATAAAAGTAATTTTTAGAGTTAATTTTTTCGTTAAGCTGCTTTCTAAGACTGTCGTAGTTAACGGTATTTTCTAATTTAAAGGATTTATCTTCATTATAAAAAACACTATTGGCATAGGCTATTTTAGCGTTGTCCTCTGCCACAATAACTGTCCCGTCGCCCAAAGCTTCATACAAAATACCATCTAACATGACTAACTCCCCATTTAAAGCATTATAAGATCCTAAACCGATATCTCCTTTTTGTTTTAATTCTGAAGCTGTTAACGTACCATCGTAAATTTTATTTACAAAAGCTTCCCAAATAGAATAATGATAAAACACATTGGTTTCGTTTTTTTGCTGTTGCATGGTTTCTGATTTTACTATAATTTCAGGTTCTTTCTCTTTGCAGCTAAATACAAATATAGAAATGGTCAAGAGGTACATTAGATTTTTCATAAGTTGATTTTATTAAGATTTATTATTAGTTAACAAAAGTAAAACCAATTATCTATTAAAATAAGTCTCAAAATTATCGAGCTATCTGGAATTGGTACATTCCAAAGATTTTAAATTATTTTAAACTAAACGTTTGCTCTAATCGTATATCGTCTGAAGCAGCTCCTACCATCAAATTAAAATCACCGGGTTCAACTACCTTTTTTAAATCTATTCCGGTAAATGACAAATCTTTTTCTGGATTTAGAGTAAACGTCAATGTTTTTTCTTCACCTGCTTTTAACCATACTTTCTCGAATCGCACTAACAATTGTGCAGGGCGTGTTACAGAAGCCACTTTATCTCTAAAATATATTTGTGTAACTTCAGCACCATCTATTTTTCCTGTATTTTTCACTTTTACAGAAAATGTAACTGCTTCGTTTATTCCAAAGATTTCTTTTTCAATGTTTAAATCTGAGTACTCAAACGATGTATACGACAACCCATGACCAAATGCATACACTGGAGTTGGTGGTGTTTCCCAGTATCCTTTATAGAAAGAGTTTGCTTTCATAGAATAATAAAATGGAATCTGACCCGCAGAATGTAGCATGCTAACGGTTAGTTTTCCGGATGGATTTACATCCCCGAAAATCACTTTTGCCAAAGCATCTCCATTCGTTTGTCCTAGGTAAAAGGTATTTACAATGGTAGAGGCTTTTTCTGCAATTTCTGGAATTGCGTAAGGTCTTCCTCCCATTAATACAACGATTACGGGCTTTCCTGTAGCTATAGCATCCATTACTAATTTATTCTGGTTGCTCAGCAAATCTATTGAAGATCGATCTCCTGCAATTCCAGGCCTGTAAAATGCTTCTCGACTCGTTTTTTCATTTCCACCAACACAAACAATGGCAACATCTGATTCTTTAACAAGATCAATGGCTTTGTTTATCGATTCCTTTTCTTCTGCTTCTGTATATTCTATTAAAGCATCCTGTCCATTTATGCTTTCAAATTTGGCAATCTTGCCTCCTTCAGCGTAATTAACTTTAGCCGATTTACCTACGTAATTCGTTATCCCCTTCAAAATATTAACAACATCATCATTTATCATAGAATATGTTCCCATTTCATCCGATTTGGCATTTGGACCAATAACAGCTATGTTTTTAATGGCTTTTAAATTTAAAGGAAGAAGGTTATTGGCATTTTTTAATAAAACGATAGATTCTGTCGCCATTTTTTCTGCCAGCGCCACATGTTTTTCATTACCAATAAAATCACTAACACCTTTTGTTTCAGTAAATGGATTTTCAAATAAACCCAACATAAACTTTAAGCGTAATATTCTTTTCACACTCGCATCAAGTTGTTTCTCAAGCTCTGGGTTTTCCTCTACCACTTCTTTTAGGTATTTAAAAGCCGATGAAGAAGGTAGATCAATATCCATACCTGCAATAAGTCCTAACTTTGCTGCATCTTGAGTTGTTGCTGCTATATGATGGAATTCTTCAAGACGTTTTATGTCATTATAGTCAGATACCACAATACCGTTAAACCCCCAGGTTTCTCTTAACAAATCGGTTAAGAGCCATTTATTCCCATGAGCTGGAACGCCGTCAACTTCGCAATGCGATGCCATCATTCCCAAAGCATTAGTTTGTTCTACAACCGCTTTAAAAGGTGGTAATATTTCATCAAAAAGCACTTTACTTTCAATAGGTGTTGCTGCAAAATTTCTACCACCTTCTACTTGTCCATAACCTGCAAAATGTTTAGGTGATGCAATAACATGGGTTAACCCTGGATTTCCTGAAGTACCTCCTTGTAAACCTGAAATAATTGAAAGTCCCATTTGCGTTGTCAAATAGGTGTCTTCCCCATATGTTTCTTCAATACGCCCCCATCGTGGATCTCTGCCAATATCTAAAACTGGAGTGTGAGCTTCATGTCCACCTCTTGCTCTTGATTCTCGACCTATAACATCAAAGACTTCATTTACAAGCTCTGTATTCCAACTTGATGCCATGGCTAAAGGTGTTGGAAAAACCGTAGAATTACGTCCTGCATGACCATGTAAGCATTCTGTTCCAATAATTGCGGGTATCCCAAGACGTGTTTTGTCTTTTAAATAGTGCTGAAGACTGTTAACCATATCCACACTTTGATCTGGCATGCGTTGATCGAATGTGTTTTCGATAAAACCGATTCCGTTTTTTATCTGCTCTTCAATCGAACTTTCAATAGGCTCTACGCCTTCCTCTACGGCCGCAGATTTACGTATAGATGCCGAATTAAGTTGCATAGTCTTTTCTTCCAAAGTCATCTTTGAAAGAAGGTCATTAACTCTATCATTAATGTCTGCATTCGGATCTTTATAGATCGCTTGATCTTTGTTTGGTTGTTTATCATCAAAACTGTTTTGCTTTTTACAAGAAGTAAATAGTACAGAACTAAATGCTAGGCCTATAAAAATATATAAATACTTTTTTTTCATATGTTTATAATATTTTAATTTCAACTAATTTTAATTTTTTAATTAAAAACAAGACACAATACTGTTAAGGAAAATATCAAAATGAGACTCAATAAGTACTGCGTACTTTGTTGTATAATTTTAATCAATAGCCAAAAAGTGGTTAATATTAATTTACCCGGAGATCAACCGGTTATTCAACTTTTTATTTAATCAATTATTATTGTTTTTTTCAAACCTATATCTTGATTAGAGGCACCCAATTAACACCTCAAAATCACCACTTTCAAGAACCCAATCATGTTTTGTAACACTCAAAAAAAAGAAGGCTCTTTTTTACTTTATTCATGTTTACTTATTTTATATTTAGATATCTACTATTATTATTGATTCTCATTTTACAGAATAAACGATTCTCCGATAACTATACATACTACTTATTTTATTATTGTCTTTAACTTCTAATATCAAATGAATGCTCTTACCACTTGCATTCTCAGGCACTTTTAAGTAGATATTTGGATTATTAAAATTAGGCAAACTTATTTCTTCGTTATAAGTACCTGCTTCTTTATAAATCCACCAATTAAAATCTAGTTGGTCATTATCAGGATCTGAAGATGCCGAAGCATCTACATAAATAGTTTCCCCAGCTTGAACGTCCATCATATGAATTTTTTCTTCAGTATTGCCATTGATTGCTACCACTGGTGGATGATTTGCATTTTTAAAAGGTTCTACACACCAATCCATTCTGCATTTTAAATCATTCCACATCGCTTGCCTCCAACGCCAAACGGCCGTATATTTACCATCGTACATTATACCATCTTCTGGGTTTAACCATTTGTCGGATACCCCATCACCATCAGTGAAAGCCGAATAAGGATAATATTGCAACTCATCTGGTACAACAATTGAATAACCAGGCACGTTTTTAATTTTCTCCATAGAATATCTTCCACTCCATCCTCCCCACCATGGGTTTGAAATATCTGAGAGTCCAGGAACTAAAGCTCCCATCCAAGGTATAGCACCTCCACCTTCCAAAAAATGAAATGTATTATCTACGTTACGATCGGGATACAATGCACCAAGTGCACCATGATTTGTTTGAATGTTTTCATTAGCCCAATTATGTTGCCCTTTTGGACTATATTCATAAGGCTGCCACGTTATTGGTCCTAATTCATTATTAGCAGGACCACCAAAACATCTTGTTTGATAATTACTTCTTATCCAAAATATTTCTGGAAATTGTTGACATATCCAAGCGCCACATTCATCTTGTCCTCCATTATCAAAAACTCTCAATTTTGACACAAAAGCATCTAACTCCTTTTTGGTATGTGATGTTCTATAATCATACAACGCCTGCGCAAGGGTATTGGTCCCTGCATTAGCGATTATGGTTAGAGGTCTGTCATCATTTTTTAGCACTGAATTAATAATTAAATTAGATCCAGCGGTTGCTCTCCCTTCACCAACATCTTGCATACCATTACCAGCTTGTCCGTTAGCAACAATACTCTTTAAATATTCAGGTGTTTTCCAACCATCAGCATGCAATTTTAAATTTGGATATACTTTTTCGTAACCCTCTATAATTTCATAAAAAAGTTCGGGCCTTAAATCTTTTACTGTTTCTGTAGGATTCTTTCGAAAAAACCGACCTGTGACTGTAATTAATCCTTCCAAATCAAATTTATAAGACCCCATCAATAAATGAACAATTTGCTGTTCATCATCTGGATCATGTCCCATATCTGCTAATATAATTAAGCGTTGTCTTGACGATTGAGCCTGTAATATATTTGGAAGAGATATTAATAAAAGCAGTACAATTATTCTTATTTTCTTCATGTATTACGAATTTTAATTTAGTGATTTAAAACTATCAGCTTTATTCTCTTTTTACTGATATTAATACTTAAGCATACTTTTTTTGAGTATTTATATTTTCTCTGAATACCTAAACAATTTAGTTCAATTATCTTTTTTTAGTAAAATTATCAGCAGGTATGAATTCATCAAATTCTTTAATTTGTATGTTACGATAATATATTTCTGCAGTTTCTGATTGGAATCCAATCTTACCTTCACTAACTACAAAATTAGTCGCCATGTTAACAATTTCTCCGTTTAATTTATGGATGGAATATTTACCACCCATAACAATAACTTCGCATTGATTCCACTTATCGTTTAAACCGTTAAAATTTCTGGTTGAACTTGCTAGATGCTCATAAGCCCTTGGTGGTTGTGGTTTTCCGCCATCTTCAATAAACGCAAATTGATTGTTTTCGTTCGCAGTCCAATTATAAGGTGCTAGTCCCCAATAATCACCAGTATGATTTTTATCTGTTTCTGGATTATAACGTACTTGATACTCTATCCCTTTTGGCCAAATTTTATCATCTATAACATGATAATATAATCCCGCATCATATTGAAACTGCGCATAGTTGTTTGCTTTATTCTTCCCCCATTTGTATTCAAACTTAAGGATGTATTTGCTATAGGTTTTGTCTGTGTAAAATAACCCATGCGTTGGGTTATTACCATTTTCAATTTCAGAACCTTCAGGAACATCTTTAAATACATGAATCATATCATTTTCAATCTGAAATACTTCATGTGCTAAATCGGCATCATTGTTCCTGATTTTTATATACCATCCATCCCAGTTTTCACCATTGAATAAGGTAACGAATCCGTCTTTATCAGTATTGGTTTGTTGCGTTTTACAAGCGCAGATTGTAATAGCAATAACACAGAATAATCCTAATTTAAATTTCATAATTTCTATTTTTCAAATTGCCACCAGTTATAGTTGAGCATATTGGCGCCTTGTCCAGAAAACTTAAAATAAACATCGTGTACTCCTTTTACCTTTTTAACAGAAGAATCAACAGTTTTCCAGTTATCTAAGCCTCCAGTTGATGAAATTTCACAACGTCCTATTAATTCACCTTTATCGCTATCCAATCTAATTTCAATTACACCACTATTTTGGGCTGCAATTCTTGCTTGAAAATTATTCGCTCCATTTTCAAAATCGACCCCTGAAACTTTTATCCAATCTCCACTTTCAATATCCGTTACCATTCTACCTCCGTCTTTATCTTTACACACTCCAGTTTCTATCCCTGGTAATAAATAAGATTGTGCGGCCATAGTTTCTGCTTCATTTTTTTCAAATGGATTTACAGACTTTATTTGTTTAGGTCCTTCTTGAGTTGGCACCACTTCTTTTATCGTACCATCTTCATTAAAGAACAATTCATCTATACAAACAGAACGTTGTCTCATTGCTATCTGTTTCTCTACATTCCTATCTGTTGCAACTTTTCTTGTATGGTAACCCAAATACCACTTGTCTTTAAATGAAAACACACTAGCGTGAGAATTGTTATAATTATCTGCCGGTTGTTTTAAAACGGTTCCTTTATATTCCCAACCTTTCATAGGGTTGTCACTCATCATATAATCAATATTCATTCCGTCACCAATATTGGTAAAGTATGAGAAATAATATTTCGTTTTCCCTTTAACTGTACGCTTACTAATAAACCCACCTTCATAAAAACCAGGAGCATCAATTAATACAGCTTCTCCAACAGTACTTACCAAATCATCACCTAATTTAATAATTCTTCCATTTTTTCTTCGCTTTCCATCTTCTTGAATTTTAGTAGGTCCTCCTCCAAAAACACAATAGGCTTGTCCATCATTATCGATAAACACGGTAGGATCAAACAACCATTCTACATTGGAATTTGGTGTGTCTTTAGTAATCAATGGTTTTCCTCCAACACCTACAAAAGGACCTGTAGGGCTATCGCTTACAGACACATTTACACTTCTATTCCCATCACCTGTGTATAAATAAAATTTACCATTTCTTTCTATCACGGAAGGTGCCCATGCTTGTGTTACCCATGGCATATCGTCTGGTGCTTTAAACACTTCTCCATGATCTGTCCAATTCTGTAAATCGTCTGTAGATACACAAGTAATATCATTCATCCAATAACGTTTTTGTTCATCTATATCATGAGACGTCCATAAATACAAACGTCCATTATATTCTAACCCTGTAGGATCTGCGGTATAACGCTGTGATATAACTGGGTTTTGTGCACTACTTATTGTCAATCCTAAAGCGAATACGACTAGAGCTAAACTATTTTTCATTCCTTTGTTATTATTTTGATTCAAAATCATTACTAAAAATTCTATTTAATTAAAAAGCACTTTTCTAGTACCGTATTTTGTTTTAATAAAATACATGCCTTTTGAAAAATTTGAAATATTTACATTATTGCTTTCTCCATCTGAAATCTTAACACCTAAAACTGAATAAACTTGCCATTTACAAGTTTCACTTAAATGGAATTGACCATCAAAGCTTGGAACTGGAAAAACTTTTAAAGTGTTTTTAAACGTGTTGTTATTAATTGATAAACTCTCCGTTTTTCGAAATTCCATTTTATCTAAGTTGAAACCTCGTGCTAAGACATTTATTCTTAAAATATGGATACCTTTCGTTAAAGCGACACTTGATTTTGTAATTGTTTGATATGTATTCCAATCAGATGTGGTTACTAAGTCTAGATCATTAAAGAGCATAATACTTTCATCAAAAAACTCCATACCAATAACACCTTCTATTTTAGATGCATATATAAAGTCGACATCGTACATGGCGTCTTCAAGAACATTAACCGTATATTCTACCCATTCTCCAGTAACAACGCCTACAATACTATATTCATCAGTATTAATTAAACCTACATCTACACCATCTGTCCGGTACTGACCATAATTATTAGTATCGTCGGAATCATGATAACTTAAGCCCTCATCTCCTTCATCGTAATCCTCAGCCTCAACAACACCTGGAATTTCCCTCACTATATCTAGATATGGTTTCTGAATTACTGGAGGATTAGACACAAATTTGAATTCAATTTTATCAATTTCACAACCACCTTCTTCTATATTTAAACGAAATTTAAACACTCCTTTTTCCAATAAAATAGCATCAATAGTTTGAGTTTCGAAATCTGTTAAATTCGCTGTTTTCGTTAAGTTTATATTAGAAAACAATACAGTCTTAGCGTTAATAAATAAACCTCCTATTTTTGAATTTGAAGTTGCTGCCGTATATTGAATATCACAGGCGTAAATCCCTGGTTTATCAACATAAACACTATACTCTAGCCATTCTCCATTTTCGGTATCTGTTAAAACAAATTGCCCTATAGCTTTTTCTGAAATATCTACACCATCTGTGCGGTAAACCTCGCCACTATTTGCTGTATTTATATCGTGATATGCGATAGCTTCTCCTCCTAAATCATAATTTTCAGCCTCAATAATCCCTGGAATTTTTGTTAATTCATTATACGGTAATTGTCCATTTGAAACTAAAGAGCATTCCCACCAATTAAAATCAAATAAAAAACCATCTGCAGTGCCTACAAATTTCAAATAGACATCATGCACACCTGTTGCTCCAGAAAGTGTAGCATTTACTGTTTGCCAAATATTATTGCTACCTGTTACGGGAACCACACAACTGCCTGCTAATATTCCAGTTTCACTATCTAATAAAATCTGGATACTACCTCCATTTACTGCACTAGAAACCCTTGCCGAAAATGTTTCTGCACCATCTCCAAAATTAACATTACCAATTTTTATCCAATCTCCGTTATCTATTTCAGTAACTGCTCTCCCATTATCAGTATCTGTACTTGGGGCTGTTTCTATTCCCGGTAACAAATAAGATTGTGTTGCCATAGTTTCTGCTTCAATTCGCATAAACGGATTTACATACCCAATGTTTTTTGATCCAGTAGAAGTTGAGACCATTCGCTTAATTGAATAATCATCATTAAAATACAATTCATCTACACATACTGAACGTTGCCTTAAATCTTGGACATCCCTATCTCTTGCTATTTGTCTTGTATGATAAGCGATATACCATTTGGATTGAAATTCAAAAAGACTAGCGTGTAAATTATTACCTCCATTTGTCGTACCTAATTGGCCTTGAATTCTTCCTCCATATTCCCAACCACTCATGGGGTTGTCACTAATCATATAATCAATCCCTTGCTGACCATCGTTTCTAAAATAGGAGTAGTAATATTTACTCACACCATTTACAGTGCGTTTATTAAGATATGCACCTTCAAAAAACCCTTCAGCAAGAACTGAAATTGCTGCGCCGTTAACACTAATCATATCATCATTTAACTTTATGATTCTAGCATTATCTCCACCATTATTTCCACCACCAAATACACAATACGCTTGTCCATCATCATCTATAAAAACAGAAGGATCAAAAACCCAACTTACATTTGCTCCTGGTGTCGATTTCGTAATTAAGGCACTTCCTATGGCATCTACAAAAGGCCCAGTAGGACTATCGCTTACCGCCACTCCTATACCACGATTTCCATCTCCAAAATACAAATAGAATTTATTGTTTCTATACACCACACTTGGTGCCCAAGCATGAGTTGCCCACGAAGCCTTTTCTGGTGTTTTAAAAACCTCACCATGATCTGTCCAATTCACCATATCGGCCGAAGACATACACGTAATGTCGTTCATTTGATAAGGGTTCTGACCATCTACATCGTGTGATGCCCAGATATAAACTCGCCCGTTATGTGCTAAAGCTGTCGGATCTGCGGTATATCGTTGCGTAAAAACAGGGTTTTGACATAAACCACTATGCCCTAAAAGAATAAAGATAATGCCAATAAGATTTTTAATACTTTCAAAAATCACATTGTTATTCAATACTCTTTTTATCATGATCTACAATTAGGTTATAACAAAAGCCAATAAAATATCAACCATTACATTTGATGTTTTATTGGCCCCTATCTTAATTATTTCTTTTTAAATAATTACAAAGTAATTTTACTCACAGAAAAAGGTGGTAATACTATCGTTTCGGTACCTTCGCTAACTAAAGTTAATGGGTTTTCGTCTGTGCTTAAATATTTATTGTCTTGAAGACTATTGAAAGACATGGCTTCATGTTTTTGAGAGCCTTCATAAAAATTACCGTCAAGCTCTACTCTAAATGGGACACTTCTAACTGTTTTATTAAGAACAAATATTTCTGTTTTACCATCTTTAGTCACTGCTTTTGCTTCTACAGCATTAACCCCTTCCGCTAATATTCTTGTAGAAACTGTAGTTTCTAAAATCTCGCTATCTTCAAAGACATCACGCAAAATTTCATATACGGCACCATGCCCCGTTTTTCTCATATTACGTAACGATCTTTCAGGACGTCCAAGATTATCCAAAATTTCATCAGAGAAACTGTACATTGGATTTAAAGCAGTTGTTAACCCATACCATTCCGCACGCTCATATATATCTTGATTGTCGAATAAATACAAATAAGCATCTGCTTGACCTAAAAAAGATGCTGCATTTAAACCACAACTCACACCCCATTCCGTTAACCAAATTGGTTTCCCAGGTGCAAATCGCAATACAAAATCGCTAGATTCTTTTAGACCTATACGACTTGAAAGAACTTCTTTGTACGCATCTGAACTCTTAACTTCTGATTCAGAATTTTTTTCTGGATCGATATATTTATGCAATGAAATCGCATCGAAGTAATCTTTTGTTAATGATACCTGTGCATTATAACCTGCTTGACTTTCTCTCCAGCCAAAAGGCACTGATAATTTTAAACTTGGTTTTTCTGCCTTTAAGGAGTCTGCGATTGGCTTAACTGTAAAATAATATTGTATTGGAGTGGCCACTCTACTACTTCTCTGGTCTTCCCAAAAAAGCTCGTTACCCAATTCAATATACTTGACATCAAAACCTTTGGCATCACTATCTCTTAATCTTGCTATAGATTTTTTTGCAGTATCGTAATTAATATTATATGTAAAAAGTGTATTAAAATTTAATTCGTTATGTAACTCTGTCATTCCAGGGAAACCAGTTTTAGTTCCTGCTAAAGCCCAAGTATCCATAACACGTCTATGAAATTCTCCAATATCGTAAGGATCGTTAGGATCGTATTCTGAAATGTCATCTTCCCAATTATACCAATTAGACCAAACACCACTAGGAAAACGCACAGTAACGGGGTCTAAAAATCGAATTATTTCTTGATCGTCTGCCGTCGTAAAATTCCCAAAGTTAGTTCCTAACAGCAAATTATTGGCCAACATTTTAGAACTTGAATTTATACTTAGGGTTGCCGTTATCATTTTGCTGCTATCATACGGGTAACCTGTAGCATCCGCTAAAGGCAAATCTAAATCATCGTACCAATGTGGACCATTATCACTATCATCATCTGTTGGCAAACCGTCATCTGGTCCTGAACATGCACAAATAACAACGCATAGTAACCATATGTAAGGAATATTCTTCATTTTATTAGTTTTAGTTATACTTAATTTTATATAATCAATCGAATTTATTTCATGCATTTGGATACATTAAACAGGAGCATTTTTATAGAAATCTGTCTAAAATAAATTAGACAGATTTATCAATAAAAAATCAAACACGAGACTTTTAAAAATTTTATTTAGAAATCAACATTTTAGAGATATTGTTTTCTGCTTTTAAAATATAGGCACCTTTTGCATAAGTAGATAAATCTACCGATTTACCTTCACCACTTAAAACTTTAACACCTAACATAGAATACACATCCCACTTCCCATCTAAACTCAAGTTAAAACGACCATCGATTGCTGGATTTGGATATGCTTTCATTGTTTTAACTTCTAATTTTTCATCTTCTACGCCCAACACAGATTCCATGGTAATTGTGAAATAATCAAAATTTGGACCTCCATCTAACATTTTGTTCATAATTACATAAGTTCCTGCATTCACTTCAAATGTTTTTCCTGGTTGCGATTCTTGGAATGTTACTCCAGTAGCTCCATCGTTATCCGATTTTGGCAAAACACCAACCTCTTCGTCAAACGTATTAAACAATACTTTACTTACTACATCAAAATTATTTGTATTATAAATAAATGCTTGATGATTCTTACCTGCAGCGGCAAAAGACATATAATTAACTCTGTAAGTATATGTTCCTGACTTAGCAAATTCTACTGTAAAACACTGAAATTCGCCAGATTGATTTCCCGTTACAAATATTCTAGGGTTTCCATCTTCATCTGTATCCTCTTCTAAATCAACATCGGAACCGGCTCTTAACTCTACACTACCTGAATTTCCTACACTTTTATCCCAATAGGTACCAAATGTATTACTACCCGCTGTTGGTTTTCCTGGCTCCCCACCGGTATTAAAACCATTTGGGAATGCATCTCCAAGAGAATCAAAATTTTCAAGTTGGATTTTTGTTGAAGATCCTACTTTCTCTCCTACAACAGTAGCTTTACCACCATAAGGTGTTCCTGAATAAGGAGTTTGTGCATTTACTGTTTGTAGTCCTATAAATGCAAATGCACTTATGAATAATGTTTTGTGTAATTTTGTTTTCATATCTAATTAGTTAAATTTGGTTATCAATATTCCAAAGCTAAGAATAGGAGTTAGTTAAAGTGTTCTGAACTGTACTGATAGATCTATTGAATAGTATAGCCCGTTATAAGTTCGGAGTGATATTTTAAATTTCAATTAATACCTTTGAGATATGAAATACAAGAAATGGAGTTTAGATGAAAAGCTAGAAATTCTATCGCTAGGCTTTGTAAAAACTAGCCGTAAATACCGAGTTAGTACAGGTACTTTTTACAATTGACGAAAGAAACATGATAAGCACAATGAAGTCCTGATAGTTTAGCTTTTATAATTAGTTAAAGGGTTTGAATCTATTTTACTCTAATTTATTATTGAATGGACTGCCTATTATAAGAATAATATATTGTTAGAAATTCACCTTAATGCACTGAACTGTGCTAAAAAACAAGCATTAGCACAAAAAACAACTAGCCGATTAACTCAAAATTAACCGACTAGTTGTTTATGCTTCCAATTCTAATTTTAGAGGCCTTATTTTATAATTGCTAACCTATTTATTTAGTGGAAAACTAATTTCTTAATTAATCCAGATTCGGTTTTTAGAACGTATAATCCTTTAGCAAATTTAGATACATCAACTAAAACGCCTTTGCCTTCTATAAGTTTTATACCATTCACGCTAAACACGGTCCAATTTAATGATTCAGACAATGTAAATTGACCTGATTTACTTGGGTTTGGAAATACCTTAAACTGAGTAATAACATGGTCGTCTATTGACAAAGTACTAGACTTGAATTCCAAATAATCTAAATTATACCCCCCACTATTTATAGTAAGTCTTAAAATCTGTTCACCTTGTTTTAAATCTATATTTTTTAATGTTACTGTTTGATAATCGGTCCATGAGGTTGTTTGTGGTAATGAATACCCATTAAACACATCATCACCTTCTAAACTTGCATCTAACGTTCCTCCTCCATTTTTTCCTGAAGAATAATTAATTACAATATTGTATTTTCCAGCTTCTTGTACATCTACAGTATACTCTATCCATTCACCGATTGCCACGTAACCAACACTAAAACCACCACTGCTTGTAAGACCAATATCTACTCCTTCACCCAAACGAAACGCACCCCCTCTATTCTCTGAGTCGTTATCGTTATAAGCTAAATCTTGACCACCAAAGTCATAATTTTCGGCCTCTACACGTCCTGGAATTGAAACAGCTTCGCCTAAATAAGGCTCTTGTTTTGTCACATAAATAAGTGAGTTCACTTCTTTCGTATTTCCATCATTATCTGTCGCCACAGCTGTTATTTTATAAGTACCTGTCTCTATGGGTGTAAAATTATCTTCATAGGGCGCAGTTTTATCTGTAACATTATAAAGTATATCATTTATCCTAAACTCTACTTTACTAATTGTCCCATCAGGATCGGAAGCTTTAGCCTGTATTTTAATCAATTTTCCTGTATTGTGAGTTGAATACGGCAAAGGTGAAGTCAATGCAATTGTTGGCATAGTATCTTCTTTATCAGTTCCTAAAACAATCGTATTTATGGATAAGGCTGGTAAAGTAATCTCACCTGAACCTTCCTTTATTGTGTCCATAGGATCTGCCTCGAATGGTAAACTACGCTCTTGACCTAAATTATCGAAATGCATGGCTTTATGTATGAAATTTTCTGTGTATTTTTCACCATCTAAGTGTAATGTAAATGGCACCGATTTATCTGTTAGGTTTAATACAAGTACTGTCGTTTTTCCATTTTTGGTAACTACGCGAGCTGTAACCGCTTTCACACCTTCTTCAAGATTTTCTGTTGTCATTATACTTGACAACATCGTACTGTTTTCAAATACATTTTTTAAAATATTGTGAGTTAAGCCGTAAGCTGTTTTCTCTAAGGGATATTTAATATTGTTTCCATCAAATTCGACAAAAGAATTTAATTTCCCATTCACACTAAACCAATTCGCACGTTGATAGATATTTTGATTCTCAGACATAAACAAATAGCAATCTGCCATTCCTAACACAGAAGCAGCATTTGGCCCTCCCGATTTCACCCCCCATTCGGTTAACCAAATCGGTTTATCTCCTGTATATACTCTTACAAAATCATTGGTTGAGGTTTCTAAACTTTTTCTTGCTGTTAATGCAGTGCTATATGCATGATCACTATTTTCTGAATTATCAGGGTCTGATCCAATATAAGTATGTACCGTAACGGCATCAAAATAAGTCAAATCCTGCGTTAATTTAGAATTCCAATTTGGATCAACCCAAGATCCTCTTCTTAGCAAAGGAATAGATACTTTAATATTAGGATCTTTTGCTTTTAAATCTTTTGCCATTGATTTTGCTCTGGCAATATAATCACTTGCATTAGGGATAAAAGAACTGCGCTGGCCAGGATAAAAATTCTCATTTCCAAGCTCTATATCTTTTACCTCAAAACCACGCGCTTTTAAATCCTCATAACGTGTTACGGTTTCAGGACTTTCAGTAGTATCTGCTCCTGCTTCGCTATCGGCACTCATATTAAAAGTCCAAATAACATCAAAGCCTGTACCTTGGGCTATTTCACGTTCTGCATTTAATTGTGTCATACCATCAATACCTACTTTAATGTTATTATTATCAAAAGTATTTATGGCATCTATATGATCTATAGTTGTTTCTTTCGGCTCGTCATCTCTATGTATATAATCAAAAGTTTCCTCTCCAAAAACTCTTGTTTTATCTGCTCTCCAGTCGTACCAATTCGCAAACAAACCATGCGGAAACCTTATTGTTGTAGGATCAAATTCTCTTATAAGATCTTTATCCTTTTCCGAATTAAATCCAAAAATATTGTAGCCTAATAATGGGTTTCTAAATGGCTCTTTATTTTCTGTCTGCACCTCTAAAGTGGCCGTTATATTTTCACTAATTTCGAACGGATAGCTTTGCGCCTGTATCTTAAAGCTAAAAACAACTAGAAACATTAATAAAGCAAAGTGGTTCTTAGGGCTAAGAAAAAGCTTAAATTGAGTAGTTTTAGTCATAATTTTGAAGTTTTTGAAATTTATTTTATCCTAATTTATTTTTTGATAATTACGTAAAAAACGAAACTTATTTTACACTTAATGTTATCGTTTTTAAATCTTTATCTAATGAAGATTTACCAACTGAAATCGTAAAATCGCCAGATTCTACGACCTTTATTAGATTTTTATCTAGAAGAGCTAAATGTTCTGAATTCAATTCAAAAGATATAGTTTTTGTTTCTCCCGGTTTTAAGCTAATACGCTCAAACCCCTTCAGCATTTTATTATAACGCCCTACCGATGCAAAATTATCTCTCACGTACATTTGCACGATTTCATCTCCGAGAACGTCTCCAGTATTTGTAACATCTACAGAAACAGTTGTTTCTCCATCACGATTAATTTTTTGATTTTGTAATTTTAGATTAGAATACTCAAATGTGGTATAACTCAGTCCAAAGCCAAATGGAAACAAAGGGGTTTTATCTGAAAATTTATACAATCCTTTCCCCGAGCCTATAAAATCCGGACGTTCTAAATAGGTTACTGGAATTTGGCCAACAGAACGTGGGAAAGACACCGTTAATTTTCCACCAGGATTATTATCTCCGAATATCGTTTCTGCTATTGCCGTTCCAGAATCCATACCTAAATACCATGTTTCTAAAATTGAAGGAATATGTTCTGCTATGTAATTTATGGCTAACGGTCTTCCATTTATTAAAACCACAACAATAGGTTTTCCTGTTTTATAAATGGCTTCAACCAATTCGTTTTGAACTCCAAATAAATCAATATCATTTCTATCATAACCTTCACCGCATGTTTCTGTAGATCCACCGATTGCTAAAATAACTACATCCGATTTTTCTGCAGCTTCAATAGCTTTTGCAAAACCATCTGTAGATTCACTTTTTAAAGGTGCACCTTCAGCATAATTAATCTGAATCTTTTCACCTAATTTATCTTGAAGTCCTTCTAAAACAGAAGTATAATATGGAGGTATCCCAGCATACCCACCCAATTGGGGATACTTCCCATTTTGATCACGCACTTCTGCTGCATTAGGCCCTATAACAGCAATGCTTTTAATTTTATCTCTATCAAGCGGTAATAAACCACCATCATTCTTTAATAAAGTAATCGCCTTTTTAGCAATTTTTAATGCTACAGCTTGACTTTCTGGTTTACTTACAATAGAATCTGGAAACACCTTACCCATAGATTCAAATAAACCTAATTTATATTTTGCAGTTAAAATACGAGATACACTTTGGTCTACATATTTTACCAATGACGCATCGTTTTTTAAAGTATCTAATAACACGTAATTGATATATGCGGAATTATCAGGGCTTTTACCAATAACTAGATCCATATCTACGCCTGCTTTTAAACCTAAAATAGCAGCTTCTGTTCTGTTCTCAGCAATAAAGTGCATTAAATTTAAACGAGAAACATCGTTATTATCTGACACTATAACTCCATCGAAACCAAGTTCGTCACGTAAAATATCTTTAAGCAACCACTCGTTCATATGACAAGGAATTCCATTAAAATCCTGATGACCTGGCATAATAGACCCAACATTTGCTTCTTTTATTGCAGCCTCAAAAGGAGGTAAAAACACTTCACGCAATCTACGCTCAGACATATCGCTAAAACCTCCATTAATTCCTCTTCTGTTTTCAGGATAACCAACAAAATGTTTTGCAGTTGCCAGAATGTGATTCTCATCTAAATATTCATCACCAGTACCTTGTAAGCCTTGAATAAATGCAACCCCCATTCTAGACACCAAATATGGATCTTCTCCATAAGATTCTTCAACACGACCGTAACGTGCATCTCCAGAGATAACATCTAAATTAGGAGAATAACAGTGGGTTAAATTTGCAGCTCTAGCCTCTTTAGCTATTTGTGTAGTCATTTCTCGTAAAAGTTCTGGATCCCAAGTTCCTCCTAGAGCAATAGCCTGTGGATAAACGGTCGCCCCTTCTAACCAAAGTCCATGTAAACATTCGCTGTAATTCATTATAGGAATTCCTAGGCGTTCGTTTGTTGGAGCATCCTGTGTTAATTCTGCTATTTTTTCTTCAAGTGTCATTTCACTTAACAGAAAAGCTACCTTATCTTGAACTTCATCGTTTTGTGAATTTGAATTGTTTTTACAACCAACGAATAGGAGAACAACTAAACTATAGAGGTATATTTTAAGCATATTAAATTAGATTAATTGAATTAAAATGACTCTCAAAACTAACTTTTTTAATAGTTAATAGAGTACTGAACTGTACTGAAAGCATGTTCTACACTTTTTCTGTTTAACAGAAAAAGCCAAAATCTATACTGTTATAGATTTTGGCTTTTTAAATTCGCTTACTTTAGTTTTGGTTACCAGCCTGGATTTTGTCCTAAGTTTGGATTTTCACTTAAATCTGTTAATGGTATTGGCCATAAATAATCTTTACTTTCATCAAATGAAGGAGTCCCCCAACTTGTATCTTTATAAGGGTCTACATATGCTTTTCCATCCACAGTAGTTATTTTAGGTTCTGCAGTTGGATATCTTGCTATTGCAGCTTCATTCCAACGAAGGCCTAAATCTGGTTGATTTAATTTGCTACCTTGCTTCCATCTTCTGATATCTTCATATCTAAAGCCTTCACTAAACAATTCAACTCTACGTTCACGTCTAATTTCAACGAGTAACGATGAAATACCTTCATTAGCGTATCTTGGATCCATTGGAGGATTCATTGTTAAATGTACCAAATCAACTCTATCACGTAATAAATTAATACTCACATCTAAATCTTCTTGTGTAATTGTTCCTAATTCAGCTAAAGCTTCTGCATAAATTAAGAAGGTTTCTCCTAATCTGAATACAACACCTGGAGTTGAACCACTGTTATGCGCTCCCGCATGAACACTTGCTACATAGGTTTTGATCATATGATATCCTGTACCTGAAGATTTACCTCCTGACATATTCATATTCGCAAACCTTGGATACGGATTTACATCCCATTTATTATATTCATAATAGTCTTTATCTGCTGGAGCCAAAACGGTTTGTCTTAAACGTGGATCACGATTGATAAATACATCTTCAATTTCTTCATCTCCTGCATATTGTGGAGACAATGAAATTGGTAAACCATCTAAACATAAATAATCTTCAACAGCACTTTTTGTTGCGCCTCCAGAATTATAAACATAATATTTCATAATATTATTATTCCGTATTCCCGTTTCATATTTTACCCAATGAATGATCTCTGGATTTCCTGTTAAATCTTGAGAACGGTGTAAATCATTATAAGCAGTAGCTGGATCTCCTGTATCATTTAAGGTAAACCCACCATTATTCATCAATGTTTTTGCCGCATCTGCAGCTTGTTGTAACCACATATTAGCATTAGAACCGCCATGGTATTTTTGCCAAGTACCTTCAAATAAACAAATTCTAGCTTTTAAAGCCAATGCATCCCAATAATTTAATCTACCAGGATCTTCTCCAAGCCCCCAGTCTGTAGGGATATTAGCAACTGCAAAATTAATATCCTCTAATACTTTTTCCATTACAAAGTCACGTGGATCTCTTTCTCCAAATAACTCAGGAGACTCTGTTGTTAATTCAGTATCAATCCATTGGTTATCCCCAAATAAGGATACTTTATTATAATAAAACCAAGCTCTAAACATACGTGCTTCAGCAGCATATTTATTAATTACAGTTTGATCTAAAGAAGTTGCATTTTGGTAGTTGTCTAAACCTACATTTACAGCCCTTAAAAAATCCCATCCTTGATACCCAAATGAATTTCTACCTCCAGGAATTTGTATTCCTGCACGTACATCTTTAGCTCTATTTGCACTTCCTTCTCCCGCTGGAGGTGCTAAATTATCTGTATAAGCATCTAAGTATTGGTAACTTGCAAGGCTACTTCTCCATAAATTATCATGCCCAAATAACACGGTATTTTCACTATCCTTTTTTGAAAGATCATAGATACTGTTGTTGTATACAAGTAAATCATTTTCCGTTTTCCAAAACGTTTCATTACTTAACTCATCTAGCGGATATCTATCCAAGAAATCTTCATTACAACTAATTAAGATAAACGTTGCAAAAAATAGAATTCCTATTTTTTTAATATATATTTTCATTATTAAATGTTTTTTTAAATGATTGATTAAAATGAAACTTTTAAACCTAAACTATAGGTTCTATCAAAGTAATATTGCTGATTTAAACTAGTGTATGTGTTTTCAGGATCTAATGGTTCGTGTATACTTGATGCTTCCCATAAGTTTTGACCTGCTACATAAACTGATACTTTGGTTAAACCAATTTTTTCAACTAAATCTTGTGATAAGTTATAATTCAAGGTTAGATTTTTCAATCGTATATAAGAGGCGTTTTGAACAAAACGAGATTGTGAAACAATATTCTTATTGTTTTCTGTAGAAACCATTGGTCTAGAGAAATAAGCATCTGGATTCTCTGGACTCCAAGTTTCAGTTAAAAAATACTGATCAACATATCCTGTATTGTAAGGATAAAAAGCTGCCCAAGGTGTATTTGGCGGTAAATAATCTCTTGTTAAACCTTGGAAAAACATATCCAAACTAAATGATTTATAAGCTATATTCCCATTTATACCAAAAGAATATCTCGGAGTAGAATTACCAATAATCTTCATATCTCCAGGATTATCAAGTGTTTGATCTCCTCTATCAATTACTCCGTCACCATTTAAATCTGCATATTTCATATCACCTGCTTGCCATACGCCACTATTAATTTGTGTTTGACTTGGAGAGTTAGCAACTTCTTCATTTGTTTGAAAAATACCGGCAGTTTCAAGTCCCCAAATTTCACCAATTTTTTTACCCACGTAGTAATTTGTATAATTACCAGTTGGGTTATCATATTTAGTAATCTCTGTTTGATTATCAGACAATGCTACCGTAACCCCATATTTCCAATCCTGATTAATTTGATCTCTCCAAGAAGCAGAAAATTCCCAACCTCTAGTTCTAAGGTCTGCTCCATTTTCTTGTGGTGCAGAGGCTCCTAAAATTGCTGGTTTAGATACACCTAAAAGCATATCATAGGTATCTCTTTGATATAAATCAAGGGAAAAATTTAATTTATTTTGTAACATATCTACATCTAAACCAAAGTTTGTAGTTGCAACTGTTTCCCAAGTTAATGTTGGACTTACCAAACCTGCTGCTTGTATCATTGGTGTTTGTCCAGAATTCATTATATAATCTGAAGAAGATGCTGACATTGAAGCTATATATGGATAGTAGTTTTGAGACCCATCACTATTCTGTATAACTTGATTTCCTAATTGGCCATAAGAAGCACGTATTTTTAAATTATCTAACCAATCTTCCGTGCTTTCCATAAATGGTTCTTTTGAAATTCTCCAACCTGCAGAAACTGAAGGAAAGAAACCAAATCTATCGTCAGAAGGAAATCTACTAGTTCCATCATAACGACCATTTACTTCTAAAAAATATTTTTCTTTAAAATTATAATTGAATCTAAAAAACATTCCACGTAAAGCATAATGTGCTTGACCACCACCAGTAAATTGCTCTCCGGTAGTTGCATCTAAATCTGTAATACCAGGAGTAATTAAATTATTAGCTCTTGCCAAAACTTGTTGCGTTTTACCATTTTCTTGGTTATAACCCACCATCATTTTGAAATAATTATTTTCTAACTTATCATACTCATATTCTGCATACACATTTGTAGTAAAATATTGACTGTAATTAGTACGGTTTTGAATATAATCATTAGCACTATATCCATTACCAATAATAAGTGAAGAAAGATTTCTATTTTCTAAAAGTTGAATTCTGCTTTTTACATTTTGTTGAGTTCTAAAAGCAACATTGTATGAGAAATCTCCTTTAACGGCAAATCCTTCTGCCAATGTAAGCTCTACACCTTGTGTTAAAACCAAATTTTGATTGGTCCAAGTTTGGCGTCCTCCTTGCTCAATATATGGTAATGAAGAATACGAATCTCCAAAATCCATCCCAATATATTGTTCATATTGATCATGGTCTCCGGGAGTTAAATAATATGGTAAATCAGGAAAGTCTAATGCTGCAATAGGCGACATTCTAGCCACAGAATTTAAACCCGCATCAAATGAATAACCTTGAGGTGAATCATCAGATTGATTAATATAAACCATTCTTTCAGATAATTTTATCCATTTATTTACTTTTATTTCTGCACTTATTAAGGCATTATAACGTTGAAATTTTTGATTTTTTTCCTCATTTGCTAAAAAACCTTCTTTACCAAAATACCCAAATGATGCATAAATAGAAGTTTTTTCAGTTGCCCCTGAAATTCCTAAATTGAATTTTTGTTGTGGTGAACTATTTGTTACAATTTGTTTTTGATAATCATTAAAACCATAAAAACGTAATTCATCATTATATACACCCCACTCATTTTCTTGTGTTGGGTTTTCAGACCATCTTTTTGTACCTTCAATATAATTCTGATCATAAGCTGGTTGCCCCCCTGCATTCACTGCTGCTTCATTCCAAGCAGTAACAAATGTATAGGGATCATTCACTGGGTTTAAATGAAAAATTGGAGTAGCAGTAGACAACTCTGTACTTAAAGTTACTTGTACTTTTCCTTGTTTTCCTTTTTTAGTGGTTACCAAAACAACACCAAATGCAGCACGCGCACCATAAACGGCAGACGCAGCAGCATCCTTTAACACAGAAATACTTTCAATATCTTCAGGGTTTAGCGAGTTAATATCCATTGGAATATTATCAACTAAAATCAATGGCGAACCACCATTAATAGATTCCAAACCACGAATATTAAAGGCTACACTTTGTGAAGGGTCACCATTTTGAACTGTAATATTTAAACCTGCTACAACACCTTGCAAACCCTGTCCTACAGTTGCAATTGGCCTATCTTCTAACACATCACCATTTACCATACCTACGGCACCTGTTATGTTTACTTTTTTCTGAGTACCATACCCTACAATAACGACTTCGTCTAAATTCTCTGAATTTTCTAATAAAGTGATGTTCATTGTTGAGTCTCCTCCTATAGCCTGCTCCACTGTAGTATAACCTACATACGAAAACACAAGAATATCAGATCCTTGCTTTAATGTTAAGTTATAATTACCATCAAAATCGGTAACTGCTCCATTTGATGTTCCTTTTTGAAGAATATTTACACCTGCTATGGGCATACCATCTTCTGAAATTACTGCTCCTGAAACCGACTTCTGCTGTCCTATAGCTGTAACGCTATACAAGGCCATAAAAATGGTAACAAGAAAACAATTCATCTTTTTTAAAATAAATCGATTTTTAATTTTTTGTTTCATACTTAATACAGTTCTTTTGAATTAATAGTTGTTTGATTGTTGGCGACAATTAACAACTATTTAACAATTATAGTATACTGAACAGTACTGATATCATAAAATAATATATACATTTTACGAGAATAAACCTAAACCATTAAACCTCAGTATTTATGCTAAAATATTAGCGTCTTAAAAGAAAAAAACCAATCGTGTCCTAAATAATATTAAATGCTCATTTTTTTCATTGATAAAAAAACGAACCAAAAAAATCTAGGCTTACGAACTTTTATCTAAATTTTTCGTTCACAATCTAAATTTAAAGAACTCGCAACTGAAATTCAGATATGTAGATACATTCGTTTAGCTCAAACAGCTTTAAATTTTACGATACTTTCTCTTCAAATTTTAAGATAAATTTTCGATAGGCCAACAAAAAAAACAAAATTCAACTTACATAGAAAAAGTATCCCCTCAGTACAAGTAATTCTATAAAGTCAACATCGGTATATCTTTTTTGAAAAAAAGACTAATCGTTTAGGACGCTATTAGAAAAAAACTAAACATTCTAAATATTAATTTTGAATGAAGACTATTTAAAATTAAAATAATCCAATTTAACTTCAATTTTATCATCCCCGTTTAACTGAAAGTCAAAGAGGCATTTTTTCTTAAATTATTTTAATAAGGTAGTAGACTCCTCATTTTTAGTATTGATTTCATCTAATTATTCCACTCCAAACGGTTTCACTTCATAAGACAATCTCTCAAAAATTGTTTTTTTTTATTTTACGAACTAACGGAAATATTCTAAAAACGATTCATAACAAAGCCATCTAAAAATATACTTTTCAGACGGCTTTAAAGATTAAAATCAATTCCTGAGAATTGTAATTACGTTTTTATTTTATTTGAAAATTAATTTTTTAGTAGTATGCTTTGATTTTAAGAAATACAAACCTGTCGAAAATTTAGACAAGTCCACTTCATTCCCTTCCCCCTCTAAAACACGCACTCCAAACACATTATAAACATGCCAAACACTAGGTGTACTCAAATTAAATAATCCTGTCCTACTCGGATTAGGGTAAGCAATCAATTCTATTTTAGTTTCTGTAAGAGTCTCTTTTGTAACAGTAAGTAAATTTTTATTAGCAGAGATTTTTGAACCATAAGGTTTAAAAACTCTAATTTTATCTAAATTAAATCCACCACCATCAATATTGAAACGTAATACATGAATACCTGCTGTTAAGTTTAAACCGTATTTAGTGGCTGTTTTATAATCTGTCCAACCCGCTGTTTGCTCTAGTGAATAGTTGGTAAATAGCGGTAGGTTTTCATCTGGAAAAGATGCACCTATTTTAGCGGTATCACTATTGGCAGCATATGTAAATTCAAAGTTATAAGCACCTGTATCCGGAACATTTATGGTATATTCTAACCATTCGCCAGTATCTATCCAACCCACATTATAACCATTTGCATTTGATTGTACATCTACATCATCAGTCCTGTATGTACCTCCAGTATTTCCTAAAGTTAGGTCGTGGAAGCTAATTCCCTCACCACCAACATCATAATTTTCGGCTTCTATAATGCCTGGTACATTTACAATTCCATGGTATGGATTTTGGTTTGAGGCAGAAACTATATTGATTTTATCTAAATTAAAACTCGTACCTTCTATATTTACCAAAAGCGTTTGAAAACCTTGTGCTAAAGTCACACTATTTAAAGAGGTGTCTGTTTGAAAATCTCCCCAACCCGCAGTCTGTGGTAAATTATGACCCGTAAAAATAACAGATTCATTTATTTTTGCACCAATAGTACCTCCTCCAGATTTTCCAGAAGCGTAAACAAATTTAAAATCATAATCTCCAGCTTGCTGCACATTAATAGTGTATTTTAACCATTCTCCTGCTGCGGTGTACCCTATAAATTTCCCACCATTATCTAACCCAATATCTACACCATCTCCAGGTCTTCCAGCTCCTAGTTTATCTTGTGAGTCTGAATCTGAATAGCCAACGCCCTGTCCGCCATAATTATAATTTTCAACTTCTAAAATACCAGGAATTGAAGTTACAGGGTTATTAATTATACTGCCATTTAGTGCAATAGTATTTATTGACAAAGGCGGCAAAGTAATAGCTCCACTACCATCCTTTATAAGCGTTTGAGGATCTTCATTAATTGGAAGATTACGTTCTTGAGCCACATTATCAAACTGCATTGCTTTATGCATAAATGCACCATTATAAGTTGTACCGTCCATTTTTAAGGTAAACGGTACCGATTTATTTGTTAGATTAATAACAAAGACCGTCGTTTTTCCGTTTTTAGTTACAACACGAGCACTTACAGCTTTAACATCGTCTTCAAGTATGGTTGTATTCATACTACTTTCTAACAGCATACTATTTTCAAACACAGATCTTAAAATTTCATGTGTTGCCCCGTAAACGGTTTTCTCTAAAGGATATTTAATTCTAGAGCGTGTGTTTCCATTTACAACGTAATCTTCGAATGTAACAAAAGAATTTAGTTTACCGTTCACACTAAACCAATTTGCTCTTTGGTATATGTT
This sequence comes from Formosa sejongensis, assembly GCF_033447105.1. NCBI lineage: Bacteria > Pseudomonadati > Bacteroidota > Flavobacteriia > Flavobacteriales > Flavobacteriaceae > Formosa > Formosa sejongensis. The sequence goes on from NZ_JAWQUN010000003.1 coordinate 165,725, forward strand.
CTGATTTTCCGACATAAACAAATAACAATCTGCCATACCAAGTGCAGACACCGCATTAGGACCGCCAGATTTCACACCCCATTCGGTTAACCAAATAGGTTTGTTTCCTGTATAGATTCTTACAAAAGCATCTGTTGATGTTTCTAAACTCTTTCTCGCTGTTAATGCCGTACTAAAAGCATCATCGGTATTTGCAGCATTATCTGGATCAGAGCCAATATAGGTATGCACGGTAACGGCATCAAAATAAGTTAAGTCTTGGGTGACATCGTCATTCCAATCTGGATTTACCCATGACCCTCTTCTTAATAAAGGAATAGACACTTGAATATTTGGGTCTCTTGCTTTTAAAGCTTGAGACATAGATTTTGCTCTTGCTATGTATTCTGTGGCATTTGGAATGATAGAACTACGCTGGCCAGGGTAAAAACATTCGTTACCCAATTCTATATCTTTTACCTCAAATCCTCGGGCAATTAAATCATCATAACGCGCAACGGTCTCTGGACTTCCATTATTAAAATTAGTGCCATCAGCACTCATATTGAACGTCCAAACAACGTTGTATCCTTGGCCTTGATTAGCTGCCTTTTTATCACTATTTAGTTGCGCTAGACCATCAATACCTACTTTCATATTATTAGTATCAAATATGTTAATGGCATGCAGTTCATCAATCTCAGTCGTTCTTGTTTCTTGCTTTCTAAAAATATAGTCAAAAGTTTCCGTTCCAAAAACCCTTGATTTATCTTGACGCCAATCGTACCAATTGGCAAACAAACCATGTGGAAATCTTATTGTATTTGGATTGAAGGTGTTTATAAAATCTTTATCGGTAGATGAATTAAATCCAAATATATTATATCCTAAAAGCGGGTTTCTAAAAGCTTCTTGTAAATTTGTTTCCACGTTTAAAGTGGCTGTTACCGTATTCGGCAAATCAAACGGATACGATTGGGAGAAACACAGTGTTGGTAACAAAAAGCCTGTAACACATAGAGTTCTTAATGATGAAATAAACAAAAAAGGATTTCCTCTTGTTTTTGTGCACAGTAAAACACGTAATGCTTTAAAATTTAATTTACTCATAATTTAAAAAAATTAGATAGGTTAATGTATTTAATTTCAAATTCTAAAACAGGATACACGTTGTCGTTATTATTTTCAAGAATGCTTAAAAAATTAATAAAAGCTTGCGTAAACTCGAAAACATTGGGGGTAATCTGTTCTCATACTAACACTATAAGTATTAAACCTGTTTAAAAAAACAAATTTTATAAATCAAATACAATCAGAAAGTTAGCACACAAAAACATGTCAAGTGTTATGCACTGTACTGATGTTAAAAAAATAATTATCTTATGTAAGCGTTCCATAACTTTTAGATGCGCTTAAATCCTTAGACAACAAATCTCCTAAAAAAGGTAAGTCCCAACTGGATGAAGGTTATAAACGCTTCATACAATTGGGACTCAACAATAAACTCGAAAATGACTTAAATTCGAACCGTAATGTTTATTTATAAAACGGGAATTTTTTTTATTTAAATTTTAAATAATCTAATTCTGTCTGTAACTTATGATCTCCAGCAAACAAAATATAGATATCTTTTTTTCCTAAAACCTTTTGTAAGGGAATGGAGATTAAACCATTTGACGTTTTATCTAGTTTTACTTCACCAATAATAGGTCCTGTTTGACTATCAATTCTTATTTCTAATTTTCCTTTGCCCACAGTGTTTTTAAGAAAAACATCTAAATCCTTTGATACAGTTTCAAAATTTACATTTGCAAATCTAACACAACTTTCATCCTTTAAATTAGAGACCACAAAACCGTCTTTTTTAGTACCTTTCTTTTTTACATCGGGTGATATTTCATAAAACCATTCGGCTTCAATTTTATCCCAAGACGCATTGTATTGTCCTACTCCATTTTTAAAATGTTGGTCTAAAAAAGCTGTATCTGTAACTATTTTTCCATTATCATCCATATGGCAATAGGTCATTATAGTTTCTCTGTATTTAAAACCATTCTTAAGATAATAACACCAGACGTGATAGAATTGTCCTTTCCAGTTGAAAAAACTTCCATGCGCAAACTGATCTAATTGATGTCCTTTTCCTACAGCTCCAACACTTTCAAACGGACCATAGATATTTTTTGAAATGGCATAATCTCGTCCCCAACTTAAATAATAAGTGTCATTATGTTTGAATAGATAATTTTTATCCATCCATTTAGGTGCTTTTTCCCAGGCTTCTCCATTTATAGTAATTTTCTTAGGCGTTTCGGCAATAGAAATCATATTCTCATTCAGTTTGGCAACGTAATACGAATCAGATTTATCACCATATATGATATATGGCGTCTTGAGCTTGTCGTCGTCCATAAAAATAGTTGGATCATGTAATGGCGCAACCAATGGTACTCCTAAGGCATCGCTATACGGCCCATCTGGAGTATTTGCAGACATAACCCCAATGCCTCTTTTTTGATCGGAAAAATAGAAATAATACTTCCCATTTCTAGTAGCGGCATCGCTTGCCCAACAGTCACCACTACTATCTGACATATAATTATCTTTTGGCGAAATCGTTTCTATTTGCGTCCAATCTAGAAGATTTGTTGTCTTAAAAACACGCCAATCTCTCATATCCCACAATTTATCTTTCGGGCTTGTATCATGACCAGTAAACAAGTAAACCGTATCTTTAAACACGCGAATATGAGGATCTGAAACTCCGTTAACCTTAGTTATTGGATTTTGAGAAAAAACGAATTGAAAGCAGAAAGTTGATAGTAATAAAAAAAGAAATAATTTCAATTTAAGCATGTTTTAAAGTTTTATTTTTACTTTAGAAAGAATTCACGACCAGTTCTATTTGGTTTTTACCGGGTGTTAAACGAATCGTATCGAACTGCGTATTTACTTTTTTTCCATTTAAAATCACTTCTTTTTCTAAAAAAGATTCTAATTTAAATTCTGCGACCATATTTGCTGGTAATTCGATTATATATTCTTCTTTACGTGCATTCACATAAGAATACATGGCTTTAATTTCTCCTCTTATGGTAGGCACTCTAATACTACTATTTTTAAGAGAAGCCAATTGCGGTTGTATGCTTGCGATAGAATAACCCGCTGTTTTAGGCTGAATACCCCATAAATTTCGAGAAATAATATTTGCAGGAACAGCTCCCCAAGCATGATTCCAATCCGAATTTGGTTTATATTTCATATCCCAGGCTTCTAATGTCATTGTTGCTCCAATTCTTATCATATTATACCAACTTCTATCACTTGTAGAAGTCATTAATTGCAACGCATATTCTGCTTCGTTAGCATGATACAAAGCTTCCAATAAATATTGTGAGCCATAAACACTACATGACATTCCTCTAGACTTTATAAATTTTGAAACCGCCGCAACATGTGTTTTGGGAACAATCTGAAAAGCTAACGCCATCATATTAGCATGCAAGGACGCATGGCTTGTACCCTCCCCATCTACATAAATACGCTTTTCTTTATCCCATAATTTTGTATTTATAGCAAGTTTGGTTTGTAAGGCCATCAATTTAAACTTTTCGGCTTCATCCGTTTTATGTAAAATATTGGCGAATTCTGCCATAATTTCTATGTTTTTATAATGAAAACAATTCACAACGGTATTAATGGGTTTAAAAACATAACCATCACGTTCGCCTTCTGCAGTAGCTAATTCCCAACCTGTATTTTTTTGTGCCGGTGGCCAATCTACAATATCTTTTAGTTTTGCTTTTGGGTCTGTAAAACCCAAATCTTTCATAGTCTCTGGCGTTGCTTTTGAGGAACTGATTAAACCATCCTCACGGCGCAAATTTAATAGTGTTTTATGTTTTAATTGCTCATAGTATTTTTCAATTAATTCAGTATCCCCTGTATACATATAATCTGCCTGAACCATTAATACCATATGCAATTGCCATTCGGTTGGCCAAGTAGGATGTTCCATAAAATATTCTATGGTTTGACGTGCAATTGCATATTCACGATCTGTTGTATAATGACTTAATTAATTGAGATACGCATCGGCCTCATAAGGAATCCGCTCACGATCGCCATCTACATAAAGTCCAGCAAAAGTTGTTGCTTTAATAGTGTACTTGCATAAATCCCAAATCTGATTTAGAATTGAATCAGAGCTTTTAAAATCACTTTGTTCGTCTTCCCAATAGCTATGATATGCCAGCTGTTTGAATGCATTAGAATCTAAATCCCCTTTAGCATTCTCAATTTCTGCATACCGGAATGGCATAAGAACAGGAACGTTTTTTGGCAGCGCAACTGCTCCCTTTTTTGTATTGCGCTTATCTGCTCTAATAGGCAAAATATACATCTTTTGATCCGTAGTTACTGGAACTTTAATGTCTTGAAAACGGATACTTCCTTGCGGATTTTGTTTGATTACACCCGCTTCTAGTTGTTCGCCAATACGAATGGTAAGCGTATCATTTTGATTGGTTTGATATTTAAATTGTAGGGTTGCAAAAGCATCTTTACCAAAATCTATAAAATAAGCGTTTCCTTTATTCTGAAATAGTTTTGGTGCTATCGTATCGACTTGAAAACTATTAGACGTAGTCATCCCTGTTACTACATTTTTCATTGTAAAATATTGCATATCAGAATATTTAACCAATCGATTACTTTCATCCCAAACTCTCACTTTCCAGAAATAGGTTTCTCCAGGTTCTAGAGTTTTTCCTTGATGTTCTATATTAATAGATTGTATGCTTTTTACTCTACCACTATCCCAAACATCTCCATTATTATTATCAATATTCATTTTAGAAGATGAAACTAAAATTTGATAAGCCGATTGAGATTCTAACGTATTTGGTAACGTCCAACCATATTTTGGTCTAGAATTATTTATAAAAACACTTTCCGCTTTTCTGATATATTCTACTGTTAAATTATTTGGAGGATTCGAAAACACATCACTATTCTCTTGAATAAGCAACTCACATTTTTGTTTTAATTGATACAATACATCTGCATATTTTTTATTCTTGGCCAGATTCTGAATTTCTTTAGGATCTTTTTTTAGATTGTAAAGAAACTCCAAAGACTTATCGTTTACGTAACGAAAATATTTCCAAGTGTCTGTTCGAACGCCTTCACTTGGTGGGATTTCAGCAAAATCCCATAAATGCTCTATTAAAATTGTATCTCTTTTTATAGATTTAGTTTCCCCATCGACTATTGATTTTAAACTTTTACCTTGCCAAGACTCTGGTCTTTCAATACCTGCTAAATCTAAAATGGTTGCTGGGACATCTGTATTTAGGGCCATGGCTTCAATATCTTGATGCTTTTCAACTCTTGGATCAAAAATAATTAGTGGTACTCTTAGTGAGTTATCATACATGAGCCATTTCCCTGCAAATTGCCGTTCGCCCAAAAAGTACCCATTATCACCCATAAAAATAATGACTGTATTATCTGCTAAACCTTTTTCATCTAATTTTTTTCTGATTTTTGAAATTTCTAAATCAATCCCAGAAATCATGCGATAATAGCCTTTAACACTTTGTTGGTATTTTTCTGGTGTATCGTAACGCCAAGTCCAACGCAACCTATTAAATCCTGCTTTTACAATTTCTGGCTGTTCATTAAAATACTTCGCATCGCCTAATTCAGGCTTCGGCATTATTGTGTTTTGTAAAAGTGAATTCGTTTCTTCTTGCCAAAAATACTGATCTACAGCATTGTCATGTGCATGGGGTGCACTAAAACTTAATTGCAAACAAAATGGTTTCTCTGTACTTATTTCTTCTAAAAAATCAAGTCCTTTTTGTCCTGTGTAACGTGTTAAATGGACTGTATCTTTATTTATCTTTTTGTAATAATAACCACGTTTATCTACATATTTATTATTTCTGTCATAAGTTTCGTAAGCGTCAAATAGTTTGTATTCATCATTATAAATAATACCATATTTACCATAAAAACCCATGTAATATCCATTGTCTTTTAAAAGCTTTGGATACGAATTTTGCATATATTCTTCTCGTACAGCTCCAGTTTGAAAATTGAAATTATGCGTTCGTTCTTGAAGACCTGTTAGAATACTAGCTCTACTTGCTGCGCAAATTGGTGTGGTTACAATTGCATTTTCAAAATAGGTTCCTTCTTTTGCCAATTTATCCATTTCTGGTGTATGGATTAATGTATTCCCTTGATAACCTAAAGCATCAAAACGCTGATCATCTGTTAAAATAAAAATAATGTTTGGCCTTTTAATCGTCTCTTTTTTTACTTTCTGATTTTGGGCATGGACTCCATTACATAGTATTACTACTATAAACGCAGTTAGTAGGATCGTATTAAAAGATATTCTTATATTTTTTTTCATTATTTACTTTTATACTTTTTAATACGTTTAAACCTAGTAAAGTCAAATATCGTATTCCTTCTAAAAGATAGTGTCCTGCACTATACTGATTTTTAAAACTTATAACCTATACCAAACTTTCTTATTTTTTTATCTGTGGTAGTTTTTCTTGTGGTGGATATAACAAGACATCTAACGGATTAAGATTAAGATACGCCTTAAGTTCTTGATCAAGCAACGAAACTTCTAACGCTGTGGATGCTTTTGAAAACAGTGGTTTGGTTCCGTTTTCTAAAGTTTTTGCTGGCCCACCTTTACTAATCTGTTTTTCTGGCCACTCGTCAGGATTTAAGACGTAGTAAGCCAAAAATGTATAGGCTTTTTTAAGGCTTCTACCATCTTCAGTTTCATATTGCCATAAATCCACATCTAATTTTTGCCCCATAAGGGCAATCTCGGTCATTAGCCATAAATTTGTATTTGAATAACTTACCGATTTAGTTCTACCCAGTTCTCTTGGCTGACCGCCATCTGGTCTTATTTGATCTGCAATTCGTGATTGCTTAGCATCTTCTACAACGGCTTTAGCTTCTTCATTTTTTCCTAAGTACATCATTAGTCCAACCACCTGAAACGTGTAATGATTGGCGTGATTTTGTCTAGTATATCCTGCATCTATCGCCATGGGATTTGTAATGAGCCAGTTCAAATATTCACTAAACCAAGTGTACATACCGTGTTTCATTTCTGGAGATAAAACCCCATTGAATTCAAACATTTGAAGAGCCGTAATCACAAAAGACTGATCATCCCATTCATGAACTCCCGCCTTAGTTCCACTCGCAATACCAGGATGTCCCTGACCAAAATTCAGGTTAGGATTTACCCTAGTTTCTGGATTGAGATACCACACTTTTATTAATGCCATGGCTTTTTTAGAATATTTCTCATCTCCAGAAAAATAATAAGACCAAGATAATATATCTATCGCATCGAAGAAATCATCTTTTCTTCTAAAGTCAGTTCCTGCACCTCGCGATATAGGGTTAATGATACCATCTCTAGGAACCCATGGTAAACCATCTACTTTTGTAGAATCTGGCCAGCGGTATGGAGCATAAGAAATATAATCGTGCATATCTTTACTTGGCGGAATCTCTGTTTTGTTTGTTACTGGATCTGCCTTATAATTCATAGCGGTATTACCAGCCTTTATAACAGCTTCATAATTTTCAATAAAATAAGGATCATTGGCTTTAATTTTTTCTTTAACTAAGGCTACGTTCCTATTATTATAATACACAAACTCTTTAGATGCATTGAAAGATGCCTCACTCACTTTTTCAATTGACAAGAGGGCTTTTTTCTTGGAAGAACTACAGGACGTCATGGATAAAGAAACTATAACCAGAAGTAGATACAGACATTTTCGTATTAAATATTTCATTGTATTCATTTTATGGGTTCTTATATTTGACATCTTTTTCTTTTAATTCAATTGATTTGGCATTTCTATTCTCTAATTTATAGCCACCTATAAACATTACTCCGCAACTTTACTAGTCTGCAACCGGAGTTAACTTTATAAAATGAAACCCGCTCCCATGAATATCAACTTTCATCTCTAATTTATTGTTTACCGTTTTTATGAATTCTTCAGATTTCACTACTTTCATCTTCCCTATGTCTTGATATTTCTGTAAATTCTTCTCGATAATAGCTGTCGTTGTTTCTTGATTTTCATCACCATATCGTCGTGCAATATTACGCTGTAAATAGAATTTGGTGTCTTTAGGTGCAATGCCAGCTGCTTCAATGTCTTTATATAATTGGTGTATATAAACGCCGTGATCTTTATCCAATAACTGCTCCTTTATGGACCAGGTTTTAGAGCTTCCAATACGATCTCCAACAAAGGTGAGTTCCATAGTATTCTCTGTTTCTTGATTGGCATCATCATGATGAGAATACACCAAGGCATACAGATTTCCATCTTTCCATGCGGCAATGGTTCCAAATTTTATTTGTTTTTGTGCATCTTTTAAAACAGCTACCCGCTCGCCATTTTCCATTAAACTCAAACAATCCATGATGTTTACCCAAGGTTGAAACAAGCCTTCTACAATTTGATCGTAAGTGGTTATCATCCCTAAATGTTGGTCCCAGTTGTAAATGCGACGCACATTGTATTTATAAGCCACATCGATAGTATGCGCATACAAACCAACAAAGAACTCTGTATTACTTAGGGCATCTCCACGACTCAAGCATTCATTTAATTCACCATATTCATGAATCTCAAGTTCTATATTTTTAAGTGACGGATATTTAGCAATTTCCGCTCTTACCTTTTTCATATTTTCTTCATAGAGAAAAGGCTTGGGAGACCATGCATATACAGATTGGGAAAAGTAATCTATTCGTGTTCCGGTTTCTTCTGTGTAATAATTGGTTCCTTCGGCACAATGTTTCAAGATCTCAAATCCCCAACGGCCACCTTTCTGTCCTTCCTGAGTACCATTCCACATGAGCATATTCCCTGGCCCTATCCAAGGATTTTCGATGATGCTTTCTACAGCTGCGACGGTATAATCATAATGTTTAAAAAATTGTTCTTTGGTTCCCGACCAATGCCCTGGGAATAAATCGGGTTCTGTGCCTACTCTAAAACGCCAAGTACTCACTTCATCCATTCCAAATTCATCCACAAGTGCAGAAACAAATTGTTGAATGTATTTAAACCAAACATCATAATCGTCGGGCGGACTTGTATTCCCGTATTGATGTTTGTAGTTGTTACTCATTTTATTTGGCACATTATCCAGTACAATCCAAGGTGTAAAGCCAACGGAGCGTTGTGCTTTTATATACGCGATAAACGGCTCAAAATCACAAATGGGTTCTCCTTTATCATCAACACCTTTAAACCATTCGCATTCTCCGTTATGTTTTCCACCTAGAGCACGGATGCTGTTGATATAGTTGATGTGTTTTGTGGTCGCTTTTATTTTTTCGGCAAACCCTGGTTTTCCCCATAATTCGGGTGCATTAATAACCCGAACATCCCAAAGATTGTAGACTTCTCCAAGAGGATTATCAGCATCTACTGTGATGGTGTGCATTTCGCTAATCATATTATCCTCCGGTTTTTGCCCAAACACAAAAAGCTGTGATACACTAAAAAGAACTGCTATTATGATTTTTTTCATGTGTTAAAAACGCTTATTTTATCTGTTTACCTTCTGCTACAAAAGTCCAATTTCCGGGAGCCACTTTAAATTTTAAGAAATCAGCATCTTCACTATTCCATGAAACCCCTTTTTGTCCATTAATAAACTTTCCATTTTTCCAAATGACCTGACCTCCAACTTTAACTTGTTTAATATTTCTATTAATTTTCGGAATTCCAATAATAGCTTCTGTTCCATTTGGAGAATTAATAGCTAGTTTAAAAACTTCTTTTTGAGAGTCTATTCTAACTTTTATAGCACCTTTTATACTTGGCACTACGAATTTCACCATACTTAAATGCCCTAAATTAGGGCACACTTGAAATTGACTCCACCCCACTTTGGTTGGCTCAATACCGGCTATATATTTACTAAGTACTGTATTTGAGGCATTCCAAGCATGGTTATAACTTCCTCCCCTTGGAAACATTTCGTATAAAGTGGTTAATCCCTTTTGATTAACTTGTGTTTTGTATTGATCGTGCATTCTTTGTAAAGCGGCTTCATAATATCCTGCTTCACACATGGCTGCTTCGACCATCCACTCAAAATGTGGACTAGAATTCTTAATGGGAATGAGTACATTCTTTACGACAGCTTTTTGTTTATCATCCTCTGCAATTCCTGACAAAACAGCTAATGTATTGGCACGATCATCTTTAAATTTTGTAGTGTCACTACTATAAAACCCCTCTTGCCAAAACACTTGATTATACGCGTTTTTAGTACTTTTCATTCTGTCTTCATACCACGCGATATTAGAAGTTTCACCCAATACCTCTGCCATTTCTTTAGCACTTGCTAAAGCCATATAATACAAAGCGGCCTGAATAGGTTCTTTATCTGCAGTTTCTTTAACGCCCCAATCATTCCAATCCCAACTATCGGGACTGGCACGCACTCTATATTTAGGTAACCCATTTGCTTCCATTTCGAATAAGGAAAGATAATCGTGTACATAAGGATAGGCATGCTCTAAAGTTTCTAAATCTGCTGTATTTTGGTAATACGGCCAAATAGTTTGTGCTATAAACTGTAAACTCTGACTTGGTAATTCTCGAACTCTTAAAGGGCCTAAAGCGCCTATAACTTCATCTTGACTAAAATTTACAGTATTTAAAATGGCTTTTTTAAGGAGTTGTCGTCCCGCATTATCCATAGAATAAAATAAGTATCCCGTTTGGTCTGCCACATCACCTATCCATAATGCACGTTCTCTATCTGGACAATCCATAAAATTATCTCGGGCGCACACAAATAAGGTGTTTCTTCCCATTTCCCAAAGGCGATTGTAAAAGGCATCGTTAGTTTCAAAAGTCCCTGCCATTTCGCCAACGCTCATCCAACGGTATTTTAATGCTTTCACTTTGATTCCTGCCGGAATGGTATAGATAACATCATGTCCATTCATCCAAGAAAAGGATTCAAAAAGTTGATTGCCTGTTTTAGTTGTATATTCTGCGGAAATTTTATTCAACCGATTATCTGTGGTGATATGAATAATTTTGCCTGCTTCACTTTCTACTTCTAAATAAGGGGTGATTTGCTTGTTAAAAGGAAGTTTGCAAACAATCGGTTTTCCATCACTTACAAAAGGAAAATTTAAAGCCTCATTATTCTCATAATTTTGCAATCCATGATCAAATAAACGTGGTACATAATTTTGCTCTAACTGATACCAAGGCCCTGCTGAAACAGCTCCTTTTTCGACTGCTGAATCCCAGTTTTCATCCTTATAATTATTGGTGTACCAAGCTGAATCTGACCAATCGTTTAAATCGTTTCTAGCATTATATTTTACATTGTATTGTACAATTGATTTTCCTGTGTCACCACTTTCTAATGCATAGGCTGGATGTTGTTTTACTTTCCAACTCCTATTGGAATCGAAATGCTGATCTCCTATACCACATTGAAATAAAAGACCTCCTTTTCCGCTATCAATATAAGTTCCTTTATGGGTTTCTCTCCCCCAATACCAAACTAAAATGGCGATGGTATTTTCACCTTCCTTTAAATAACAAGCAATATCTAATTCTTCATACCATGTATTTGTAGGTGTGAAATGATTTTTTCGATCCCAAGTACCTGCTTGACTTGGGCCGCTTGAAGAGCCTCCTTCAAAAACAACCAGTTCCCCGTTTATCCAAAGCCAAAATCTACTATCTACTGCTATATTGGCTAAAACAGTTTCTGGGACAGCATCTATTTGAACCGTTTTTCTAAAACTAACCCAACTATTAGACGGGCCGTCTTGGTGTTGCCAAATCCAATGGGCATTTTGCCAATTTTGGGCATAATTAAACGAAAAACACAATATTGCCAACATTAAAATTACCTGTGCTTTTTTCATATTTTTTTGTTTGATGTAAAACTATTTTTTCAATAATTTAAATGAATGTTTTTCTGTTTTAAGAAGATATAACCCTTGAGCAAACTCCGATAAGTTTATTTGCTTTCCTTCGCCTTCACTAATTTTAACTCCATTAATGGCATATACCTCCCATTTTTGATTCTGACTTAAATTGAATAGTCCAGTGGGACTAGGGTTAGGAAACACCTGAAGCCTATACACTTCATTTTCAACACTTCCAATACTCAAGCTATTTGATTCAGATATAGTAATCTTATCTAAATTAAATCCACTTTGTTCTGTATTTATTCTAAGGATACTTTCTCCTGCTGGCAACTGGACATCATGTTTTATATGCGTTTCAAATGTTGTCCATCCTGCTGTTTGTACAAGGTCAAAATTTGAAAACATATTGCTTCCATCTATATCAATCCCTATTTGAGCACCTGTATTTGCTGCTGCATAGGTAAATTCAAAATCATACGATCCTTCTTTTTCTACATTTACTGTGTATTCTTGCCATTCAGTATTAGCTGTCCATCCTATTGTATAATTAGTTCCTGAAATTAATTGTAAGTCTACATCATCTGTTCTATATACATGTCCTGAATTTCCAGTAGTTGGATCATGGTAACTAATTCCTTCTCATCCTAAATCATAATTTTCGGCTTCTAAAATACCTGGTAAATTTATGGCTCCGTTATAAGCTGTTTGTACTTCCTCCAAGGTTGATTCTTGCCTAAATTCAAATTTTTTAAATTCAAACGGTCCTATTTTTGTGTTTAAGATAACTACCGACCCTAAACCTCCATCTGAACGAGATGTTGTTATTATTTCCTTAGTTTCATTAAACTCAAAGGCCGAGAAGTCAGTAAAATTTTTGTAAGCATTATAGCTAGCTGTAGTTAACGTCCTAGATGGGGTTCCCTTTCTATCAAATCCTGATTTCAACGAGACCAAATCAGGCTTCTTTATTAAATATTGATCTAATTTATTTGTTGATGTAGCAGGTATACCTAATATTTCGGTCTCGTATCGTGTTTTTCCAACCATGGACTTCACGGTCTCTATGCTAGGTGGATCGATCGTATTTGGTCTTTGTCCCCATCTAAATATACCATCTAACCTGTGCTTCTCATTCTTATAAAACATATGCGTAAAAGCTAGGTTCATAGCCGTTGTATGTGCCGTATTACATGTCAGGTAACCACCATCAGGTGATGTCATAGTTGTTACCACAGAATACTCCATAAGATCCAACGTCGCATTGGTATTCCATTTGGGATGATTTAACAGCGGTGCATATAACTTATTATACTTACCCGATATATCTCGAAACTTTGCAATGTTAATTAAAATATAATCTGATACACCCCAAAAATCGTAACGCACATCATTATCGTAACTATACTCAATTAATTCTTTAGCAAAGGAAGCGAAAGGCTCGCCTTTATAGTTTTTTTCTATACCATTTTTATATAAAAACTCTGGATCTCTAGTATGCACACCTATAGTAGCGTTGAGTAATACAGCGCGTACTGCTTTTTCTGTATTCGCATAATGGTCTATAAAATCTTGCTTAGTTCCTCTCCAATGATCTGGCGTTTCAATTTCTGATCCTACTCTAAAACGCCAAGAAAGTACTAAGGCTTCACCATAAGTATCAATTAATTTTTGCATCATGGCTTTAATAAATTCACTATAAGCAATTTTATCTTTTGGAGGTAAAGCATTACCGTAAATTGTTATTCTTTCACTTTCCTTAAAGTCTATGCCATTATAAGGTTGACCGTCTGGAATAAAATTATAACCCTGCTGAAAAGCCCAAGGTACCTGATCGAGTACCAACTGATGAATTTTAGTATGTGAATTTACAATGTTATCCAGCCGAGATATTAAAGGCATCCAATTGTAAACATAAGTACGAGTATCCTCGTCATAAGTCACGGTATCAAATGCTAAGTCTGGCACGTTTACACCATTAACCTTTTTTTTAACACCACCAATCATCCGTACTAGATTAACGTCTACATCAGGTCGTACACCTGCTCCATTTGTAGGGCTTATTCTGTTTGCTACAGACCATATATTATGAAGCGTTTCTTTTTTGTTACCGCCATCAGTGAAATCAGTAAACAGTGTTACTTGAGCTTGAGTAAACGTCAAGAAGAATAAACAAAGCCCATAGAGTAGTTTTTTTTTCATAGTCCATATTATTACAACCACTAACAAATGGAATAAAATCATCCACTTATAAGAACTCGTAAAATAATATTACTTTAAACTATAACTATTCTGAAGTGTACTGAGGTTAATAAATACCATTGAATTTTTATACAAAAAAAACACCATCGAGATCGATGATGTTTTTCATATTCATTGGTATTGAATCGCAATCTATTTAAATTTAAACCCGTCTAGATGTAAAATATCTGCTCCTTTTCCTTCAAAAACAATACTAATATTTTTTACATTATTTAGATTATTTAAATCACACGTAAATGTTTTATAAGTTAAAAAGCCACCTGTATTTGTAATTCTACATGTTCCTAAAAGCTTTCCTTTTTCCTTTTTATTATAGATTTTTATAGTCCCCTCGCTTTCTGATGAAACCTGAAATTCGATTGCTTTTTTATCCGAAAGATTTGACACGTTGGGAAAATATAATTTTGCATTATTTTGAACATTTTGAATCTCAAACCCACCATTAGGGGATTCTTTCTTTTCTAAATTCTGAGACTCCATGAACCATTCTGCCTCAATTTTATCCCAATTGGAATCGTAACGACCAACTCCTGTAGCAAAGTGTTTCTTTAGAAAGTTTGTATCATCTACCATTTCACCATTATCTTTATAATGCAAATACGTTATATACGACTCTCTAAATTTCAATTTCGGATCGATATGAAATTTACACCACGTATGAAACCATTGATTATTCCATGTAAAATAATTACCGTGTGCTTGACCTGTTAACCCATAATTCCCATCTCCTGAATTTCCTACAAAATTATAAGGCCCATAAATAGTCTTAGATGTTGCATACAGAGATCCTGCAGATAAATAATAGATACCATTGCGTTTATGTAAGTTTGGCTTGTCGTTATAAAAACCATCTTTTTTATTAAAAACCACCACTTTGGGTGCTTCATTTAAAGACATCATATCCTCTCCCAGTTCTGCTATATAATATCTTAAATCTTTTTCTTCTGAAGCTAAATGACCAAAAATAACATAGGCATTTCCGTCATCTTCTACTAATACCGTTGGATCATACTCACTACCCGGCGTTAAGTTTTTTTCTAATAAAGGTTTTCCTAAAACATCTTTATAAGGTCCTTCTGGTTTATCTGCAACCATAACCCCTGTATCGTCGTTTCCATTAGAAAAATAGAAATAATATTTTCCGTTTTTAGTTACCGTTTCTGTTGCCCAACATCGAGTAGAACCCGCTCCCATGTACGTTTCTGAAGGATTAATTTCTCGCTCGTAATCCCAAGTCACTAAATCCTCTGAGGACCAAATATGCCAATCAGGCATTATAAAATGATTCGCTTTAGGATCTTCATCACGAGTTGAAAATAGATAAGCTTTATCATTAAAAATATAAATATGCGGATCTGCCATCCCAAAATCTTTAATAATTGGGTTTTGAGCATTAATAATTGAAACGGTACTCAAGAGAGCAAACGTAAAAATGTGTTTTAAAACTTTCATATAAAATGACTTATTTATTGTTAAAGAAAAGACTCGGAAACAACTTATTTTCGAACCTTTTAAATTTGATTTCTATTATTAATTAATTATTTACTTTTTGAGCTTTGCTATAACGCCCTGTTCTATTTATCTCGTCCCATACACGCAATTTCCAGTAATAATCATGATTTGATTTTAAAGGCTTCCCGGCATAGGCTACTCCATTGCTTATCTCGCTTTCTACTTTATCACTATTCCAAACATCACCAATATTATTATCTATATTTTGTATAGACGAAGCTACCAAAATTTGATATGCCGATTGTTTTTCTGAATCGTTTGAAACGTCCCAACTAAATGTCTTATTATTAAAATTAATGTGATTTGGATTTAAAGTATACGGATCTTTATATTCTTCAATAAGCGCATCACATTTATTACGTAAAGCATTTAAAACAGTACGGTGTTCTTCATCTTTTATTAGGTTATTTATCTCTTTAGGATCTGCATTTAAATCATACAATTCTTCAATAGATTTATCTTCTACATATCTAAAATATTTCCAATCTTTGGTGCGTACACCTTCACTTGCGGGAATATCTTTAAAATGCCATAAATGTTCAATAAGGATTGTATCTCTATTTACAGTTAGATCTTCAGAATCTACAAAATGCTTTAAACTTTTTCCTTGCCATGTAGAAGGGGCGGTTATGCCTGCAAAATCTAAAATAGTAGACGGAATATCTATATTTAAGGCCATGGCATCAATATCTTTATGATTATTGACTCTTGGATCATAGATAATTAAAGGTACTTTTATTGAGTTTTCATACATTAACCACTTTCCTGAAATTTGTCTTTCTCCTAAGAAAAACCCATTATCTCCCATAAGAACTATAATGGTATTATCTGAAATACCTTTAACTTCTAATTCTTTACGGATTTTCGCAATTTCATTATCTATACCAGCAATCATACGATAATACCCTTTTACACTATGCTGATATTTTTCTGGTGTGTCATCTCTCCAATACCAACGTAGTCGATTAAAACCATCTTTAACAGATTGTGGTAAACGCTCGTAATATTCATCATCTGAAATTTCTGCATTTGGAACCGTTATATTTTCTAGAACATGGTTATTTTCTTCTTGCCAAAAATATTGTTCTACGGTATTATCGCTTGCATGTGGAGCACTAAAACTTAATTGTAAACAAAAGGGTTTATCTGTTGGTGCATTCTTAATAAATTCAACCCCTTTATGTCCCGTATATCTGGTTAAATGCACAGTATCTTTGTCTATCGTTTTATAGTAATAACTACTTTTATCTGTACGATCGTAACGTAAATCATAATCTTCATGTTCATTATATAAAGAATCTAAATGATTGTATTTTACACCAAATTTACCATACAAACCCGTGTAATACCCCGCCTCTTTAAGTACACGTGGATAGGCCTCCTTCATATATTCTTCTTTTATCTCGCCAGTGGTGAAACTGTAATTGTGTGTACGTTCATGCAAACCACTAAAAATACTTGCTCGACTAGCCGAACAAATAGGCGTTGTTGCCATAGTATTCTTAAAAAACACCCCTTCTTCTGCCAGCTTATCCATTTCTGGAGTATAGGCCAACTCATTTCCAGCATATCCCAGAGCATCCCATCTCTGATCATCTGTTAGAATAAAAATAATATTAGGCTTCTTTTCAACTACGATTTCTTCTACCTTCGTTTTGTTTTTACAGCCTAAAAGAAACATACAGGTAAAACTAAATAACACTAGTTGCTTTACTCCTTTTCTTATGATTTCGAATTTCTCACTCATCCTTATTTTATTAATTTTAATACACTTAATATGCTACACAAGCAGCAACACTGTTTCAATGTAGAACACTTACTATTTATACTTCAATCACATTATGATTTGAAATTTTATGTTGTGAAAAAATATTTTGAATTACTATTAGATAAAACACGACTTAGATTGGTTTTTTATAAAAACCAATCCAAAAGTCCTGTCTAACCAATCTTAAAAACAAACACTTATTCTTTATTGATATTTACTTAATAAAGAATTTTAAATTCCTATATATCAAACCCCGGGTTCCAATTTACAATCTCGTTATTATACATCGCATCCAAGCCCATTTGGATACAAACCGCGGCTCTCGCTCCTGTATACACATTAGACTCGGGCTGTTTATTGTTTAAAATACTTGTTTTAAAGTCTACAAGAGCTTGCTTACTAGGGTCTAAATGGCTTACTTTAATTTCTTCACCATTTTGATACTTAAATTTAGCAGTAGCTCCAGAAACACCGTCAACATCTGTATTTACTATTTTTTTACTTCCTTCAGGATAAAACCAAGCCGTATCATAATCTATTAATAACGTACCTTTATCCCCTAAAACTTTTATTTGATAGCCTTCGTTAGCATTGGTTGTTAAGCATATAAAACTGGCTTTAACACCATCGGGATAACTGTACATAACGTGTATATTATCATAGGTTTCTCGTCCATCTTTCCAATAATTAACACCTCCGAAACCTGTTACTTTTTCAGGGTGTGCATCTAAAACCCAATTCACAAACTCTATTTGATGTGAGGATAATTCAGCCAAAAGACCACCTGAATATTCCTTATACATTCGCCAATTAATTTGACGCTCTAAATCTGGTTTAGAAACAGACCTTCTCCAATCTCCATGTCTATTCCATTGGCATTCGAAAGCAGAAATAGTTCCCACTTTTCCTTCTTTTAGTAATTCTACAACATGTGTATATAACCTTGAACTATGATATTGATGACCCACTTGAAAAATTCTATCACTATTTTTCACTTTAGAAACAAGTGTGTTAATCCCTTCATAGCCTTTTGCAAGTGTTTTTTCACAATACACATGTTTCCCAGCATCTAAAGCTGCTATAGATATTTGGGTATGTAAATAAAATGGTGCTGTAACCAATACAGCATCAACATTTTTATCTTTTAATAATTCATGATAATCACTATACCCTATTGCTAAGCCATTTGTAAGTTTTAAAGATTCGTCTAAATGAAAAGGAATAGTATCGCAGCATGCAACAACATCCATATTATCGATTGTATTTATAGTTTTCAATAACCCTTTTCCGCGAACACCAGTACCAATAATTCCAATATTAATTTTTCGGTCCGTATTAATCCCGTAACTAATACTTCCTAAAACAGAACTACTAACTACTAATGCTGCAGATACAGCTCCTCCTTTTTTTATAAAATCCCTACGTTGCACTTAGCTCTTAATTTTTATTATGAAATCATTTTTATATCCAAAAACAGCCTTATAGTTTTACTTCCCAACCTGGTTCATAACTACGTGACCATAACTTCATAGCCTCACGGTTATACATAACACCTGTTGCCTCATCAATATCAAATTCACTATGTATTCTATAAGCAATGTTAGCATAATGCACTAAAGCCATACTATGACTCGCATCGTCTATTGGCGCTGTTAATTTTGATTTTCCACGAATGGCATCGAAAAAATTCTGTGTATGTGCTGTAGACATATCACCACCACCACCTAACGCTGTTCCAGATTCTATAGATGCCGATGTGTTCTCTTTGACAAGTACTCCATTACGATCGTATAACATATATTTACCTCTATCTACAAATACAACGCCTTCGGTACCATAAATTAATGTCCCACGACCGGCTCCATAGGTATTGTATTTATTCCTAGATTTACCATCCCACTTAATCTCTTTATTATCGGAGAATTTAAAGGTTGCATCCATAGTGTCATACATTTCCCATCCATCATTTAAAAAATGATTCTTTTCTGCATTAACTTGTGTATGTATTGGTGTATTAACCTGTAATGCCCAACGTGCTACGTCTAACTCATGTGTGCCGTTATTACCGGCTTCGGCAGTTCCATAGTCCCATCCGTACCAATGCCAATTATAATTCCATGTTTCAGACGTGTAATCTCTACGCGGTGCTGGGCCTTGCCATAAATCCCAATCTAATCCTTCTGGAATTGCTGCTTTTTTCTGCAATGGCACTTCTCCTCGACCGTTATTATAAAAAGCAACTGCCTTATACGGTGTCCCTATAATACCATTATGAATTTCATTAACAATTTCGATTGTATGTCCCGAAGAACGCTGTTGATTACCCATTTGCACAACCTTATTAAATTGTTTAGACGCAGCAACCAACTGTTCATTTTCATACATATTATGACTACATGGCTTTTCTACATAGACATGTTTCCCTGCTTTCATTGCCATGATAGAACCTGGTGCATGCCAATGATCTGGGGTTGCATTAATTAGTAAATCAACATTTTTATCATCCAAAACTTTTCTAATGTCATTTTCTAATGCTGGATTATAATCGATATGTTTTTTAAATTCTTTTAATCCGTTTATACGCTGACTCTCCATGACATCGCATAAATAAATCAATTCCACATTACTTTGTTTTGATGCAATTGGGGCTGTAAATGCACCCATTCTTCTTCCTAAACCTGCAATAGCAACATTTAAACGTTCGTTTGCACCAATAATATTGTTATAACTTTTTGCAGACATTGCCATTGCAGAGTTTACAACTGTTAATCCTGCACCTGCTAACACTGTTTTTTTAAGAAAATTTCTTCTTGAGGTCATAGCTATTAAAGGGATATAATTTTAATGTTTTTAAATGACACGTGATCACCATGATCTTGTAGAAGAATTTGACCTTGCTCTAATAAGCCAAAGTCGGGCCATTTAGCATATTTACTTTCAGAAACTAATTTTAGAAATTCATCACCTCCTCTTTCATATTCTAAAACCTTCATCCCATTTATCCAATGTTCGACATGGTTATTTTGTGAAATAATATAGGCTGTATTCCATTCTCCAATAGGATGTATTGGTTTCTCTGGATTTGCTTGAATTAGATCGTATAATGAACACACTGTCCTACTTCCTTCATGACTACCTAGTTTGGCATCTGGATGTAAATTATCATCTAGAATTTGATACTCTAAACCTATAGACGAACCTTCACCTTTATTAATATTTGTGTCTACATAATATTTAATACCACTATTAGCACCTGCTGTAAGTTTAAAATCAACTTTCAATTCAAAATCACCATATAATGTTTCAGTTACTATATCTCCTCCAGCAGCAGATTCTGCACCTCCAGAAGATAAAACAGTTAGTTCTCCATCTTTAATTTTCCAACCTTTTTCTGGAAAAACATCTAGTTTAGCACCTTTCCATCCCGTGGTAGTTTCTCCATCCCATAACATTTTCCATCCTTTTTTCGCTTCATCGATGGTTAAATTATTTTTTGTAAGTACGGGTTGTAATGGGGATTTTGCAGTGTATTTATCTAGGTTCTCGGTTAAAATATTTATATTCTTCCAAGAAATAGTTGTCCCTTCTTTTTGATTGCCGTGAATACTATGCACTTGTAAAGCAATAAATCCTGATGCCGTTTTATCGTCTACCAGATAAGTTGCCGGTACACCATTAATCCAAGTTTTAATGGTATCGTTAATCGCTTCTATTCTATAATGGTTCCAGTCATTTTGTTTAAAAGCATTTTGTGCTGCTGGATTATCTTCTAAAGTTGTTAACCATTTTCTTCGACCTTCATCAAAAATCCCTCCACTCCATGCTCGTTTTGAAGGATCTATTTCTATTTGATACCCGTGAACTCTACCATTTTGGTAAAAAGGAAAGCTGTTACTCCTTATTTGAATTCCAGAATTCATAGTTGAATCGACCTTAAAATCTAGTTCAAGTATAAAATTATCGTAGTGTTTAATAGTCGTTAAGAATGTATTAGGCGTATGTGCTACGGTTGTTCCTATTATAACGCCGTTTTCAACTCTATAAGACGCTTCACCTCCTTTTATATCCCAACCGTTTAAGGTATTACCTTCTATTAAGTTGGTCCATGGGAAATTTTTAGTTTTTTCTTGTGAATAACCAGATAAAAAAACAAATATGAATAGGTGTACTACTAAAAAATTAGTTTGTTTCATTGCTTTAATTATTTCTAATTTAATTTTACTCTAGACAATACCCCAAATACTTATTAATCAAAAATGAGCTAACTAATACTTGGGGTATGTACTTCTTTTAGAAGATTTTAATCTATAAATTAAATTTAATCTTCGAAAGGTTCTACCCTAGCGTAACCTTCGGTTAAATGAGCTACAGAGTTACCATTAGAAAATATATAATTATGTAGTTTAACGTCTGTAGTTAATTTACTACCTGTTCCTAAATTAGGATCTTGATTTAATTGCATTACATAATTCCAATCTCTATTAATTGTCATATTTGGATTTCCAAGGTCTTTTGTTAACGTTGGAAAACTATAATTAAAATCTAAAGTAAGAAGGTTATCAGGGCCTTGATCTACATATTGAGGTAGGATATGGTACATTAAAATTTTACGTAACTTTACAGGATCAACTTCTGTTAATTCTAAAGTATCAGACCCAAACTCTCGTTTTAGAATACCGTTAAACTTAGTAAACCCCTCGTCTTTAATTAAGAAATAGGTTCGCTTGTCTGTTTTATTGCTATACTCTTCTACCAAATCAGATAACTCTACAGCTTGAATCATTAAAGAGAATTCGTCATTAGGATTCGTTTTCAACCATTCCCAAGGTGTCTTTTCTCCAAACGTATATTGTGGTACCGTTTCTGGGTTAAATCTAAATTTGTCCTGAGGCTCTAAATCACAACTTGTAAATACAAATGCGATGCAAATTGCTAGAGCGATATGAAGTCTATATTTTATTATTTTTTTCATTTGATTTTTATTTTATCTGAATAATTTAGAATTACCTGTAGGCTTCGTTCTGTGTCAATTTTGGATTATCTACTAAATGTCTGAAGTAAATTGGCCATATAATTGTCTCTTTAGTTTGGCCATTAATAGGTCCCATAACCTCTACAGCTTTATCTGTTCTAACTAGATCCCACCAACGGCTACCTTCGGCGATTAATTCTAATTGTCTTTCATCTAAAATGAAGTCTTCTAAAGCATCCATATTATTAATATTAACATCTGGAAGTGCTCCTGAATTTACTTTAGGTAGTCCACGAGAAATACGAACTTCATCCAATAAGGCTAATGCAGCCTCTGGGTTTCCTAATTTATTTTCAGCTTCAGCTTTTAACAATAACATGTCTGCATAACGAAACAATACAATATCGGTATCATCTTCTGCTGGACTGTAATTTGTTTTAGCATATTTAGAAATTCTTAAATCTTGCTCGTCTGCGACCTCCGTAATACTTTCATAATAGCGGTAATCTCCATACACTAGTTCTTCTTCTCCACTTGCCGGATTTACATTCATAACGTGAGGTGGCACACCTGGATATTTATCTGCCCAAGATGTAGAATCTGTAGGAAATCTTGTTGTCCACAATTCTGTTACCTTAGGTGAAACCCACACTGAAGGCACACCTTGAAAAAATAATTCGTAGATTCCTGAAGCTCTTCTTCCATCTTCAGCAAACGTATATTTAAGAGACATAATTAATTCTGGACCTTCTTCACCTTCGCCTGGAAAAGCAATATCGTTTAAGAATAAGTTTCTCCAAGACGTTCGATCTGTAGTTAGCTGGTATTGATTTAAGGCAATTAACTCGTTTAAGGCCGTATTTGCCTCTTCATATCTATTTAGATACATATATACTTTTGCTTTAAAAGCTAAAATACTTGCCACAGAAAAACGTGTTGGACTTGTTGGCTTTGCAATAAGACGACTCGCTTCTTCTAAATCTGAAAGTGCTAAAGCAAGGACTTCCTCTGGTGTTGATTTTTCTTTAAATGAGTTATCTGAAAAGGTCAAGGCTGCATCTTTAAATAAAGGAACACCACCCCAAACTCTATATGCATCAAAATACGCATATGCACGACAAGCATAGGCTTCACCTAATAAATTCTCATCATATTGAGGAATTTGTGGAATTTTATCGATAGCTGTATTGGCTCTAAAAATAACCTTGTAAAATTCATTCCATCTTAAATAATCTTCGGTTTCGGGAGTTAATGCATTATTGATTAAATCTTCGGTCTGTCCAGAGGGTTGATTTGAAACCACATAATTATCGGCTCTGTACTCTCCCCAATAAAAATGGTTGGTTCTATATGTTTTCTGTAAGGCATCATAAATAGAAATAACACCTAAATCTGCATCTTCATTTGTTTTCCAAAACGTGCCATCAGACACTTCACTTATTGGAGTTTCGTCTAATATATCTTCACATGAAACACCCAACACCATTAGCGTGCTTAAGGCAAATATGGATAGCGTATGTTTATATCTTTTCATCTTAAATATTTTTATTATTAATTAATTAGAAACGGGCATTTAAACTAAAGATAATTTCCGTTTTATTAGGATATCTTAGGTTATCCCAACCTGGTCTAAGTGGGTTACCTTGCCATCCTAATTCTGGATTGTAACCTTCGTAATTTGTAAAAGTTACTAGATTATTTACCACTACACTTAACGATAACATGTCTGCAATTTTTAAGGCATCTAATGTTTCTTTATTAAAATTATAACCTATTCTAATGTTTTGAAGTTTTATAAAATCTGCTTTGCTTACGTAGTTAGACTCATAACCACTTCTGTTTTGGGACCTGCTTGATTCTAAACTAGGATACTTAGCAATATCACCTGGATTCACCCATGCTCCTTCAATTCTATATGGCCCTGGTGTATAAACACTATTGGAAGCTTTATCTCTAGTATGGTCATATCCTCTATAAATATCGTTCCCAAAATTAAAGTTAAAAAGCATTGTAAATGAAAATTCTTTATATGTGAAGCTGTTTCTAAATCCACCTGAATAATCAGATAACCCATTACCTATTATTGTTCTATCATTAGCGTTATCTATAACAAAATCGTTATTTTGATCTTCAAAAATAATATCTCCACCTCCTAATTCTCTGTTACCAAACATCAGTTTATTTACAGTTCCGTTATACGCTTCACCTTTTAATGTGTAGTTAACAAAATTATCGTTTTCATCAAAATTGGCTTTTAACCTAACACCATCATTTGTATAAGCGTTAGACTCATCATACCTGTAAACACCAAGGTTTTTATACCCATACATATTTCCTATCGATTTACCTTCTTCAATATAATATCCATCAACTTCAAAACCATCTTCATCTGCTAACTCTAGCACAGTATTTTCGTTATAAGCAAGATTGAAACTTGAAAACCAACTAAAATTCTTTGTTTGAATAGGTGTTCCTGAAATTTGAAATTCTAAACCTTTATTCTCTACTGAACCAATATTTGCCCTCACAGAAGAAAATCCAGTTTCTTCAGGGATTGGTCTGTCGTATAATAAATCTGTGGTTGTTTTAATGTATCCATCCACAGAAATACTTAAACGTCTTTTAAATAATCCTAAATCCACACCATAATTTTGTTGTGCCGTTTGTTCCCAACCTAAATTTGGATTTCCTAATTGAAAAGCCGCAAATCCATTTGTTCCATCGTAATAATTACCTGGGGCGTATAATGCCTGGTTATCGTAATTCCCAATACGTTCATTACCTGTAATAGCATAACTCGCTCTTAATTTAAATTCTGAAATAAAGTCTACAGATTTCATAAAATTTTCTCCAGAAATTCTCCAACCTGCAGAAACTCCAGGA
Source organism: Formosa sejongensis (assembly GCF_033447105.1). NCBI lineage: Bacteria > Pseudomonadati > Bacteroidota > Flavobacteriia > Flavobacteriales > Flavobacteriaceae > Formosa > Formosa sejongensis. The sequence continues at coordinate 191,090 of NZ_JAWQUN010000003.1, forward strand.
AAATTACCCCAACGTTTGTCATCTCCAAATCTTGATGATCCGTCTCTACGAAACGTCGCTCCAAGTAAATATTTATCTTTATAATTGTAAGTTGCTCTTGCATATACAGAAGATAAAGAATGTCTAAACCAGTAGGTACCTGTATTATCTAAATTTAATTCTGCTACATTATTAAACGTTTCTATATAATCGTTATTAAATTCGTTCGCTACTAAATCAGAATTTTCTTGTTCCCATTTTTGAACAGATAACCCTAATAAACCTGTAACGGAATGCCCACCTTTAAACTCTTTATTATAAGAAAAGTAATTTTCGTTTTGAATATCGTAAGATAATCGTTGTCTTTCACTTCCTGTAATTCTACCACTTGTAGCATCTACAGTTTGTGAAGGTCTAAATTCATTTAATTTTTGTTGTCGGTAATTAAAACCTAAAGTACTTCTAAACGATAACCCCGGAATTATTTGAAAATTGATATAGTTAAAAGACGACCCTCTAAACTGTCTGTTATTTTGAGTTGCCAAATCTGCCCTTGCAATTGGATTACTTCTTGCAAAACGCTCTCTAACATAAGATCCATCAAAATCAATTAATAATACATCAGGTTGTCTATAAGATAGTTCTCTAAATACTGTAGCTTCAGGAATTCCATCTTGAAATTGGTATGAAAAGGACATCCTAGTTCCTGCTGTAACGACTTTACTAATATCGAAATCAAGATTTAAATTCGAATTCATTCTTTTAAAACTACTTCCTATAATAATACCTTCTTCTGTTAAGAATCCAGAATTCCAATAATATTTAGCTCCTTCACTACCCCCACTAAAAGCAACATTTATTTGGTTCTTGTTTCCTAGTTGTTTTATTTCTTCTTGAATATCGACCACCAATGATGTGCGTATACCTAAAGAGTCTTGTACGGCTCCAGAATTGTCAGTAGATCCTGTTCTTAAACTAATAAATTTATTACGTTGAAGCGTATTAGACACCGGCACTTTATTACTTAAAAAGCTAATACCACTTTGAATACTTACATCTATTTTAGGTTTTCCTAATTTTCCTTTTTTAGTTGTAATTATTACGACTCCATTTGCAGATTTTGATCCGTATATAGCTGCAGATGCCCCGTCTTTTAAGACATCCATCGACTCGATATCGCTCGGGTTTAAGTTATCAATATCATCTACTTGTTGTCCATCAACAACATACAAAGGACCTGTACCTCCTGAAAGTGTAGATATACCCCTAATTAAAATTTCTGAGCCACCTCCTGGTGCTCCATTTGTAATAATTTGCACACCTGCCACACGACCTTGTATCCCTTGTAAGGCGTCTTCTGGAATTGATTCGTTTAATTCTTTTGATTTTACTGAAGCTACAGAACCCAAAACATCACGTTTCTTCACTGTACCATATCCAATAACTACAACTTCATCTAATTGCTCATTGTCTTCTATTAAGCTTACATTAATTGTACTTTTACTTGTTACAGAAATTTCCTTATCTTCAAAACCTAAGTAAGAAAAGACTAAAATTCTAGATCCCGTTTTTAAGTTAAGATTATAGTTACCATCAAAATCACTTACTACTCCGTTATTTGTTCCTTTTTGTATAATATTAACTCCCAACAAAGGTGTTCCGTCTACTGAAGTAACTTTACCAGAAACTGTATTTACCTGAGCTTGTGCCGAGAAACAACATATTCCTAAAAAGAATAACATTACAAGTAAATAAGAATGACTTACCCTAGTGTGATGTATTTTTGATTTTTTTTTCATATTGGATGATTTAATTAAAAATTATTAGTCCTGTTGTTTTTAGCCAAGAACCATAAAAGCTGAAATCGTTTTAACGTTATATTAACAAAGAAATAATTTAAATAAGTCAATACTATTCTGAACAGTACTGATTGATATAAAAAGTTTGATTTGTTAATTTGGTTAATAGACATACTTATACGACAGGTAGAATTCAGCCATTTAAATTCTATTAAACAGAATCTCTATCGATAAAATGAAAAGGGACTTTTATTCCAGTTCTTTCTTTGTTATTAATCATATGGGCAGTCAATTGACCCATAATTTTAAAATCTGTAGATACTACAGCAATACCCAAAAGTTCTTTCAAAGGTGTGTCGTTGTAGGAGATGATACCTATGTCTTTTCCTAATGCCCAATTCTCATCTCTAACTTGTTTGGTTAATTTAACTAGATCATCCTCTTCTATTGTTATAAACAAATCACCCTCTTTTAAAATCATATGCTCATATACTTCCTCCAAAACCTCAAAGTCCATATTTTCGTGAACACAAAATTTTCTGAAACCATGTAAAATTCTTTTGGGATAAGGGTAAGCAGATTTTTGAGGAAATACAAAAACAACTTTCTTGTATTTCGAAATTTTATCTATACCAGACTTTAAGGCATCGTAAATATCATTTTCAAAATCCTGATAAATTGTTGCAAATTCTCCTTCTATTTGATGTTGTTTATTATCTAATATTACAAGTTTCTCTTTAGGTATTTCATTTAAAACCTTAGTTACTTCATCTGTAAAACTTATGTGTTGTAATTTTTCAGTTTTAAAATGAGGCATTATTACATAGTAATCGTAGGCTAGTTTAAACTTTTTCATCAATTCCAAAAACAACATTTCATCACAATGGTAAAAATGTAGATCGGTATGAGTATTTGGAGCAATATTATCTAGAAAGGATTTATAGATTCTCATCTTATAGGAACTTAATTTATTAACTAAAAATAAAACATTCACTTTAGAAATTATTTTAGTTCGGGTAATGTAATTACCCTTTCCATGAATAGATATAATAATTTTCCTTTCTTTTAAAATATTATAAGCTCTTGCCACCGTATCCCTAGACAAATAAAACTCTTCACTCAGAGAATTAATTGAAGGAATTTTATCGCCAGAAGTAACATTTCCCACGGATATATTATGAACAACAGAATTTACTATTTGAATGTATTTTGGAACTCTAGAATTTTCATCAATACTTAAAAACTTCAACATTAAAGAATCACACATAGTAGTTTAGTTTAAATAGTTAGTTTAGTTTATCTGTTCACAAACTTAAGTCTAGACAAGTAACCAAAAATTCAAAATAGGGTAACCGATTGTCCAGACCCCCTGTAAAATAAGGGTTTCAATATTTAAATTATAAAATACTATTGTTGAAATAGGGAAAGTGTATTTATTTTATCTCATTATCATAAATCAAAAAAATGCAGTTATAATTTCAACTTAACACAAAAAAGAGTGTCTAATAATTCCATTTACTTAAAATCACACCCTTTTTCACACTTCATAAAAAAAAAAAAAAAAAAAATGAAATAAACATAAATAAGAAAGTTTTTACTCTAAATAAAACATCTGTTTTTACTTTTCTTGAAGACTATAAAGCAAGTTGAAATCACTATAAAGTAGAGAGAAATTAGTAATCTTATTTTTACACCCAGACACTATTAATATAAGCTTAATTAAACCAAAAATTAAATGAACCACTATAGACTTTAAATCTATAATGGTTCATGTTTAAATTATGATTTACACTTAATACACATACAATAATGTAGCTAAAAAGTGAGAAGTATTATATACAGACGATACTATTAAAATATAAATTACAATTGCTTCTGAGAATATTTACTAAAAACTAAAAACAGCACACCACATAATAACCAAGCAGGAAGTGTTACAAATGATAAGAACACATCAAACTGTACAGATATAAAGTAAAACAATCCAAAACTAATAGCCCAAGCCCAAAATACTGATTTGTTAAATGAGAGCTTCGCGATTTCTGCATAGTTTTTCACTATTCCAACCTTTTTATGGAAGAAATGCTCAAAGACAATTATCGCACCGAAAGGAGCAAGTATAAAACCATAAAGTGCCACAAAACCTAATAATTTCATTGCAAATGCCGGAAATAATCCTGCAATAGTTGCAATTGCACCTGCCAATATAGTCACCTTTGCAGTAGATAATTTAGGTAAGATGGCTTGAAAAGCCAACCCGGCTCTATAAATGGTTGGATTTGCAGTTGTCCATCCTGCTAATACTACGGCTATAATTCCAAATACACCTATGGCATTATGGGCCATAGGACCAGGTGCCACTGGAGGTGCATCTCCATTATTTAAAAAAGTCATAGCTTCAGGTGATTTTAAATATACTGCATATAGTAGTGCTGCAGATATCCAAGCCATATAATGACCTACATACATTCCTGCGGCAGTTGCCCATCCTGCCTTTGCTTCCTTCGCAAAACGAAAAACAGACAAATCAGACATTCCAATGTGCATCGCACCGTTAGCAAACCACGACCAAAGAACTACATGCCAAAATGTAAATTTTGTTTGACCTGGAAATGGATCTGAACCTTCTCCCCAAATATTCCAAAAATCAGAGAAGCTACCTACTTCTAATTGATTTAGCGCAACAATTCCACATGCTATAAAAGCTAGAACAATAAAAGGAGACATCCAGTTTGCGGCTTTCGTAACGGTATCATAACCACGTGCTGCTATAATTGAAATCACAGCGCCTATAATAATAACGATAATCACCCATGTTGAACCATTAGGCATAGTATCGGTTAATTTTGGCATTGGCATATCGAACGGAATGCCTACCGCAGTTGCTGAGACTGTAATCATAGAACCTGCTAAAAAACAAAAAAGAATTCCGTTAGCTAAGTTATATCCAGTCACTAATTTTTTACCACAAATTTTTTCTAATTGATAGTATAGCGTCAATCTATTTTTAACAGCTATTTCTGCAGTTAAAAAACGCCAGCTTAAAACTGCCAGTAAATTTCCTATTAATAATCCAACAATTAAGTCGAAAGCGCTTACCCCAGCGGTTAAAAACAGAGGTCCAATCATAAATTCGGTTCCAGCAGCGTGTTCTCCCGCATACATTCCTATAAAGTTTTTCCACCCTTTAAGTTTGGATTGCGGTACAGGTTCTCTTTCGAATTCCCCTCCATTAGACTGCACTATTACTTCCTCTTCTATACTATGTTGTGTCATGTTTAGTTAGTTTGTTTGTGTTTAATTGGGATACTATAAATTCGGTTACAATTTTTGAAGTTATCCCTATAACTATTTAATAATATTTAGCGTAAACAACACGAGTATGCAAGTATTCTTCCATACCATGCTTACCGTCTGCTCCACCTACTCCTGATTTTTTCCAACCTGCATGAAATCCTTGAATCGCTTCAAAATGCTCTCTATTTACATAAGTTTCCCCAAAATGTAGCCCATTAGTTGCACGCATTATGTTATTGAAATTTTCTGAAAAAATAGATGAGGTTAGTCCAAACTGACAATCGTTAGATAAAGCAATCGCTTCTTCTAAAGTATTAAATTTCATGACAGGTAATACGGGTCCAAAAACTTCTTCTTGAACAATTTCCATATCTTGACTACAGTTTGTTAAAAGTGTTGGTTCGTAATAATATCCACGATCAAATTGTTCTGGTCGCTTACCTCCAACTAAAACTTCTGCTCCTTCTTTCTTAGCAAACTCTACCATTTCAGAGATTTTGTCGACTTGAGATTTAGATACTAAACTACTCATATCTGCATCTGTCCCTGTAAGTGCATCACCAATACTAACCGCACTCATCTTTTTTGTTAATTTATCAACAAATTCTTCATAAATACTGTCATCTACATACACACGTTCTGCACAGTTACATACTTGTCCGCTAAAAATCACTTTAGAAGACACTATAGAGTTTACAGCCAATTCTAAATTAGCATCGGCACAAACTATTGCAGGTGCTTTCCCTCCTAATTCTAAAGAAACTTTGGTAATATTTTCAGCCGCAGCTTCCATAATTTTTTGACCAGCTCCAACACTACCCGTTAGACTAATTATTCCGGTAATAGGGCTTCTCGATAATGCATTCCCTACAGTTCTCCCTGCTCCACAAACGAAATTTAAAACACCGTCTGGCAATTCAATTTTTTGAATAAAATCTGCGAACTCCATAATTGTATTTGGCGCTTCAGAACTTGGCTTAATCACACATGTATTCCCTGTTATTAACGAAGCGGCAACCTTACGTGCCATAACGAAAAATGGAAAATTCCAAGAACAAATACCTACAGCAACTCCAATTGGCACTTTATGAAGGTAGATGTGTTCTTTTTCACGATCACTTTGAATGATTTCACCTTCAATACGTCTTGCCCAACCGGCATTATAATCGAAGTAATCTGCAGTAACGTCTATTTCTACTTGTGCTAAACCAATTACTTTCGCTTGTTCTTTAGATAGTGTTTCTGCTAAAAACACTCTATTTTCTCTAATTACGGTAGCCATTTTATGTAAATACGCTGCACGCTGTATAGCTGGCAATGCTTCCCAAGCAGGTTGTGCCGATTGAGCAGCTTCTAAAGCATTATTAGCATCTTCAACAGTTCCCGAGGAAATTGTACTTATAATTTCTTCTGTACATGGATTTACAATTTCTATAACCGAAGTGGCTTTAGAATCTACAAATTGTCCGTTTATATATTGTTTATAATGTTTCATTCTGTGTTTTTTTATTTTTATTTATTTGACTAAATGATATGGAAAGTCCGAAGTCGTTTCACAACACAATTGATCCATGACCTGTTGTAATTCCGTTTTCAATAATGAAATGGTATGGTCTCCTCCTTGACTTCCAAGTGCAGAAACACCATACATAAACGAGCGTCCCATAAACGTAAATTTAGCACCGCTAGCCATAGCCCGAGCTACATCTGGACCTGAACGAATTCCTGAATCCATCATGACTTCAATTTTATCTCCATATTTTTCGGCAATTGTAGATAATGGTTTAATAGTAGATTCTCCTGCATCTAATTGACGTCCTCCATGATTAGAAACAATAATGCCGTCTAGCCCTAAACGAATAGCTTCTTCGGCATCATATTCTGAAGCCACACCTTTAAGCACTAATTTTCCTTTCCACATATCGCGAATTGGCTTTATTTTTTCTTCATTTAAACGTCCACTAAACGTTTGATCCATAAATTTCCCCAATTGCTTTAAATCTAAACCTTTTGGCATATAAGGTTTTAAAGTTTCAAAATTAGGTTGACCATGTCGTAAAGTTTGCATCGCCCAATGAGGTTTACCTAGAACCTGCAATATGTTTTTAACAGACATTTTAGGCGGCATCGCTAATCCGTTTCTAATATCTCTAGGACGAAAACCAAACGTAGGCACGTCGCATAAAATCACTAAAACAGGACATTCTGCCGCGGCTGCACGATTAATAATATCGTCTCTTAATTTGTTTTCTGCAGGGTGATATAATTGAAACCATGACTTTCCTTCGGTTAATTCACTAGCACGTTCAATGCTTGTAGTAGTAACCGTACTTAATACAAATGGAATATTATGTTCGTGCGCTGCTTTCGCTAAAATTTCTGGTGCATTGGGCCACATTAAGCCTTGCAAACCGACTGGTGCAATACCGAATGGTGCATCGTATTCGATCCCAAATAATTTGGTTTTAAGCGAAGAACCATGATGTTGTCTTAAATAATTTGGCTTTAGCTGAACATCTCTTAATTCGGATGTATTTCTATGTAAATTCACATCTTCATTACAACCACCGTCCAAATATTCGAAAGCAAATTTTGGTATTTTTTCTTGTGCTCTCGCTCTTAAATCATCTATTGAAGGATAGCGTGTATCAAACTTTAAAGCCATAATATGTATTTAGGATAAAAACTTTTTTCTTAATTCTTCTACTTGCTCATCGTTAATTGGAACCATATTCCCTAAAGAATTCCCTAAAACAATTGACTTAGCACTAAACTCGGCCACCTCTAAATAATCGAAAGTCTGAAGGAGTTTGTCTCCTGTAATAACCACAGAATCATTCTCTATAATTAGAGCAGTTGCACAGTCTTCAACCATTTCAGAATTATTATTTTCTTTAAAATGTGATCCGTATTTCACTGTTCTAATATCTTGTAAAAAGATCCAACTCTCTGGAATCGTCCTTACATTTAAATAAGACCCCGTAACTCCAAATGCCATTAAATAAGGTGATTGTGTCATAATAATAGAATTTACCTTTGGGTTGTTTTTATAAATTTCTTGATGAATCCAAGAGGCACGACTAGGTTTTTTACCTGCTTCGCGTTTACCGTCTTTAATTTGAACAATGTCATCTATATCTAAATCCCAACGGTTCACACCCGTTGGTGTAATTAAAAAATCATTGTCGTTCCAACGCATAGATACTGTTCCATATGAACTAATCATTAATCCTTGTTCGCAAGAACGTTGTACTATTTTTTTAATTTCTAAACGCTTTTCAACTTCATCGGAAGGATATGTAGTAACTACCATTTCAGCTAAAACACCAGTTGCTTGAGCTTCAAACGTATCAATCTGAGCATCGGTTAAATAATTTGGTGTTCCTATTTGTGAACCATATAAAATGGTACTTGCACAAAACTCTAAAGCTTCAAAACGTTCAAAAGCATCTGTTAAATCACTACCACCTAAAACGGTACCATGATTTTCCATAATTATTGCTTTGAATCCTTTTTTAAATTCTTCTCCAATAACATCTCCTAATTTTTCACTTCCTGGTAATTCATATTTAGCGTAACCAATCGGTCCACAAACATGTTTTGCTTGAGAAATAATATTAGTATTAGGAATTTGACGTACGATACTAAAAGACACTAATGCCGGCGGATGCGCATGTATAACCGATTTTATATCTGGTCTGGATTCATAAATTGCTTTGTGAAAAGGAAACTCTGAAGAGGGCTTATGTTTACCTATAACCGTTCCGTCTTTTTTAACACATATTATATCCGATGCTCTTAAAGATCCTTTATCTACAGCCGAAGGTGTAACCCAAATGTCACCATTTTCATCAATAACAGAAATATTTCCCCCAGATGTGGTAGTCATTCCTCGTTTATAAATTCTACTTATTATAGTTGTAATCTCATCGCGAGGATGAATTAGTTTTATTTTCTTTGTCATTTTTTTTGAATTAAAAATCAGAATTTAAGGTTTTTAACTTATTATAAAAGGTGTATGCTTTTTAAGTGCGTAATTCTTTTTAAGAAACTTTGAATTTAATTTACTGTCAGATATTGAAATTGCAGAGCCTAATGCAGATCCCATTGAAGCATTTGTAGTCCTTAACTTTTTATCGTTAAAATGATGGGCTAACAACTTAATATAAACGTCGTTATCACTAAAACCTCCGTCTACATATATTCTAGATATATCATCTGAACCGATTGCTTTCTTTATACTTTTAATTTGCAATAAAACCAGTTCTGTCATGAGCTGATGATAAGACTTCTCATAAGAATCATGGACAATTTCAGTTTTATTTGGCATGTTTTCAGCTGCAATACTTTTCCATTTAAAATGATTCTTAAAGTCTATATTTATATCTACATACGTGTCATAATCAAACTTAACCGAACGGTGATAATCATCATCTACACCAAAATAACTATCTAATTCTTCAACTTGTAATTTATACTCATTTCCTAGAAAAAGTCTTGATGCTTTTACAGCTTTACCATTAATTCGCATATAATTTATAACATCTCCGCCATCAGCTTCTGTAGCAATCGGATTGTCGGTAAACGGATTAAAAACAATACTCCATGTACCCGTAGACACCAATACAAATTTTTTCTTAATGCTTCTTACATAAGGCAACAGTGCTGAAGAACTATCATGAATACCAACGCCTATTTTAATACGTTTCCCATTATAATTCATATTTATACTGGTTTCTGTAGATACAATTGGAGGCAATATTTTGTGTAATTCTTCCTTATAAACCCACTCGTGATAATCTTTTTCTTTATAATTCCAAAGTGCCGTATGGCAACCAATACTTGTGTATTCGCTTAATGGCACCCCTGTAAAAATGTAACTTAAGTATTGCGGTAAATGCAAAGAATATTTAATTTTCTTAAAGACCTCTGGTTGTTTATGCTTTAACCAATATAACTGTAACCCAGAATTAAGCATACTTAAATCTGTACAACCCGTAGTTTTTAAAAATTCATCTTTTGGACCATAAGTTTCAAAAAACGAATCAACAACCTCCTGATCTAAAGTCTTCGTATAATTATACAATGGAGTTAAAGGCTTTCCTTTCTCGTCTATATGAACAAAACTTGCCCCATATGTAGAAAAATTAATGGCTTTAACGTCATACGCTTCTGATTCTAAAATCCGATTAAACACTGTTTTTAACCAACTTTGAAGTGCTTCTAGATTTTCTGAAGGATGACCATCTTCATCTTGTATCTCATCAAAACGCGCATATTCTTTATGAACTTCTTTAAAATCGGCATTAAACAGAAAAAACTTTTTATTCGTCTTTCCTATATCAAATACTGCTGTTACTTTTTGTTTCATAACTGTTATAATCCTGAAGCAATAGTATGTTTTCCTCTTTCTTCTATTAAAGTTTCTCTAACATGCAACCCTCTATATAGTGCCAAAGGATCTAATGCTCCGCCAGATTGTAACCTTGCTTGAGCTAATAATGGACGTACATCTGTGCGATAAGCGTTTTGTAATATTTCTTGGCAAGCCACAACATCGTGAGCAATTTGAGCTTGTTTTAATGCTGCTTGATCTACCAATAAAGCTTTTGCATAAGCCTCCTGAATAGCTTCTAAAGACTGCATTAAATCTTCTAAAGGATCTTTAAGATTATGACTTGCATCTATCATCCAAGATAATTCTGGATTCTGAGGATTATTTTGCATTCCATATACCAATTCATTAAAAATCAAGAACAAAGCATACGGCTTAACACTTCCTACAGTAACATCGTCGTCGCCATATTTACTATCATTAAAATGAAATCCTCCTAATTTACCTTTCAGCATTAAGGTTGACACAATTTGCTCGATATTCGTATTTGGTAAGTGATGACCTAAATCTACAAGCGTAAATGCTTTTTCACCACAGGCATTTGCTAACATAAATGAAGTTCCCCAATCTTGAATTACTGTGCTGTAAAAATTAGGCTCGTAAGGTTTGTATTCGATAAACAATTTCCAGTCGTCTGGAAGTGTTTTATAAATGGCTTTTAAACTGTTTTCTGTATTTGAAAGAGCAGTTTGAAAATTATTTTGACCAGGGAAATTAGCGCCATCGGCCAACCAAACGCTTAAACTTTTTGAACCTAGTTTTTCACCAATTTTAATAACCTCCTGATTGTGAGCAATAGCTTGAGCTCTTATCGCTTCACTAGTATTGCAAAGAGAACCAAACTTATAGCTTTCTTTAGCATTAGCCTGATCTTGAAATGTATTGGAATTAACAGCGTCGAACTTTAAATTTAAAGCTTTAGCCTGTTCTTTAATTGCATTATAATCTTCAGGAACATCCCATGGAATATGTAACGAAATAGCACCTGCAGTTTGTGTAAGTGAATGAAGCAATCCTACATCGTCTAATTTCTGAGTTAGATTTGAAGGTTCTCCATAATAAGAAAAACGTCCAAAACGTGTCCCTCCAGCCCCTAACGCCCAACTCGGTATAGCGACCTGAAATTTAGCCAACGCATTGACTACATTCTGAGTATTTATATTCTTTTTATCTAACGAATGGCCTAAGAAATCAAATTGATTTTGATGGTCTTCGATATATTTATTATTGAAATCTGATATTTGTGATTCTTGTAATCTCATGTCTTTTATTTTTTTAAAAAAACCTTTCATTAATATCTTACAACCAATGAAAGGTTCAAAACAAACTCTAAAACAAACTAATTAGTAACTAACAAAAACTAACTAATTGTACTGTACTGCATCTATTTATCTTACAAACGCATTTGCCATTCCACCGTCGACATTTAAAATGTTTCCGGTTGATTTATCTAATAAGCCAACAAAAGAAAACACGCCATTTGCGATATCTGCTGGGGTAATAATTTCATTTAATAAATTACGTTTTGCATAAAATGCAGGTAATTCTTCTACGGTTATTCCATTTGCTTTAGCACGACCTTCGGCCCATGCACCTTCCCAAATTTTACTTCCTACAATAACACCATCTGGATTTACTGTATTCACTCTAATTTTATCTTTTGCTAATTCGGCAGCAAGTAATCTAACCATATGTTGTTGAGCAGCTTTTGCTGTTCCATAAGCTACATTATTTGGACCTGCCACTAAACCATTTTTACTAGCAATAGCAATGTAATCACCACCTAGACCTTGCTTACGCATAATAGCAGTTGCTTGTTTAGCCAAATCGAATTGTCCTTTTACTAAAATACTTTGTAGAATATTCCAATCTTTATCTGTTGTATCTTCTAACGCTTTTGAAATCGCCAACCCTGCACTATGTACAATAATATCGACACCTCCAAACTCAACTATTGCTTTCTTAAAGGCATCTGCAATAGATGTAGTATTAGTAACATCGCAGATTGCATAAGTAGACACGTCTCTTTTGTAAGTATTATGTGCCTCAATAAGACTATCTTCATTAATATCGGTAAGTACAACATTAGCACCTTCTGCCGCTAATTTATCGGCTATAGCTTTACCTATACCACCACCTGCTCCAGTAACAAAGGCTACTTTTCTAGATAACGGTTGCTCTTTAGGCATACGTTGTAATTTAGCCTCTTCTAACAACCAATATTCAATATCAAAAGCCTCTTGTCTTGGTAAAGACGTGTATGCCGTGATTGCTTCTGCTCCACGCATAACGTTAATGGCATTGATATAAAATTCACTTGCTACTCGTGTGGTTTGTTTGTTTTTTGCAAAACTAAACATCCCTACACCTGGATAAATAATTATTACAGGATTAGAATCACGAATCGCTGGACTATTATCTTTTTTACACGTATTATAATAGTCAACATATTCTTGTCTATACGCTTCAAAAGCTGGTTCTAATTTTTTAAGAATAGCAGCTGCATCCGATAAATCTTCATTTTTATCTAATATTAATACTAAAGGTTGAATTTTTGTACGTAAAAAATGATCTGGACAAGACGTTCCCATAGGAGCCAATCGTTCTAAATCATTACTATTTATATATTCTAAAACGACGTCGCTATCTGAGAAATGACCAATCATTCCGTTTTCTGAAGAGCACAACCCTCTTAATAACGGCATGATTTGAGCGGCTTTCTCTAAACGTTCTGATGCTTCTAAGCTTTCTACTTTTTGTCCGCCAAAAACCGTCCCTTTTTCTTTCGTTTTCTTTTCAATATACTCTGAGGCCATTTCAATAACCTCTAAACTATTAATATATGATTCGTAGGAAGTGTCTCCCCATGTAAATAAACCATGAGAACCTAAAACGATACCACGAATTCCGGGGTTATCTGCAAGACATTTTTCTAGTTGAAGTCCTAAATCGAAACCTGGTTTTTGCCAAGGCACCCACCCCATTGTATCTCCCCAAATATCTTTAGTGACTTGCTCGCTATCTTTAGCTGCAGCTACAGCGATAAGTGCATCTGGATGTAAATGATCTATATGTTTAAAAGGTAACAAACCGTGTAATGGTGTATCAATTGAAGGTGCTTTGCTATTTAAATCGTAAATACAATGATTAAATAACCCGACCATACGATCTTCATCTTCTAGTCCGCCGTATACATTCTTTAAGTCACGTAAACGTTTAGTATACAAACCTGCAATCCCTGCTCTTGTTAATGTTCCGATATCTCCTCCAGAACCTTTTACCCACATGACTTCTACATCTTCATTTGTTAAAGGGTCTTTTTCTATTGTTTTACAGCTCGTATTACCTCCTCCATAATTAGTAATTCTTAAATCGGCTCCTAAGATATTAGATCTGTATAGAAATAAACCAACTTGATCGTCTCCGAATTCTGCAGCTTTCTTTTCATCCCAGAGGTAATCTACGTGGTTAAATTGTTTTATCAGGTTTTCCATATTTATTGTGATATATACCGCTAATTTATAATACCATTAATAATTAGCAATCCTGAACTGTACTGATATCTAAATTATTTTATAAAAAATATCAATATCACGAATAAACATAGAAGACAATCATGCCATAAATTTATTTAATTAAAAAAAATTAACCATGGATTGGTATATTGAATCTACGGATTAATGGTATTCTTTGTAGAGAAATTTCTTTCAGAAACTAAAGGAAAAACTTGAGAAAAAATGATTGATTTATCAACTAATAAAGAAAAAAAAGAGGTGATAATTAATCAAATCTAATACTACAAAACGTTTTAGATTTCATTAAATTACGATTTTTAATCCTTACTCCCTGTTTTCAGAAAGATTCAATGATAAAAATAAATTAGAAGCATTAGCAATCTATTTTATAAGTAACGGTTTTGTACTGTTCCTTTCGATAAGCGTGGTTTTAATTATTTTAGTTTCAAAAACATATTCCGAAGTGATAGGCTGTTCGATTTTTGTAATTAAGATTTCAACAGCCGTTTTCCCCATAAACACAATATGCTGATTTATACAGGTTATAGACGGTTTTGTATATTTAAAAAAAGGTGTTTTGGCAACCTTATCAAGGTACTTTTTATACCCTTTCACAACCCTTCATCTATATCCTTAATAGCTAAACTAGGCGAGCAAAATCGCTCAAGATGTTTCAAAGCTGCATCCCAATTATCATAATTCCCTTTACTTTCGTATCGTTCTTCTTTTAACTTATTATAATAATCTAAGAACAACACTTTACCCTTATTACTATCAGCCATGTTGAATTCTCCTTTTATAAGCTCTGCATTTTTTAGAGTAAGTATATTTTTGGCCAGGTTTAAGGTTTCCTTATTTTCGTTTTTCTCTTGAGTTGTTGAGGGGTTTTCATATAAATATAGCTTCAAATACTCAAAACTTCTATCATGCTTCTTTCTCCCATTACTATCTATAGAATATCCTTTATAATACTCTAAGTACAAACTCAATCTTCCTGAAGTAAGTTTCTTTTTTTTAAGACTAATTTTCATAATAATATTTTTTTAAGAAGAATGATATCTAACTAAAGTCACTTTCTATTGAAATAATCTTCCAAATCTACCCGTCTAATTCTGAGTAATCTTTGTCCGAAATTATTTGAAATGATACTGTCAGATTTAATATAACTGTACACACTACGTTTTGAGCAATTAAGTAGAACTGAAGCTTCTTTAACTGTCAAAAATTCTTTCAACTTTAAAATCTGTAATTCTATAGTTGCAGTTTTAACACTTTCTTTATTACTAATTGTAATTTTTTGTGAACGTGTTTTTTCTTTGTAATGTCTGCTATTACATCTTAATGAACAGTATTTTGTCTTAGTCGTTTTTGCTATAAAAACCACTTTATAGGATTCACAAATGCGCTGTACTTCTAAATTAATACTCATGAAATTTTAAGAATTATCTCAGTAATTTGGCCGCATTAAGTGTCGTTAAGTGTAATTAAGAGTCGTTAAGTGCCATTTTGGCCAAATTACCACCAATTAGGTGTAAAAAATTACACCTCTTATAAGCTTAAAGAAAAAAGGTGTAATAATATAGAAAATAAAAGCTTGAATAAGAAAAGTTAAGAAATCACCTATTCACACAAACAACTGATTACTAGCTAAATAAAAACAAATAAAGACATGTAAGAATAATTATTACTTACCGATGCAAAAATTCGCAAATATATTACCTAACAATTCATCGTTAGTAACCTGACCGGTAATTACTCCAAAATGATACAAGGCTTCACGGATATCTATGGCCATTAAATCGCTAGACAAATCAGTATCTAATCCGTGTTGTACTTTTTGAATTTCTTCAAATGCTTTTAATAGGGCATCGTAATGTCTGGTGTTCGTAACAATCGTTTCGTTGTTTCTTAAAGCTCCAGTATTTACAAACTCTAGAAGTTTTGTTTTTAATTCTTCTACACCCAAACCTGTTTTAGCCGATAATAAGTGAAGTTCTGGAAGCACTTCTTTTAAATGAGAAATAGTCGCTTCAGATAATTGATCGACTTTATTTACGATAATCACCATTGGTTTTAACGGATACTTATTTTTGACTTTTTCAATTTCAATTTTAAAGACATGAATCTTTGTTTCGGAGTCTAATTTGGTTCCGTCGGCTAAAAACACCACAACCTGAGATTGTTCAATTTTTTCGAAGGTTTTCTTAATTCCTAAACCTTCAACAATATCTGTAGTTTCTCGAATCCCAGCTGTATCTATAAATCGGAAACCAATTCCTCCAATACTTAATTCATCTTCAATAGTATCACGCGTTGTTCCTGCTATTTCACTAACTATGGCGCGTTCTTCGTTTAAAAGGGCATTCAGTAACGTCGATTTTCCAACATTAGGTTCTCCTACGATGGCGACTGGAATTCCGTTTTTAATCACATTTCCAACAGCAAACGAATCGATTAAACGTTTCAATACAAATGTAATTCGAGTTATGAGTTCTCTGAATTGTGAACGATCGGCAAAAGCGACATCTTCTTCTGCAAAATCTAATTCTAATTCTATTAACGATGCAAAGTTTAAAAGCTCTTCACGAAGTTTAGCAATTTCCGAAGAAAATCCACCACGCATTTGTTGCATAGCAATTTGGTGAGACGCTTCATTATCACTCGAAATTAAATCAGCCACAGCTTCCGCCTGACTTAAATCTAATTTCCCATTTAAAAAGGCGCGTAAGGTAAATTCTCCTGCATCTGCCATCCGGCATCCTTTTCTAAGGAATAATTGAATGATTTCTTGTTGAATATATTGCGAGCCATGACATGATATTTCGATAACATCTTCGCCTGTATACGATTTGGGATTCTTGAAAATAGATACCAAAACCTCATCGATTACCCTTTTCCCATCTAAAACATGTCCTAAATGAATGGTATGTGTAAGCTGATTTTCTAATTTTTTTCCGCTAACTGATTTAAAGGCATTGCTAGCTAAACTGATGGCATCTTTACCAGATAATCGCATAACCGCAATAGCTCCCGCTCCAGAAGGTGTTGCTAATGCAATAATTGTATCGTTATAATTCATGTTACAAAAGTAAACATATTCATTAAAAATATATAGATATAGTCTTATCTAAATCTTAACAGAAATTCAGCTTTTATTCTATTATATTTGCCATAAATTATAAAACAACTCAATATGTTTAAAAAGATTGCTCTACTAGGTTTAGTAGCTTTAGCATTTTCTTGTGCTAAGGAAAAAGATGGATTTACTCTTAACACCACATTTAACGATGCTGTAAACGGTAAAACTGTAAAATTATTTAAAGCAGAAGGTCAAACTCAAGTGGTAATTGATTCAACAGTTATTACCGATGGTAAAGCCCATTTTGAAGGATCGGTTACATCTCCAGACATATATTTTATGGCAATTGAAACTGTTCGTGGAAATATTCCTTTAATTTTAGAAAATGAAGATTTAACTGCTAGCATTAATTCAGATAGTATTTTTAATACACGTTTTAAAGGAAGTAAAGAAAATGATGCCTTTAATGTCTTTCAGGATTATATGATAGACTTACAAAAAACGAATCAAGCTTTAAGTGAAGAGTTTAGAACAGCTCAACAAACTCAAGATTCTGTTTTAGCTGTAGATATTCAAAACCGTTACAAAACTATGGTTGATGCTAACTTAGAACACGATATCGATTTTATGAAATTAAACAACGATGCTGTAGTATCTGCTTTAATTTTAGAACGTCATTTAGCAAATACGAATATAACATTTGAACAAAAACAAGCTATCTACGATAATTTTACTCCACGATTAAAAGAAACTCGTGCTGGAATAACAGTAGGTGATGCTTTAAAAGCTGAAGGTTCTACTGCAATAGGAAGTGTTGTTGAAGACTTCTCTGCTCCTAACCCTGAAGGAAAAACAATCTCTTTAAACGAGGTTAAAGGAAAAGTAACAATCATCGATTTTTGGGCTGCATGGTGTGGACCTTGTAGAAAAGAAAATCCGAACTTAGTGAACGTTTATAATAAATATCACGATAAAGGTTTAGAAATTTTAGGTGTATCTTTAGACGGAACTCCAAGACAAAAAGATCCTAAAGCCGAATGGATTGCTGCTATCGAAAAAGATGGTTTAACATGGCCCCAAATATCTAACTTAGACTATTTTAACGATCCTATCGTAAAGCAATTCAATATCCGTTCTATTCCAGCAACGTATATTCTTGATGCTCAAGGTAAAATTGTTGCTTCAGGTTTAAGAGGACAAGCTTTAGAGGCTAAAATTGCTGAATTATTAAACTAAATTTATAATTCAATTTATTAAACAAAAAAGCCTTCATATTAAATGTAATATGAAGGCTTTTTTAAGTTTTAGGTAAAAATTAATTCTAGATATCAATAGCAATATAAACCTAGTCTCCTGCCTCTCAATCCCCAATTCTCTCTTGAATCCTGATTATTGATTCTATCCTCTATTTTATATTCTCTATTCTCTATTCTCTCTTGAATCCTGTCTCCTAAATAATTAACTCAGCTTCCCTGTTTTATGCATTACAAAGAGAATAACAATAGGAATAGCCAATAAACCAATCATAAATAAATCGGTTTTAAACAACATAGGTAATAATATTAAAGTGGTAATATAGCCACCTATCGCACCCCCAAAATGGGCATCGTGACCAATATTTCCAATACGATTTTTCATACCATAAATAGAATACAGTAAATAACCAATACCAAACACATAAGCAGGAATTGGGATGGGAATAAAGAACATATATAAACTCATATTAGGTTCTAATAATATTGCAGAATATAATATTCCCGTTACCGCACCACTTGCACCTACTGCACTATACTCATATTCGTTTTTATGAAGATATAAAGACAATAAACTCCCTAAAACTAAACTAACTAAATACACGACTATAAAATTGAAATTGCCTAAATAAGACACTACAACATCGGCAAAAAAGTAAAGCGTAAACATATTAAAAAATAAATGTGTGGTATCTACATGTAAAAATCCTGAGCTAAATATTCTGATTTTTTCACCACGATTTATGGCTCCAACATTGAATTTATATTTTTCGAAAAACGAGAAATCGTTAAACCCTTTCAACGAGATAATCACGTTGGCTGCAATAATTACAATAGTCACTAAACTTAAATTACCCATAAACTCTAATCTTATCTTTCAAATATACTATATATTTGTTTTTGCAAAACTAAAACTAAATAATGCAATTCCTCGCTTATATTATTGTTTATCCATTTATTTGGCTCATTTCCATACTTCCGTTTAGATTGTTATACGCTTTCTCAGATTTTTTATATCTCTTACTATACTATGTTGTTGGTTATAGAAGAAAAACAGTTAAGTATAATTTAGATTTGGTTTTTCCTAATACATCCGAAGCCGAGAAAAAACGCATCACTAAAGCCTTTTATCATCACTTATGCGACATGACTGTTGAAGCCATGAAATCCTTATCTATTTCTGAAGATGAAATGAAAAAACGTTTTCAATTTCAAGGATTAGATGTCATACAGGGTTTATTAGACAAAGATAAAAGTATTGCTTTAATGTGTGCTCATTATGGAAGTTGGGAATGGATTTTTGTACTTCAATCCTATGTCGATGTTAAAGGGTACGCCGTTTATAAAAAATTAAGAAATCCTTACTTTGATAAATTGTTCAAAAGAATCCGGGCAAGATATAACAGCTATTTAATTACCACAAAAGAAACCGTACCTACACTTATGAGGGCTAAGGTTAATGGTAATTTAACTATTTGCGGATTTGTTTCAGATCAATCACCTAAAATACAGGGTGCTCATTATTGGACAGAGTTTATGGGGATTAAAGTACCCGTTTATACGGGAGCCGAAATGCTTTCTAAACGTTTAGATATGTCAGTTGTTTTTTTTAGGGTGAAACGATTAAAACGTGGACATTACGAAACAACCTTTGAATTGTTGGCTGAAAATGCTAAAGAATATAAAAATTACGAGATTACAGATTTATTCTTAAGAAAGGTTGAAGCACAAATTGAAGACGCTCCTGAATATTATTTATGGACACATAAACGCTGGAAACACAAAGACAAAGTTCCTACTGAATTTAAATAACAAAAAAGACACCCCAATAAGGTGTCTTTTTTGTTTTAGTAATTGTACTGAATGAATAATTGGATATTATAAATGCTCTTTTAAAACAATTAAGATACTGAAATCGTAGATTAAACGTAGTTAAACAACTCCCTTACGACCTAATTCTAATCTTAACGTCACCCTGAATTTAGTTCAGGGTCTCACACAAATTCACCAAATCCTTCATTTATCCTAGAACTATTTTCTTTACCAAAATCAAATCTAGATTCTTGACTCTTGATTCCCATTTCTCCATTCTAAACCCAAAGCCCTCTTAAATATTCCAGATTTAATTACAAACCTGCAATTTTAGAAATCTCTGCAATAAAACGATCTGCCAAAGTATCTGCCTCTGTTTGCGAACCTGCTTCTGTATACACACGAATAATAGGTTCTGTATTACTTTTACGTAAATGCACCCAGTTGGTAGGGAAATCAATTTTCACACCATCTATAGTGGTAATATTTTCCGAAGCATATTTCTCTTCCATTGCTTTTAAAATACCATCAACATCTAACTGAGGCGTTAAAGCAATTTTCTTTTTACTCATATAATACTGCGGATATGATGCTTTCAATTCACTAACCGACATTTTTTTCTCGGCTAATAAACTTAAAAATAACGCCACTCCAACAAAAGCATCGCGACCGTAGTGGGACGCTGGGTAAATAATGCCTCCGTTACCTTCACCTCCAATAACCACGTTATTCTTCTTCATTAAGGTTACCACATTCACTTCTCCAACAGCACTCGCTTCATAAGTTCCACCATGTTTTTCGGTAACATCCCTCAATGCACGTGTAGAACTCATATTACTTACCGTGTTCCCCGGATTTTTACTCAAAACATAATCTGCACAAGCTACAAGCGTATATTCTTCTCCAAACATTTCACCAGTCTCATCCATAAAAGCTAAACGGTCTACGTCTGGATCGACTACAATTCCAAAATCGGCATGTTCTTTCACAACAGCTTCAGATAAATCTGTTAAATGTTCTTTTAAGGGTTCTGGGTTGTGCGGAAAATGTCCGTTTGGCTCACAAAATAACTTCACTGCTTCTACACCTAATCGTTCTAAAAGTAACGGTATGGCAATACCTCCTGTAGAATTCACACCATCAACCACCACCTTAAATTTAGCCTTCTTAATGGCGTCTAAATTCACTAATGGCAAATCTAAAACTTCATCGATATGTATATCTATATATGCATCATTTATAGTGATTTCACCTAAACTATCAACATCTGCAAACTGAACGGTATCTGCTTCAGCATATTCTAAGATTTTAGCACCTTCTTCAGCATTTAAAAACTCACCCTTAGCATCTAATAATTTTAAAGCATTCCATTCTTTTGGGTTGTGGCTTGCTGTTAAAATAATACCCCCATCGGCATGCTCTAAAGGCACAGCAATCTCAACGGTTGGGGTTGTAGACAGACCTAAATCTATCACGTGAATGCCCATTCCTATTAAGGTATTCATAACTAGACTCTGAATCATTTCTCCCGAAATTCTAGCATCACGACCAACAACTACACGGTAGTCTTCTTTAGTACGTTGTTTCTTGATCCAAGTTCCATAAGCTGCCGCAAATTTAACAGCATCAATTGGGGTTAAATTATCTCCAACAGCACCACCAATGGTACCGCGTATTCCTGAAATTGATTTGATTAATGTCATAAATTAATTAAAGTTTCAACAAATATAATATTTCAATACGGTATTCTTATATTTTGAATTTGTAAATTACCCAAATGAATTATTTGGCGCATATTTATCTTTCAGAAAATCAAGAAAAAATCACCATCGGAAATTTTATTGCTGATGGTAATGGTATAACAGGAAAGTCTTATTTAAAATTCCCAAAAGCCATTCAAATTGGAATTTTACTACACAGACAAATTGATACGTTTACAGATGCACATCCTACCGTAAGACAGAGTACCAAACGCTTACACGGAAATTACGGCCATTATTCGGGTATAATAATCGATATTTTTTATGATCATTTTTTGGCTAAAAACTGGGCGAATTATTCCGATACACCTTTAGCAGATTATGCGCAGTGGTTTTATACACTATTACAAAATAATTATGACGATTTACCCGAACGTACCCAGCAGCTATTACCGTATATGGTTAAAGCCAATTGGCTGCTAAGTTATGCGACTATTGAAGGTATCGAAGACGTACTTATTGGCATGAATAAACGCACAAAAAACAAATCTCAAATGCATCTAGCGGTTAATGAATTAGAAATGTATTATGACGAATTTGAAGCTGAATTCACTTCGTTTTTTGAAGACCTTCGCCACTTTTCTCACACAAAACTAAACACCTTTTTGAAAACTATATGAAGTCCATTTTCTATACTCTTATTTTCTTTCTAGTTTTTTATTCTTGTAAAGAAACACCAATACAAAACCCAGAAATAGTTACAGGCCTTATTGCTGAACATGCCATGGTTGTTTCAGCAAGAGAAGAAGCCTCTTTAATTGGAATCTCTATTTTAAAACAAGGTGGAAATGTATTCGATGCCATGATGGCCACAGAACTAGCGCTGGCCGTGGCCTACCCGTATGCCGGCAATTTAGGTGGTGGCGGATTTATGGTGTACCGATTAAACACTGGTGATATTGGAGCTTTAGACTACAGAGAAAAAGCTCCAATGGCTGCGACAAAAACCATGTATTTAGACGATAATGGGAATGTTATTCCAAAAAAAAGCACATTAGGAAGTATGGCTATTGGCGTTCCTGGAACCATAGCTGGCGTGTTTGCTGCTCATGAAAAATTTGGCACTTTACCCATAGCAACTATTCTAGAACCTGTAATTGCTTTAGCAAAACGCGGCGTAATTGTGACAGAAAAACAAGCCAAACGTATTCAGTCGTATCGTAAATTATTTCAAGAAGTAAATACAGATACTATTATTTTAGATGCCGATTGGAAAGCCAACGACACTATAAAATATCCCGCTTTAGCACAAACTTTGGAGACCATTTTAGAAGAAGGTAAAGATGGGTTTTATAAAGGTGAAACCGCAAAAACCTTAGCCACTTTTATTCAAGATAATGGTGGTATTATTACCGAAGAAGATTTAGCGAATTATGAAGCAAAATGGAGAGACCCGGTCGTTTTTAATTACGACGATTTAAAGATTATCTCCATGTCTCCACCGTCTAGCGGAGGAATTTGTTTAGGTCAAATTATGACTATGATAGAACCATACGATTTAAATGAATATGGGCATAACAGCACAAAAGCCATTCAAGTAATCACAGAAGCAGAACGTCGTGCATATGCCGACAGAAGTTACTATTTGGGCGATCCTGATTTTGTAGACATACCTACAGAAAAATTATTAAGCGATACGTATCTTAAAGACCGAATGTCTAATATGTCTTTCGATAAAGCAACACTCTCTTCGTCTTTAACTCATGGTAATGTAGAACTTATTGAAAGCGATGAAACCACACACTACTCAATAGTCGACCAATTTGGAAATGCAATTGCAGTTACCACCACTTTAAATGGCGCCTACGGATCTAAATTATACTGTTCAGAATTAGGGTTCTTTTTAAATAATGAAATGGACGATTTTAGCAGCAAACCTGGAGAACCAAATATGTTCGGCCTTATTGGTGCCGAAGCGAATAGCATTGCGCCTCAAAAACGTATGCTAAGTTCTATGACGCCAACTATTGTAGAAAAAGATGGCGAGTTGTTTATGACCGTTGGGACGCCCGGAGGTTCAACCATAATTACGTGCGTATTACAAACCATTTTAAATATTCACGAGTTTAATATGGGAATGCAAGAAGCCGTAAATGCGCCACGTTTTCATCACCAATGGCTTCCAGACCAGGTATTAATGGAGCCAAATAAATTTAGTAGAGAAACGATATCTGAATTAGAAGCAAAAGGCTACCTCATAAACGAAGAAGATTCCCCTATTATTGGTCGTGTAGATGGTATTTTAAAATTGAAAAATGGCGATTTAGAAGCAGGAGCAGATTATCGTGGAGACGATACTGCATTTGGATTTTAATCCGTAATTTCGCAACATTAAAACATACGTATGTCTCCAAAGAAAATTCTAAAAATATGTGGTGGAATTATTGTCTTCCTCACCTTACCAAGTTTGTTGTTTTTCGGATATCTATATTATAAAAACAATGAAGATTTACCTATAGGAACGCCAACCGAAGTAGCTGACGAAGTCGCGAGTAAAATGCTGGAGGCACTAGATTACAAGGCTTACGAAAATACAAATTATATTGAATGGACCTTTGCGAATCGGCATCATTACAAATGGAAAAAAAATGAAAATTTCTGTGCCGTCTATTGGAAATATGTGCAAGTAGATTTACTAATAAACACACCTGAATTAAGTACAGTTATCGTAGACAAAGACACCTTGAATACTAAAGTTGCTATGGAATATATTGATAAAGCTGTAGACTATTTCAACAACGATTCCTTCTGGCTAGTCGCACCTTATAAAGTGTTTGATGCAGGCACTACACGAAGTTTAATTCCATTAGAAAATAACACACAAGGACTTTTAATTTCCTATGCTTCGGGCGGAAGTACACCTGGCGACTCGTATATGTGGCTTTTAGATGCTGATTATAAACCAACCGCTTTTAAAATGTGGGTGTCCATTTTACCAATAGATGGTTTGGAAGCCTCTTGGAGCAATTGGGTCACTACAGAAAGTGGAGCACAACTCCCAACATTCCATCAATTGTTATTTATGGGATTAGAAATCACAAATTTAAAAACAATAGCATTATAAACGATTACTCTCTATTTTTTAAAAAGATGTACAGCTGTTGAATTTACGAAATTACTTGTGCTGTGCGAGGTGCTATTTCTATATAAGTTAGATTATGTTTTTTGGCTGGCCTATCGAAAATTTATTGTAAAATTTGAAGTGAAAGTATCATAAAATTTAAAGCTGTTTGAGCTAATCGAATGTATTTATCCCTGTTGATTTTTAATAGCGAGTTCTTTAAATTTAGATGGTGAACGAAAAATTTAGATAAAAGTTCGTAAGCCTAGATTTTTTTTGGCTTGGTTTATCCAGAGCGAAGTCGAAGGATCTTTTTATCAATGAAAAAAATGAACATATAATTATATTTATGACACGATTGATTTAAAAACTGAAATCTAGTCTACTTCTATTTACTTTTTTGACCAACAAACTGTTGGTTTTTAGACTTAAATAACACATTAAACGTCGTTAAACTGCCGTATATTCTTGTAATATATTGTTGTAAATCTACTTTTTCTTGAGCATCTAAATTACTAGAATTCACTTTTTGCTCCATAACACGCAAGCGATCCCTAACCATTATTATTTTACTAAAAAAAGAATCAATTGGAATTTCCTTTTCTTGAAGATTACGATCTCCGGGTTGTAAGACCAAAGTTCCCCCTTTCCATTTATCTGCAATTGGTATAATCTCACTCACATCGCTATATGTTTTCAAAATATGTTTCAAGGAACGCTCTACATCATAAAAACTAACGGTATCTAAATCTTGTGAGTCGGCGGCTTCTATAATATCAAATTCAGCATCAAGGGAAATTGTTTCCAATCCGTTTTCAATAAAAGTCACCCAATACGCTGTAGAAGTCACGTTTGTAATTACACCTTTTCCAAATTCAGAATGATTGATTCTTGATCCAATTGCTAGTAATTTCATAAGTCGATATTTTAAACAAGTGTAGTGAAAATTTCAGAAAAACGAATAGGAATTGATATCAATTTAAACTTCTAAATGAAATAATTTTCTTACATATTAATTTAAAATCCTTGTGAAATTCAAATTCAAATGATAATATTTACTAATTTTGATTAAACAACTAACTTAATTAACATGGATGACAATTTATTAAAATCTTTGAGCAATTATATCACTCCAGACTTAATTACACAGGCCTCAGAAACTTTAGGAGAATCAGAAACTGGTGTTTTTAATGCCATCTCTATATCTATACCTACACTTTTAAACGGATTGCTTAATAATGTAAACGATACCACTGTAATTGATAACGTTATAAATCTTGCCAACCACAAGAATTTTGACGCTTCAGCTACCCTTTCAAGTTTACCAACATTACTTACAGACAAAAGAAATGAATCTACATTAGAAGCTGGAACCAGCATGTTAAACCTCCTTTTCGGAAGTCAACAATCTAAATTATTTGATATTTTAGGAAATGAATCAGGAGTAAAAAAGACATCCATTTCCCGTTTATTACTAATGGCTGCACCTCTATTTCTAGCTTATATTCGGAAATCTGGCTATGATTCTAGTCGCTTAATAAAAACGTTGAATGCCGAAAAAGACGACATACAAAAAAACGTCCCTACTGGATTAAACGCCTTATTTGCTAAAAATAAAATGTTAAAAACTGAAGTTAAAGCTAAAATTAAAACGCCTAAAAAGAAGTCTGTAGAGTCTGCTAAACCTAGATGGATTTTACCATTCTTAATTTTTGTTGCCGCCTTACTCTTATTTTACTTAATGAGAGAGGGTGATGGAGAGCCTAATATGCCAATCATTCCAGAGCACATTCCGACAACATTACAAGAACCTATTGAGCCTTTAATTAAGGATACAAAAACTAAAATAACGTTACCTAATGGCACTACTTTTAAAGTCTATAATTTAGGTTTAGAAAGTAGTTTAAGCACTTGGTTGGCTAACCCAGAAAATGTAATAGACAAAAACACTTTGTTTGATTTCGATGGATTATTATTCCCTGTTGCAGAAGCTAAACTTTTACCTGAATCTCAAGTTCAGCTAAAAAACTTGGTAGATATTTTAAATGCGTATCCAAATACTACCATTAGAATTGAAGGGTATACAGATAATACTAGAGATCCAGACTTCAATTTAAAATTATCTGAGGACCGTGCACAAAACGTAGTAACAGAAATAATAGTTATGGGAATAGATCCTAAACGTTTATCTGCAGAAGGTTATGGAGAACAACATCCTGTAGCTACTAACGATACTGAAGAAGGACAAGCGCAAAACAGAAGAATTGTAATGCGTGTAACAAATAAATAACCTTTCTTATAAATATATATTTAAGCTGATGTGAACTGCATCAGCTTTTTTTGTGCGCTATACCCAAGTTAAAATAGGGTTCTATATTTAACAATTTACTAAGACCACACACGCTTCCTTTTTAAACTGAAAATCTGTATATTTGAAACTTTGCATTTCTATGAGCAATTTCGAAGAACATATTGAAGTTAAAGGTGCCCGCGTGCACAACTTAAAAAACATTGACGTTTCTATTCCTAGAAACAAACTGGTTGTAATTACTGGTTTATCGGGAAGTGGAAAATCGTCTTTAGCTTTCGACACTATTTATGCCGAAGGCCAACGGCGTTATATTGAAACGTTTTCTTCTTATGCGCGTCAGTTTTTAGGTGGATTAGAACGTCCTGATGTCGATAAAATAGATGGTCTTTCTCCTGTAATTGCCATAGAACAAAAAACGACAAGCAAATCGCCACGATCTACCGTAGGAACGATTACTGAGATTTACGATTTTTTACGTTTGTTATATGCTAGAGCTAGTGATGCTTACAGTTATAACACTGGCGAACAAATGGTAAGTTATAGCGACGAGCAGATTAAAAATTTAATTACTGAAGAGTATCAGGGAAAACGGATAAACATTCTTTCACCTGTAATACGATCTAGAAAAGGACACTATCGCGAATTATTCGAACACATCGCTAAACAAGGCTTTGTAAAAGTAAGAACCGATGGCGAAATTCGCGACCTTGTGAAAGGCATGAAGTTAGATCGTTATAAAATGCATGATATTGAAATTGTTATCGATCGTTTAAAAATTGATAATAATGCAGATAATGATAAACGCCTGTCCGAAACTATTAACACAGCCATGTATCATGGCGATGATGTTTTAATGGTTATCGATCAAGACACGAATGAAGCTCGCTATTTTAGTCGTTTACTTATGTGCCCATCGACAGGGATTTCTTATCCAAATCCTGAGCCTAATAATTTCTCATTCAATTCACCAAAAGGAGCTTGTCCGAAATGTAATGGAATTGGGCAACTATATCAGGTAAACGAAAATAAAATAATTCCTGATCCTAAGCTTTCAATTAAAGCAGGCGCTTTAGCACCACACGGACCAGAAAAAAATAGCTGGATTTTTAAGCAATTACAACTGATTGCTCAGCATTTCAATTTTAATTTAACAGACCCTTACAAGGATATTCCTGAGGCTGCTAAGCAAATGATTTTATACGGCGGAAAAGAGAAGTTTTCTGTTGAAAGTAAAACCTTAGGCATCACCCGAGATTACAAAATAGATTTTGAAGGTGTAGCTAATTTTATCGAAAGTCAGTATGAAAATGCACAGACAACAACTTTAAAACGATGGGCTAAGGAATACATGGACAAGGTAGATTGCGAGGTTTGTGAAGGCACACGACTTAGAAAGGAATCCTTATATTTTAAAGTAAATAGTCTAAACATAGCCGAATTAGCGAACAAGGACATTAGTGATTTATCTGTTTGGTTTAAAGACTTAAGCTCACATTTATCGTCTAAACAGCTTCAAATTGGAGAAGAAATAATAAAAGAAATTAGTACGCGACTTCAGTTTTTATTAGATGTAGGTTTAGATTATTTATCGTTAAATCGAGGTTCTAAATCGCTCTCTGGTGGTGAAGCTCAACGTATCCGATTGGCGACACAAATTGGATCGCAATTAGTTGGTGTACTTTATATATTAGACGAACCAAGTATTGGATTACACCAGCGAGACAACGAAAAATTAATAAATTCGCTATTAGCACTTCGCGATGTTGGGAATTCTGTTATTGTGGTAGAGCACGATAAAGACATGATAGAACGAGCCGATTATGTTATAGATATTGGTCCAAAAGCAGGACGTTATGGTGGCGAAATTATCAGTGAAGGCACACCTGCAGAATTACTAAAACAACATACTTTAACAGCTGATTATTTAAACGGTACCAAAAAAATTGAAATTCCCGAGAAACGTCGTGAAGGTAACGGCTTAACCTTAACCTTGAAAGGCTGTACCGGAAATAATTTAAAAAATGTAAGTGTTTCATTTCCGTTAGGAAAAATGATAGGAGTAACTGGCGTATCAGGAAGTGGAAAATCTACTTTGATAAATGAAACCCTCTACCCTATTCTAAACGCATATTATTTTAATGGCGTAAAAAAACCAATGCCCTATAAAAGCATAAAAGGTTTAGAGAATTTAGACAAAGTTATAGACATTAACCAATCCCCAATAGGAAGAACACCTAGAAGTAATCCAGCAACATATACAGGTGTTTTTGGAGAAATTAGAAGTCTTTTTGCTAAGATTCCTGAAGCTATGATTCGTGGTTATAAACCAGGAAGGTTTAGTTTTAATGTAAAAGGCGGACGTTGTGAAACCTGCCAAGGAGGCGGTTTGCGTGTCATAGAAATGAACTTTTTACCAGATGTTTATGTAGAATGCGAAACTTGCCAAGGAAAGCGATTTAACAGAGAAACATTGGAAATTAGATATAAAGGGAAATCGATTAGCGATGTGTTAAACATGACTATTAATGAAGCCGTTCCATTTTTCGAGCTTATTCCTAAAATTCATAAGAAAGTAAAAACCATTCAAGATGTTGGATTGGGTTATATTACACTCGGACAACAAAGCACAACGCTTTCGGGAGGAGAAGCACAACGCATAAAATTAGCGACAGAATTAAGTAAACGCGACACAGGAAATACATTTTATATTTTAGACGAACCTACAACTGGACTTCATTTTGAAGACATTCGTGTACTTATGATAGTCCTTAACAAATTAGTAAACAAAGGTAATACGGTATTGATTATTGAGCATAATTTGGATGTTATAAAAACCGTAGACCATATTATAGATATTGGTTATGAAGGCGGAAAAGGCGGTGGAAAAGTTATCGTTGAAGGCACACCAGAAGAGGTCGCAAAACACAAAAAAAGTTATACAGCACAATTCCTTAAAAAAGAATTAAATTAGACTAGAAGATTATATTATGAAAAAAGAACAACATCCAAAAGGTTGGAATGAAATAAAAACAAACGATTCATGGGCTATTTTTAAAATCATGGGCGAGTTTGTAAATGGTTTTGAAAAAATGAGTACAATTGGTCCTTGCGTTTCTATTTTCGGTTCTGCAAGAACTAAACCCGATGATAAATATTACCAATTAGCAGAACGTGTTGCAACTAAAATTGTAAACGAAGGTTATGGCGTTATTACTGGCGGTGGTCCTGGAATTATGGAAGCCGGAAATAAAGGAGCCCATTTAGGTGGTGGTACATCGGTTGGATTAAATATTGTATTACCTTTCGAACAACACGACAATCCGTATATAGATCCTGATAAAAGCTTAGATTTCGATTACTTTTTTGTTAGGAAATTAATGTTTGTTAAATACTCTCAAGGCTTCGTAGTTCTTCCTGGAGGTTTCGGAACTTTAGATGAATTGTTCGAATCTATCACTTTAATTCAAACAGGAAAAATTGAACGTTTCCCAATTATATTGGTCGGAAAAGAATATTGGGAAGGTTTATTCGACTGGATTAAATCTACTATGTTAGAAAATCACGGTACAATTAGTGCTAAAGATTTAGATTTAATTAATATAGTTGACACTGAAGATGAAGTAGTTGTAGTTCTAAACGAATTCTACAATAACTCTAATCATAGCCTGAATTTTTAACATAAATAACTGCATTAACTTCGTTTAAAAATATATCTTTCAAACAGTATCAATTTATGAAACTCTTAGAGAGCCATCAACTAAATTATACTATAAAAAAAAAGAAGATTGTAGAATTAAAAAATTAAAAAAGTAGCTTGAGATTTCGAAGTATTTGCTTTACCCTATTCCTTTTAACGAATTTGGCTGCTTACTGTCAAAATAAAATTGACGTTAAGGCATACTTTGATGTGGCGACTAAACAAATACACATTTCTCAAACTATTCAATATAAAAACACAACACAAGATACGCTTCATGCGATATATTTAAATGATTGGGCCAATAGTTATTCTACAAAAACAACGCCTTTAGCGAAGCGTTTTACACAAGAATACAAGACCAATTTTCATTTTGCTAAAAATCACGATCGTGGTTTTACTGCTGTAACAAGCGTAACTCAAAACAACCACGATCTTGAATTTAATCGCGTTAAAAATCATCCTGACGTATTAAAAATAAAACTTCCGGAACCTTTACAAGGTGGTGAAACCTACACTCTAAATTTGCATTATATTGTTCAAGTTCCTAGCGATAATTTTACGCGTTATGGTTGGACTAATACTGATGATTTTAACTTAAGATATTGGTACATGACGCCTGCCGTTTATAACGGAAAATGGAATTATTACAGTAACAAAGATCTGGATGATTTGTATATTCCTCCATCTGATTTGCATTTAGAAATTAAATTTCCGAGTTATTATACTTTAATATCGCAATTAGAAACTACAAATACTCAGATAAAAAATGAGTACACTACTATTTCTTTAGAAAGTAAAAACAGTATTGATTCAAAATTATTTCTAAAAAAAGTATCCGATTTTAATATCACTGGAAACGAATCTTTTTCTGTAATCACAAACATTAATGACGACAATATAAATGAAATTGAAAGGATTATAATTACCGATAAGATTATAACTTTTATAACTGATAATTTTGGTGATTATCCGCATGAAAAATTACTGCTTTCGGAAATAGATTATAAAAAAAATCCTATTTACGGTCTGAATCAATTACCCAATTTCATTAGACCTTTTCCTAATAATTTTCATTACGAGCTTAAACTTATTAAAACAGCTTTAAACAATTATTTTGAAAATATTTTATTGATAAACCCAAGAGAAGATTATTGGTTAAATGATGGCTTACAAATCTATTATTTAATGAAATATGTAGATGCATATTACCCAAATATGAAGCTTTTCGGAACACTTTCAAATATTTGGGGAATTCGATCTTTTCATGCAACTCAACTTCAATTTAACGATCAATATACCTTTTTGTATATGCATATGGCACGTTCAAATCTAGATCAGCCATTAACAATGCCTAAAGATTCTTTATTAAAATTCAACTCTAATATTGCGAGTAAATATAAGGCTGGTTTGGGTTTAAAGTATTTAAGCGATTATTTAAATAACGATATTGTTCAAGGATCTATAGATAGTTATATCTCTTTATACAAGCAAAAATTATCGTCTACAAAAGATTTTGAAACCCTTTTACGTTGTAGTACAAACAAAAATGTCGATTGGTTTTTTAACGATTATGTCTCTACTCGAGAAAAAATAGATTATAAAATTAAAGGCTACGATATTGTTGGAGATTCTATAGAAGTAACGATTAAAAACAAGAGACATAACAGCATGCCTATTCCTTTATTTGGAATAAAAAACGATAGTATTGTTTACAAAACATGGATAGACAATATAACAGAAACCGATAAAGTTACCATTCCAAAAGACAGTATAGATAAACTGGTTTTAAACTACGATATGGTTGTACCTGAATATAATTTAAGAGACGATTGGAAATCCTTAAAAGGCTTTTTATTCAACAACAAACCGGTACAATTTAGACTCTTTAAAGACATTGAAGATCCGTATTACAATCAGGTGTTTTTTATACCAGAGTTCTCTTATAATTATTATGATGGTTTCTCCCCTGGAATACGTTTATACAACAAAACTGCTCTCCCTAAAGCCTTTTTATACAGTGTTAGTCCGAGGTATGCGATTAAAAGTAAACAAGTTGTTGGAAACTTAAGTTTAAATTACACCCATCGTTTAGAAGATAAAGATCTGTATTATATTAAGTATGGCTTCTCTGGTGCCTATTCTCATTATGCACCCGATTTATCCTATACATCCTTTACGCCATACATAAATTTAAGGATTAGAAATAATGATGATTTCAGAGATAATGAATACCAATATTTAACTTTTAGATATGTTAGTATTGCAAGAGAAGACGATCCTTCTTACCAATACAACCAGGAAGGTGTACCAGATTACAACGTGTTTAATATACGTTACGGAAATGTAGACCCGAATTTAAAAAACTTTTTCTCAGGTTATACAGATTTTCAATTGGCTGAAGGATTTGGAAAAATCGCTGTGAATTTTGAATACCGAAAACTAACAGAAAATAATAGATACTATAATCTTCGCCTCTTTGCAGGAACCTTTTTATACAATAATACTTACGAAACATCCGACTATTTTAGTTTCGCCTTAGATCGACCAACCGATTATTTATTTGACTATAATTATTTAGGAAGATCAGAAGAAACGGGAGTTTTAAGTCAACAATTAATAATTGCTGAAGGTGGATTTAAATCGAAATTAAATCCAGCATTTGCTAATCAATGGATTACAACCTTAAATGCGGGAACAACAATTTGGAAATATCTTGAAGTTTATGGAGATGTTGGTTTTGTTAAAAACCATAATCAATCTGCGAAATTTGTCTACGATACTGGTTTTCGTTTAAATATTATTACCGATTACTTCGAATTATACTTCCCTGTATATTCTAATTTAGGGTGGGAAATTACACAACCTCAGTACAACGAGAAAATTAGATTTATAGTCACTTTATCTCCTAAAACATTATTCGGATTATTCAAGAGGCGTTGGTATTAAATTGCTGAACTTAATTAATAGATTGTCAGTAAATTTTCGATATTCTATGAATTCAACATTAAAACAATTATAAACGCTCAGTTTACTAGAAATACTATATTCTATTAAGTCGTGTTTGAATTGTAATAATCATTTTATTTGCATAAATTTGTACTTCATTCCAATCCCAAAAACAACATGCAGATAGAACCTAAAACTATGAAAGGACTTTCTTTTGAAGATTTTAAAGCCGAAGTTTTAAATGATTACAAAATTGCAGTTACCTCTCGTGAGTGTAGTTTACTAGGTAGACGAGAAGTGCTTACCGGTAAAGCGAAATTCGGAATATTTGGTGGAGGAAAAGAAGTTGCTCAATTAGCAATGGCTAAAGCATTTAAAAACGGGGACTTCCGTTCTGGTTATTATCGTGACCAAACCTTTATGATGGCTATTGGACAACTCACTATCGAGCAGTTCTTCTCTGGATTATATGCCAACACCAATATAGAAAAAGAACCCATGTCTGCAGGTAGACAAATGGGTGGGCATTTTGCCACACATAGTTTAGATGAAAATGGGAATTGGAAAAATCTAACAAAACAAAAAAATTCAAGCGCAGATATATCTCCTACTGCTGGTCAAATGCCACGTCTATTAGGATTGGCTCAAGCCTCTAAAATTTACAGACATGTAAAAGGTATATATACCAAGAATTTTTCAGACAACGGAAATGAAGTTGCATGGGGAACTATTGGAAATGCCAGTACAAGTGAAGGTGTGTTTTTCGAAACTATAAACGCTGCAGGCGTTCTGCAAGTCCCTATGATTGTTAGTGTATGGGACGATGATTATGGTATATCTGTACATGCTAAACATCAAACTACAAAAGAAAATATATCTGAAATTCTAAAAGGATTTCAACGTGAC
The DNA here is from genome assembly GCF_033447105.1 of Formosa sejongensis. Taxonomy (NCBI): domain Bacteria; kingdom Pseudomonadati; phylum Bacteroidota; class Flavobacteriia; order Flavobacteriales; family Flavobacteriaceae; genus Formosa; species Formosa sejongensis. Next base: position 225,903 of record NZ_JAWQUN010000003.1, read on the forward strand.
GAAAACAGTAACGGTTTAGAAATTTTTCGTGTTCATGGTTGGGATTACCCTAACCTAGTTGAAACGTATCAAAAAGCGAGTAAAATTTCTAGAGAACAACATGTTCCTGTTTTAATTCATGTAAACGAATTAACACAACCTCAAGGACACTCGACTTCAGGATCTCACGAACGTTATAAAGATGGAGATCGTTTAGCGTGGGAAATCACTAACGATTGTAATACCAAAATGAGAAAATGGGTTATTTCTAACAGTTTTGCGACTGATGAAGAACTAACAGAACTTGAAAAAGGTGTTAAAAGAGAGGTTCGAGAAGGCAGAAAAACCTCTTGGGCGCAATTTGTTGGCCCGATTAATAAAGATAAAGCAGAAGCTTTAAACATATTAAGACAAGTCGCAAATAAAAGCACAAATAAAGTTTTTATACTTAAAATCATACAAGATCTTGATGTTATTGAAGAGCCTGTTAAACGTGATATTATAGTTGCTGCTCGTAAAACATTACGATATATAATCGATGATGAAACGCCAGAAAAAGAGAGACTTTTGCAATGGATCGATAAATATTTCGAAAAAGTACAGCCTCTTTACAGTTCGCATTTATACAGTGAAGGAAATAAGTCTGTAAAATATATTGCAGAAGTAAAACCTATTTATGCAGAAGATGCTGAAAATGTAGATGGACGTTTAATTATTAGAGATAATTTTGATGCAATACTTAGTAAATATCCTGAGACCTTAATTTTTGGAGAAGATTCTGGAAATATCGGAGATGTTAACCAAGGTCTAGAGGGTATGCAAGAAAAATATGGCGAATTACGTGTTGCCGATGTTGGTATTCGTGAAGCCACTATTCTTGGACAAGGTATAGGTATGGCAATGCGCGGACTTAGACCAATAGCAGAAATTCAGTATTTAGATTACTTATTGTACGCGATTCAAATTATTAGTGATGACTTAGCAACGTTACAATACAGAACAAAAGGACGCCAAAAAGCACCTTTAATTATACGTACTCGTGGACACCGTTTAGAGGGTGTTTGGCACTCTGGTTCTCCAATGGGAGGTATTATTAACCTAGTACGTGGTATTCATGTTTTGGTTCCTAGAAACATGACTAAAGCTGCAGGATTCTACAATACTTTATTAGAATCGGACGAGCCTGCATTAATTGTAGAATGTTTAAATGGTTACCGTTTAAAAGAGAAAAAACCTTCAAATTTCGGATTGTTTAAAACACCGCTTGGTGTGGTAGAAACACTACGTGAAGGTGAAGACATTACATTAGTATCTTACGGTTCTACATTGCGAATTGTGGAGCAAGCAGCTAAAGATTTAATGGAAGTTGGTATTCAAGCAGAAGTTATTGATGTGCAATCGCTTTTACCTTTCGATTTAAATCACGATATCGTAAAAAGTGTTGAAAAAACAAATCGTTTATTAATTATAGACGAAGATGTTCCTGGTGGTGCTTCTGCATATATTTTAAATGAAGTTTTGAATACTCAAAACGCATATGATTATTTAGATAGTAAGCCAAAAACATTAACGTCTAAACCACACCGTCCCGCATATGGTACAGATGGCGATTACTTCTCTAAACCTTCATTAGAAGATATTTTTGAAACTGTTTACCAGATCATGCACGAATCAAACCCTAGTAAATATCACAAATTAAGATAGTTTTAAATATTCATTTTAATTCCTTTTTTAAGCATTATGACCATTAAATTATTGGCCATTGGAAAAACAGACAATAAACTTTTACAAGGTTTAATTGATGATTACCAAAAACGTCTCGGATTTTATATAAAGTTTGAATTTGAAATCATTCCTGATTTAAAAAAGGTTAAAAACCTAAGTGAGGAGCAACAAAAACAAAAGGAAGGCGAGCTTATTCTAGGAAAGCTAAATGCTACCGATGTGCTTATTCTTTTAGATGAAAATGGGAAACAAATGGATTCTGTTGGATTTTCAAACTATCTTCAAAAACACATGAATTCGGGGATTAAACAATTGGTTTTTGTAATTGGTGGTCCTTATGGATTTTCTGCAGACGTATATGCTAAGGCATTAGGAAAAATTTCACTTTCAAAAATGACTTTTTCTCATCAAATGATTCGTTTATTTATTATCGAACAAGTTTACAGAGCATTCACTATTCTTAAAAACGAACCGTATCATCACCGTTGATTTTTTTTTAAATAGCTTTCTTTTAGTTCTTATTTAGTTTTCTAGCACCTATTTTATAACCAATAGCTAATTTGGCTTTTGTTAGGTTAAAACTATAATTATTACCAAAACCTAAATCTGTTGAATATACTCCTCCACCGTAAATTAAACTCACATAATACAGCTTAACGTTATACCCTAATGCAAAGGTGTAATCTACCTTATAAATCATAGGATTAGACGGTTTATAAGTATCATCTTGCAACGTAACATGTTTATACATCAGACCAATTCCAGGCATTAAGTTACATGAAGCCATAAAATTATATGGTAATTTAAACACAGACATAAGACCTCCTAAAACACCTATAGCAGCACTATTATAACGTTTAATATGAGCTTGTTCATTAAAATAATCATCATCATAAGGTTCGTCTAAAATATTTCCTTCTGCAGAAAAATAATCGTAAAAAGCAAAAGCACCTAAACCACCGGTTATATAAACTTTTCGATCTAACTTGTCTAATCCTGCCTTTAACATGGAATAAGAAAATTCTATATCTGGCACAGTGTGCAAAACATTAAAACCAACGGTTACCGATTTAATATCGTCCCTAAACACAAAAGGTTCATCGAAATTATTTCTAACATTATACCCTTTATAAGTCTGAACATAGAAATTAACGTAGTTCTTTTTTGCTAAAATACTGGTTCCTTGCATATCGAACCTATTTGTAATGTTCTCTTTGTTTGTTTTTAAATTAAAGGCAATATCTATTAACAACTTGCTACTTGCAAATCCAAAACCAATTCCGTATTTGTTATTTGGAACATATCGCGATTTAAAATCGTCTTCATTACCTATTCTAAATTGTTTTAATTTATAATTAGAAAATAAACGAATGGAGTAATTATCAATATTATGGTCTATAAACAGTTTGTCTACTAGCTGATAAAAATTTAACGTATCAAGTTCTTTCAAAATCTGAGATTGCATAGACATTGAACTCGATATGAGTAACAGTAATATGATAAGCCGTTTAATCATAAATGAAATGCACTTAATTTAGAAGTCCTGTTTAGTGTTTTTTTGTAGGAGGTAAAAATACATTATTTATAGGAAGAAACAACTGTAGTTTTAAATGAAACTTAAACCCGTTTTTTGTTAAAGCACATAAAAAAACGGATGATAAAATAGAAAATTTTATCATCCGTAATATGGTATTCCTTGTTGTTTATGAATTCGCAAAAGTATGCTTGCGTTTTTTAAGCTGAGTTTCTAAATCACTAATCGTATTTTTAACCGCTAATTCGTAAGTTCGTTCTTGAGAAGACGCAAAAATTCTTGGCCCTGGAGCACTCAATTCAATTTTACAAATTTTACCATCCTCCTTTTCTTTTTGTATATTCTCGAAAGTCACTTCTGCAGAAATGATCCAATCGTATTTTAAAGCTAATTTATTCAGTTTTTCGGTTACGTGAACATCCATTGCCTCACTAGTAGTCATATGAATGTATTGAATGTTTATAGTCATAGATAGTATTTTAATGTTCTATCTCAAATTTAAAAATAAACACGGTCTTTTCATATGATTTACATCATAAATAAATGTGAAATAATCAGTTTTACACATTATAATTTCAGTATATAAATATATTTAACTAAAAATCAAACAATTAATTAATTTTACGCAAAACAACTAAACTTATTTTAAGAGGAAACTGCTAGAACATTTAATTAAAACTCATTTTAAAAGATTAATTTAGCTCTTTTAAAAGTTATAATTGAAGTATGAAACTCGTATTTGCCACCAATAATAAAAATAAAATTAAGGAAGTACAATCGTTAATTCCAAGTCATATCACACTTTTAAGTCTAGCGGATATTGAGTGTTTTGAAGATATACCTGAAACACAACCAACTATTAAAGGTAATGCCATTCAAAAAGCCGAATATGTAAAAGCAAAGTATGGTTTCGATTGTTTTGCAGACGATACGGGTTTAGAAGTCGTTGCTTTAGATGGTGCACCTGGTGTATATTCTGCACGTTATGCAGGACCACAACGCGATGCAACAGATAATATGAATAAACTATTAGAAGATTTAAACGAATCTCCTAATAGAGACGCTCAATTTAAAACAGTTGTTGCGCTATCACTTCAAAATAAAATGAAAACATTTACAGGCATTTGTAAAGGAGAAATTACAAAAACAAAACACGGAAACGAGGGTTTTGGATACGACCCTATTTTTAGACCAAATGGACTAAATCAAACTTTCGCTGAAATGCCACTAAGCGAAAAAAACACCATCGGGCATCGGGGAAAAGCCGTTTCTTTGTTAGTTACCTATTTAAACACACTTTAATACTTAAATTAAACCACTGATTTACAATAAATTAATAAAATTAGTTTATTCCAAATAAAACATTACCTTTGCACCTTTGAAATTCCTCAGAGAGAGGATGTGTTACTTGGAAGTTTAAGGTTAAGTATGTCGATTCCCTTCTTGTGTAACACTTACATACTTTAATCGAAATACTTATTACAAGAATGAACACATTCAAAGATTTAGGTCTTAATGACGACCTATTACGTGCAATCACAGATATGGGATTTGAAACTCCTAGTGAAGTACAAGCCAAAGCCATTCCCCTTTTATTAGAAAAAGAAATTGATTTAGTTGCATTAGCTCAAACAGGAACAGGTAAAACTGCTGCTTTTGGATTTCCAATGTTACAAAAAATTGATATCAATAGCAGAACAACTCAAGGATTAATCTTATCACCTACTCGTGAACTTTGTTTACAAATTACTAACGAAATTAAAGCTTACGGTAAATACTGTAGTGGTTTAAATGTAGTTGCAATTTATGGTGGATCTAGTATCCAAGACCAAGCAAGAGACGTAAAACGCGGTGCTCAAATTATTGTTGCAACACCTGGTAGAATGAAAGATATGATTAGCCGTAATATGGTTGATATTTCTAAAATCACATATAGTGTACTTGATGAAGCAGATGAAATGCTTAACATGGGTTTCAAAGAAGATATTACTGATATCTTATCACACACACCTAAAGACAAAAATACATGGTTGTTTTCTGCAACGATGCCTAAAGAGGTTTCGACTATTGCAAAAAAATTCATGCAAAACCCTACCGAAATTACTGTAGGAAATAAAAATGAAGGTAGTACTCAAGTATCTCACGAATACTATTTAGTAAATGCTAGAGATCGTTACCAAGCCTTAAAACGTTTGGCAGATGCTAATCCAGATATTTTCTCTGTTATTTTCTGTAGAACAAAACGTGATACTCAAAAAGTTGCAGAACAACTTATTGAAGACGGTTACAACGCAGGAGCACTTCACGGTGACTTAAGCCAAAACCAACGTGATTTAGTAATGAAATCGTTTAGAAACCAACAAATCCAAATGCTTGTTGCAACAGATGTTGCTGCTCGTGGAATTGATGTAGACGATATTACTCACGTAATTAACTACCAGTTACCTGACGAAATCGAAACTTACAATCACCGTAGTGGTCGTACAGGACGTGCAGGTAAAACAGGTATCTCTATGGTAATTGTTTCTAAAAGTGAAGTTAGAAAGATTAAAAGCATAGAGCGTATCATTAAAAAAGAATTCATCAAAAAAGAAATTCCAGAAGGAATGGAAATTTGTGAAGTTCAATTAATGTCGTTAGCTAATAAAATACACAATACAGAAATTAATCCTGAAATTGATAAGCATCTAGATAGCATTAATTCATTATTTGCAGATACATCTAAAGATGAATTAATTCAGAAATTTTTCTCTGTAGAGTTTACACGTTTCTATAACTACTACCAAAAATCTAAAAATTTAAACGTAGCTGAAGGAAATTCTAGAGATAGAGAAGATAGAGAGGGTAGAGAACAAGTAAGTAACGATAATGCTGCACGTTTCTTTATAAATGTAGGTACTCGCGATGGTTACGACTGGATGAAATTAAAAGATTTCTTAAAAGAAGTTCTTGAATTAGGTCGTGATGATGTCTTTAAAGTTGATGTTAAAGAGAGTTTTTCTTTCTTTAATACAGAAAAAGAGATTGCACCTAAAGTATTAGCTTTCTTTACAGACTTTAAACACGACGGACGTTTTGTTAATGTTGAAGAAACAGAAAACAAAGGTGGCGGTAGTCGTGGCGGAAATAGAAGTCGTGGCGGCGGAAGCGGCGGCGGTGGTCGTAGAGACAGAAAAGAATCTGGAGGATCTGGTGGTTTTAGAGGAGAAAGACGTTCTAAACCTAGCGGAGATGGAAGAAGAAGAAGTTCTGATTCAGAATCTAGACCAAAACGTTCTAGTTCTGGGTTTAATTCAGAAAAAAGTAGTGATTCATCGTCTTCATCAAGACCAAGACGTTCTAGACGCTAAGAAATTTGTTAATTTTAAGTCAAAAGAATAAGTCTTTTTCTAAATTGTTATTTAGTTTACTACTTTTATACCTTACAAAATTATAATGAAATATATATTTATCCTTTTAACCCTATTATTAACATCGACAACCGTCTTAGCACAAGATAACAAAAATGTAATTGGGGTAATTATTAATGGTTCAACAGACGAACCATTAGAAGGAGTAAATATTGTAAACATTAATCAGGTTACAGGTAGTACAACTGATTCGAAAGGTGAATTTGAAATTACTGCAAAAGTAAACGATACACTTCACCTATCTTATTTAGGATTTAAATCGATTAAAGTTAAGGTAACAAACGACTGGATAAAATTTGGGAGTTCGACAATTGCTTTAACCGAATTAGCACTAGCTTTAGAAGAGGTTGTTGTAAATCAATTTAGACTAACAGGGTATTTAGAAGTCGATATTAAGCAAGTTTCTATCAACAATAATTACCAGTATAGTATTTCTGGATTACAAAACGGATACGAAGCAGGTAGAGGTTCTAGCGTAAACAGTCTTTTAAGCTCTATTTTTAACCCGGCAGATTTCCTGTATAATATTTTTGGAGATAAGCCTCAGGAAATGAAAAAGCTGAAACAAATGAAACAGAGTGACGAAATTCGAGATTTATTAGCGTCTCGTTTCGATCGTGAAATGTTAACTGTTTTATTACAAGTGGACCGCGTAGATTTAGACGAAATTGTTAGACAATGTAAATATTCCTCAGATTTTATAAATTCGGCAAACGATCTTCAAATACTCGACGCCATTAGTGGCTGTTACGAAGAGTATAAGATACTAAGTCGGGGTCGGAAAAAATCATAATTTTAAAACTCATAATCAAGACTGTCTTTAAAAAGACAGTCTTTTTTTTGCCTTTTTTTCAGTAAGTAGCCATTTTAAAGTTTAGAATAAGTTGAAAGTTTAGAAATAACATCTCTCCCCTACTTATATTCCTAAAATCTATCAAAAGGAATTGTATATATTAAATCCCAACTAACCACACGAAAAGAAAAATTAAAGTTTTTATAAAAAACTCCACAATTATTAAATTCTTACTATATTGTCACTTTAAAAACAAGATTAACAATATTTTTGTTCACACATTCCTATTAATTTATTATTTGCAAAGTCTTTTATAAATTTATACTTTGCATTATAGATTCACATTAACGATTCATGACAAACATAACACGACTATTTGACTTCCCGTATTATCAGTTGGAAAAGTATAATTTAGACAAATCCTTAACTACGAAATACGGTGACTCTTGGGTTTCAATATCTACTCAAGAATATATCGATCAAGCAAACACTATTAGCCGTGGCTTACTCCGTCTTGGAGTAAAACCAAACGACAAAATAGCTGTAATATCGTCTACAAACAGAACAGAATGGAATGTTATGGATGTGGGAGTACTACAAATAGGAGCTCAAAACGTACCTATATATCCAACAATCTCAGAAACTGATTACGAGTATATTTTAAATCATTCTGAAGCAACGTATTGCTTTGTTTCAGATATAGAGGTGTTAGATAAAATAAATATGATTAAAGGAAACACACAGTTAAAAGGTGTGTATACTTTTGATACTATTGAAAATGAAAGTAGTTGGAAGGATATATTAGCTTTAGGAAAGGACACATCGAATCAAATTGATGTTGAAGCCATGAAAGCCAATGTTAAGTCTGATGATTTAGCGACTATAATTTATACATCAGGAACTACCGGTACACCAAAAGGTGTAATGTTATCCCACAAAAATATTGTCTCTAATGTTATAGCCAGTGAAAAACGAGTGCCATTTCATCATGGAAAATCACGAGCGTTAAGCTTTTTACCTATCTGCCATGTTTTTGAACGCATGCTTCTGTATTTATATCAGTATTGTGGTGTTGAAATTTATTTTGCACAGTCTATTGATAAAATGAGCGACAACATGAAAGAAATTCATCCTCATGTAATGTCTGCAGTACCAAGATTATATGAAAAAGTATACGATAAAATTGTAGCTAAAGGAAGTGAGTTAACTGGAATTAAAAAAGCTTTATTCTTTTGGGCAATAGATCTAGGTCTTAAATACGAACCTTATGGCAAGAATGGATGGTGGTACGAAAAGCAATTAGGCTTAGCTCGAAAATTAATTTTCAGTAAATGGAAAGAAGGTTTAGGTGGAGATATGGAACTTATGGTTTCAGGAAGTGCACCTTTACAAGCACGACTAACGCGTACATTTGCTGCTGCAGGAATACCAATTATGGAAGGTTATGGCTTAACAGAAACCTCTCCTGTAGTATCTGTAAACGACCAAAGAAATCATGGATTTAAAATTGGTACAGTTGGAAAATTAATTGATAATGTTGAAGTTAAAATAGCCGAAGATGGTGAAATCCTTGTAAAAGGTCCAAACGTTATGATAGGCTATTATAAAGATCCAGTAAAATCTGCAGAAGTCATGACTGGAGATTATTTCCATACAGGAGATATTGGAGAAATTTGCGAAGATGGCTTCTTGAAAATTACCGATCGTAAAAAGGAAATCTTTAAAACTAGCGGTGGTAAATATGTTGCACCTGCTGTTATTGAAAACCAATTAAAACAATCTCGTTTTATAGAGCAAGTAATGGTTATTGGTGAAGGTGAAAAAATGCCAGCAGCCTTAATTCAGCCAAATTTCGAATTCATTAAAGAATGGGCAAAACGCCATAATATTGATGTAAGTGATACGGTAGCTTTATGTAAAGACGAACGATTATTAGATCGTATTCAGAAAGAGATTGATTATTCTAACAAAGATTTTGGTAAGTGGGAACAAATAAAAGTCTTTAAAATCACTCCGGAAGTATGGTCTATAGAAGGCGGGCAACTTACTCCTACTTTAAAGTTAAAACGAAAAATCATCAAAGAAATTTACAAACCATTGATAGAATCTATATATCGTCCTTAAATTATTAAACTCCTTATTCTTTTAAGGAGTTTTTTTCTGCTTTATTTTTAGTTAAATTTTTACTATTTATTATGCATGCATAATATTTTTTATTATATTTGAGTGAGACTAAAAAAGAATAATGAAAGATAAAACAATCGATTATGTTTTGCGAACCACCTGGTTAGCTGTTACAAAAATGTACAACGAACAAGGTCATAAATTTGATAGCACAATGGCTACAGGATTCGCTTTATTAAGTATCGATCCAGAAAAAGGAACACCCTCAACCTCCTTGGGTCCCAAAATGGGAATGGAAGCCACAAGTTTATCTAGAATTATAAAAAACTTAGAAAAACAAGGACTTATAGAACGGAAACCAAATCCTGAAGATGGACGAGGCGTTTTAATTTATTTAACCGAATTGGGTAAAGAAAAAAGGGGCTTCTCTAGAGATCGCGTTTTAATCTTCAACGAAGCAATTAGAAAAAATATTTCAGCCGAAAAAATTGACCATTTTTACGAAGTTGCAGAAGTCATAAACGATTTAATATCAAATAAAAAAATATATAATAACGAAAGCATTTTAAAATAAAATGAGTACACGTAGAATAAAAAAAGTAGCCGTTATAGGTTCCGGTATTATGGGTAGTGGTATAGCATGTCATTTCGCCAATATTGGTGTAGACGTACTATTACTAGACATTGTACCTCGAGAACTTAATGCTACAGAACAAGCAAAAGGACTTACTTTACAAGATAAAGTGGTTAGAAACAGAATGGTTAACGATTCGCTTACAGCAGCTTTAAAATCGAAGCCCTCACCTATTTATCATCAAAAATTTGCCAACCGTATTAATACTGGTAATTTAGAAGATGATATAGCAAAAGTGAAGGACGTCGATTGGATAATTGAAGTTGTTGTTGAACGTTTAGATATCAAGAAACTCGTTTTCGAGAATCTTGAAAAACACAGAACACCAGGCACTTTAATTACTTCGAATACATCTGGTATTCCTATTCATTTTATGAGTGAAGGCCGTTCTGAAGATTTTCAGAAACATTTCTGTGGAACTCACTTTTTTAATCCTGCACGTTACTTAAAATTATTCGAAATCATTCCTGGACCACAAACTAGTCCTGAAGTTTTAGATTTCTTAAGTGGATATGGTGAACAGTTTTTAGGAAAAACATCTGTTGTTGCTAAAGACACACCTGCGTTTATTGGAAACCGTGTTGGAATCTTCAGTATCATGAGCTTATTCCATGCTGTTAAAGACATGGATTTAACTATTGAGGAAGTCGATAAATTAACAGGTCCTGTTATTGGTCGTCCTAAATCGGCAACCTTCCGTACTGTAGATGTTGTCGGATTAGACACCTTAGTTCATGTTGCTAATGGATTGTATGATAACGTCCCTAAAGACGAACGTCACGACCTATTCAAACTACCAGAATTCATCAGTAAAATGATGGAAAATAAATGGTTAGGAAGTAAAACTAAACAAGGATTTTATAAATTAGAACGTCATAAAGATGGATCTAAAGATATTTTGTCACTTGACCTAAATACTTTAGAATATCGTCCAAACAAAAAAGCAAATTTTGCAACTTTAGAATTAACGAAAACGATTGATAAGGTTGTAGATCGTTTTAAAGTACTCGTTTCTGGAAAAGATAAAGCAGGAGATTTTTACAGAAAGAACTTTGCTGCCCTATTCGCTTATGCATCTAATAGAATTCCTGAAATCACAAACGAATTATATAAGATTGACGATGCCATGAAAGCTGGTTTTGGATGGGAACATGGTCCCTTCCAAATTTGGGATGCCATTGGTGTAGAAAAAGGAATTAAAATCATGAAAACTGAAGGTTTTGAACCTGCTGCATGGGTTAACGATATGCTAGCCTCTGGAGTTTCATCTTTCTATGCTATAAAAGAAGGTGCGTCTTACTTTTATGATATTCCGTCTAAAAAATTAGGAAAAATTCCTGGTCAAGATGCTTTTATCATCTTAAATAATATAAGAAAGTCTAAAGAAGTCTTTAAAAACTCAGGTGTCGTTATTGAAGACCTAGGCGATGGTATTTTGAACTGCGAATTCCAATCTAAAATGAACACTATTGGTGGAGATGTTTTAGCCGGAATTAACAAAGCTATTGATTTAGCTGAAAAAGACTTCCAAGGTTTAGTTGTCGGAAATCAAGGTGCAAACTTCTCTGTTGGAGCAAACATCGGAATGATTTTTATGATGGCTGCCGAACAAGAATACGATGAGTTAAACATGGCAATTAAGTATTTTCAAGATACAATGATGCGTATGCGCTACTCATCAATCCCTACTATTTCTGCTCCTCATGGTATGGCACTCGGAGGTGGATGTGAATTATCACTCCACGCCGATAAAGTTGTCGCTGCAGCAGAAACCTATATGGGTCTTGTAGAATTTGGAGTTGGAGTAATCCCTGGTGGGGGTGGTTCTAAAGAAATGACTTTAAGAGCTCAGGACACCTTTAAAAAAGGAGATGTAGAATTAAATACACTTCAAGAATACTTTTTAACTGTTGGAATGGCCAAAGTATCAACCTCAGCATATGAAGCTTTCGATTTAGGTTTACTTCAACACGGTAAAGATGTCGTAGTTGTAAATAGAGACAGACAAATTGCAACAGCAAAATCGCATGCTAAATTAATGGCTGAATCTGGATATACGCAACCTATAAAACGTACCGATATTAAAGTGTTAGGAAAACAAGCTTTAGGAATGTTCTTAGTAGGCACAGATTCGATGGAAGCTAGTAAATTTATTAGTGCACACGATCAGAAAATAGCTAATAAACTAGCTTATGTTATGGCTGGTGGAGATTTATCTGAACCCACTTTAGTAAACGAACAGTACTTATTAGATTTAGAACGTGAAGCTTTTTTAAGTCTATGTACAGAACGTAAAACTTTAGAACGTATTCAACATATGTTGAAAACAGGAAAACCTTTACGTAATTAAAATCCCATCCCAGCCTTCCCAAAGAAAGGAAACGCGATGGATAAAAAATATTTTTAATCTTAAATAACCCGCAAAAATTCCCTCTCCTTTGAGAGGGTAGGGAGAGGAAAAAATGAAACAAGCATATATAGTAAAAGCATATAGAACCGCAGTTGGTAAAGCACCAAAAGGCGTGTTCCGTTTTAAAAGAACCGATGAACTGGCTGCAGAAACCATCAAATATATGATGAAGGAATTGCCAGAATTAGACCCTAAACGTATCGACGATGTTATTGTTGGTAACGCAATGCCAGAAGGCTCACAAGGACTTAACATGGCACGATTAATATCTTTAATGGGATTAGATATTGTAGATGTTCCTGGTGTTACCGTAAATCGTTTTTGTTCTTCAGGAATTGAAACTATTGGTATGGCAACAGCAAAAATTCAATCGGGAATGGCAGATTGTATTATCGCTGGTGGAGCAGAAAGCATGAGTGCCGTACCTATGACAGGATTCAAACCTGAATTAAATTACGACATTGTAAAAGCTGGTCACGAAGATTACTACTGGGGCATGGGAAATACAGCAGAAGCTGTTGCAACACAATTTAAAGTATCTAGAGAAGACCAAGATGAGTTTGCTTACAACTCCCATATGAAAGCGCTAAAAGCTCAAGCTGAAAATCGTTTTCAAGATCAGATTGTACCCATAGAGATTAATGAAACTTATGTTGATGCTAATGGTAAAAAAGCAACAAAAACGTATACAGTAACTAAAGACGAAGGTCCTCGTGCAGGAACAAGTATAGAAGCTTTATCAAAATTAAGAGCAGTATTTGCCGCTGGCGGAAGTGTAACTGCTGGAAATTCATCTCAAATGAGTGATGGTGCAGCATTTGTAATGGTAATGAGCGAAGACATGGTAAAAGAATTAGGTCTTCAACCCATTGCACGCTTAGTAAATTATGCAGCTGCCGGAGTAGAACCTCGTATCATGGGAATTGGTCCTGTTAAAGCCATTCCTAAAGCATTAAAACAAGCAGGATTAAAACAAAGCGATTTGGAGTTAATAGAATTAAACGAAGCTTTTGCTTCACAATCTCTAGCTGTAATTCGTGAATTAGATTTAAACCCTGGGATTGTTAATGTAAACGGAGGTGCCATTGCTTTAGGTCATCCACTTGGTTGTACAGGAGCTAAACTTTCAGTACAATTATTTGATGAAATGCGTAAACGTGATATGAAAGGAAAATACGGTGCCGTAACCATGTGCGTAGGTACTGGACAAGGTGCATGTGGAATCTTTGAATTTTTGAATTAATAATTTAAGAAGCTAGACTATTAGAATCAAGACACAAGATGATGCACAACTTCAAAAAATTAAAAATTTGGACAGAAAGCATGGAACTTGTTTCAGAATCTTACGCTATAACGCGAACGTTTCCTTCATTTGAGACCTATGGATTATCAAGTCAAATGAATAGATGTGCCGTTTCTATTCCTTCAAATATAGCTGAAGGGACTAGCAAAAGTTCTGATAAACATTTTAATAAATATTTAGAAGATAGTTTAGGTTCTGCTTTTGAATGGGAAACTCAACTAAATATTGCATTTAAAGAAAATTATATTTCAGAAATACAATTCGAAAATCTAGAACAAAAAATAAAAGACATACAAAAAATGATTTCAAGCTTCAAATCCAGACTAAAAACATAAGTCTTGATTCTTGATTCTTGATTCTTGATTCTTGAATCTTGAATCTAGTAATCATAAAAAAAACAAACAACTAAAAACATGGAAACTACACAAAAAGATATAATAAGAGGAGGACAATTTCTTGTAAGAGAAACCCTTTGTGAAGACATATTTACTCCGGAAGATTTCACCGAAGAACAAACAATGATGAAAGAGGCCGTTATGGAGTTTAACGACCGTGAAATCATTCCGCATAAAGCAAGATTCGAGGCTAAAGACTATGCCCTAACTGAAGACGTTATGCGTAAAGCCGCAGAACTTGGATTCCTTGGTGTTTCTGTTCCCGAGGAGTACGGTGGACTAGGAATGGGATTTGTATCGACCATGTTAACTTGCGATTATATCTCTAGCGGAACAGGTTCTTTTAGTACCGCTTTCGGGGCACATACTGGTATTGGTACCATGCCAATCACGCTTTATGGAACTGAAGAACAAAAACAAAAATACGTTCCTAAATTAGCAACAGGTGAATGGTTTGGAGCTTATGCTTTAACAGAACCAGGCGCTGGTAGTGATGCTAATTCCGGAAAAACAACCGCTAAACTTTCTGAAGACGGAAAATCGTATGCGATTAACGGACAGAAAATGTGGATTTCAAATGCAGGTTTTTGCAGTTTAATGATTGTTTTTGCACGTATTGAAGATGATAAAAACATTACAGGTTTCATAGTCGAATTTGATAAAAACAGTCCGAACGGTATTACTTTAGGAGAGGAAGAACATAAATTAGGTATTCGTGCTTCTTCTACCCGTCAAGTATTTTTTAGTGACACCATTGTGCCTGCAGAAAACATGTTAGCTGGTCGTGGCGAAGGTTTTAAAATCGCTATGAACGCTTTAAATATTGGCCGTATTAAGCTAGCTGCTGCATGTTTAGACTCTCAACGTCGTATTACCACAATTGCTGTGAAATATGCCAACGAGCGTAAACAATTTAAAACACCTATTTCCGACTTTGGTGCAATAAAAGTGAAACTAGCAGAAATGGCAACGAATTCGTATGTTGGTGAATCGGCTTCATATAGAGCTGCAAAAAATATTGAAGATCGTATTGCAATGCGCCAAGCTGCCGGAAATACACATCAAGAAGCAGAATTAAAAGGTGTTGAAGAATACGCTATTGAATGTTCTATTTTAAAAGTAGCTGTTTCTGAAGATGTACAGCATTGTGCAGATGAAGGAATTCAAATTTTTGGTGGAATGGGATTCTCTGAAGACACCCCTATGGAAGCGGCTTGGAGAGATGCTCGTATTGCTAGAATTTACGAAGGTACAAACGAAATTAATCGTATGCTTTGCGTTGGAATGTTAGTTAAGAAAGCAATGAAAGGTCATGTAGATTTATTAGGTCCTGCAATGAAAGTTCAAGAAGACCTAATGGGTATTCCTTCTTTTGAAACTCCAGATTTCTCTGAATTATTTTCAGAAGAAAAAACAATGATTGTTAAACTGAAAAAAGTATTCTTAATGGTAGCCGGTGCTGCAGTTCAAAAATTTGGACCAGACTTAGAACAACATCAACAATTATTAATGGCGGCTTCAGATATTTTAATTGAAATTTATATGGCAGAATCTGCTATATTGAGAACTGAAAAGAACGCTAAACGTTTTGGAGAAGACTCTCAAAAAGAACAAATCGCGATGTCTAAATTATATTTATATCAGGCTGTAGATATTGTTGAGAAAAAAGGAAAAGAGAGTATTATTTCTTTTGCTGAAGGCGATGAACAACGTATGATGTTAATGGGACTTAAACGTTTTACAAAATATGTTAACTACCCAGACATCGTAGATTTAAGAAACGAAATCGCAGAAAAAATAAAATCAGAAAACAAATATTGTTTCTAAAAATAATGTGTGACTAATTCAATTTTTTATTTTAAAAGGCCAATTCAATGCTAAGAATTGGCCTTCTATTTTTATACTGTTTTTAACAAACTAATCGTTCAAATTATACATTATAAAATATCACTGTCATCTGCATGATCACGCATAGATACCATTACTTTTTCTTCATCGGTAACATTCGATAAGTTTATTGCGGTTTCTATTAATGCTAAATGAGAATAAGCTTGCGGGAAATTACCAAGCAATCTTTTAGTTTCAAAATCAATATCTTCACTAAACAATCCTAAATGATTACTATATGTTAGTAATTGATCGAAAAGTGTTTTTGCTTTTTGCTCCTCTCCTATTTTGTACAAGCTATTAATAAACCAAAATGTACAAATGGTAAACGATGAAGAAGGCAATCCGAAATCGTCTTTGTTCTTATATCTATATAACAACCCGTCGTTACTTAAATCACGCTCAATCCCTTTTACAGTACTCACATATTTAGGGTCTTTTGCATCTATAAAACCATAAGGTTCCATAAGTAAAACCGAAGCATCTAAATCGTCCGAACCATAAGATTGTGTAAATGCTTGCACTTTTTCGTTCCAAGCATTAGTCATAATATCTTTCTTAATTTCTTCTTCTAAAGGTTTCCATTTTTTCAACTTTGCAGTTTTACCTAAAATTTCAGCAACCTTAATTGCTTTATCTATAGCAACCCAACACAATACTTTCGAGAATGTAAAATGACGTTCTTCTGTTCTAAACTCCCAAATTCCTTTATCTGCTTCCTTCCAATGTTTTTCAACCACCCAGACAATACCTTTTGTAATGGTCCAAATTTCTTCACCATTTTCAATATCAGTACTAAAGTTAACCAATTGCTGATGAATAACATCCATCAAAATACCATAAATATCGTTCTGTCTTTGCTCGTAAGCAGCATTTCCAACACGTACTGGTTTAGAGTTTTTATAACCGCTTAAATGGTCTAACGTTTCTTCGGTTAATTTCTTCTCCTTATTAATACCATACATAATCTGAAGCTTCTCATCTTTATCTGGTATTAAATCGATAATGAAGTTTAAATAGCGCTTCGCAATATTTTTATGCCCTAAATGCGATACTACTTTCACGACCATAGATGCATCTCGAATCCAACAAAAACGATAATCCCAGTTACGTACTTCCCCAATTGTTTCTGGTAAAGATGTCGTTGCAGCAGCTAGGACAGCTCCTGATTTATCATAAGTTAATAACTTTAATGTAATGGCACTTCTAGCAATTTCTTCGTTATAACGATCGTAAGACGGCGTACTATCCATCCAATTTAACCAATATACTTTGGTACGTTCGTATTCAACATAAGCCTTTTGAACATCTGGCTTAAATATTTTCTCGTTATAACCAATTAAAAAATAAGCGTCCTTAGTAAGCTCAATTTCTTTTGCATTTACTACGGCATCTTTATTTAAATCAGTATAAAGAAATAGCGTGTCAAATTTTTCCTTATCAGTTAAACTTACAATAAAATCCTCCTTTACATATGTATTTGTTTCTCCTAATGCATATTCTAATTTCGGAGCATAATCTACAGTAAATTTTGGATGTCCAGTTCTATATTTCAGAAATCGGATAATTTCTGGTGGCGATTGGTAACCTCCTGCAGTTTTATGATATCTGGGCATAAAATCCATAATATCGAAAGCATCAGCTCCATTACTAAAAGAAGTTACTAAAATGGCTGTTTTACCAAGGTATTTTTGTGTTATTGTATAACTTTCATCTACTGAAATCCCAAAATGACCTCCAATATTTTCATCTAAAAGTTTAGCAAAAACCGAACTTGAATCGAATTCGGGTAAACAACACCAATCTATAGATCCTGTTTTTGAAACGAGTGCAGCACTTCGGCAATTTCCTATAATTCCATAATCTAAATTATTCATTAAATCTTATTTTACATGGTTAGCAACCTATTTTTCTTTAAATTAACGAAAAACTTATTGCTAATCAAAATTCAACTCAATGAATAAAACAATAATCGTCTCCAACAGACTCCCTTTACAAGTAAAATTAGAAGATTCTAAGCTAGATATAAAACCTAGCATAGGTGGTTTAGCTACAGGAATGAAGTCTGTACACACCGAAGGCAATGGCATTTGGGTAGGTTGGTCTGGATTAACAGAAGATCAATTAACGCCCGATTTACGAAAGGATGTAAAAAAAGCAGTTTCCAAAGAAAAATGTGTGACTGTTCCCTTAACAACTGAAGATGTAGATAATTTTTATCTCGGCTTTAGTAATAAAACACTTTGGCCCCTATTTCATTATTTTATGGAATATACCTCTTTTGAACGTGCAGAATGGGAATCGTACAAGGAGGTAAATCAGAAATTCGCCGATGTCGTTCTCGAAAATGTTAACGATGGAGATACCGTTTGGATCCATGATTATCAGTTATTATTATTACCTAAATTAATTCGAGATAAAAAACCTAATATTTCTATAGGATTCTTTTTACATATACCATTTCCTTCCTTTGAAATTTTCAGAACATTTCCTTGGCGTGAAGAATTATTAGAAGGTATGCTTGGTGCCGATTTAATTGGTTTCCATACTTACGATTACGAGCGTCATTTTTTAAGTTCAATAAAACGTATTTTAAGACTCGAAGTTAATTTTAATAATATTGATTATCACGAGCGCACAGTAAAAGTAGATTCGTTTCCTATGGGAATTGATTACAATAAATTCTACAATGCAGCATTAGTTAACGATAAACAGCATCAAAAAGAACGTTCGGAATTACAACGCCGATTAGACGAGCACATAAAATCTGATTCCGATGCTAAAATTATACTATCTATAGATCGCTTAGATTACACTAAAGGTATCCCCAAACGACTAAGAGCTTTCGAATATTTCTTAACCAAATACCCGGAATACAAAGAAAAGGTTAGACTAATTCTTTTGGCTGTTCCTTCTCGTTCTAACGTGCCTCAATATCAAAAACTGAAACGTGAAACAGATGAATTAGTAGGTCGTATAAATGGAGAGTTTTCAACTGTAAGTTGGACACCTGTATGGTATTTTTATCGTTCTATGCCTTTCGAGAATTTAATCGATTTATACACAACTTCGGATATTGCGTTAATTACACCTATTCGAGATGGAATGAATTTGGTTGCGAAAGAATATGTAGCGACACGTACAAATCAAGATGGTGTACTTATTTTAAGTGAAATGACAGGAGCTTCTAAAGAAATGAATGAAGCCTTATTAATAAATCCTAATAATTTCGATCAAATAGCAGACACGATTAAGCAAGCTATTGAAATGCCAATTGAAGAACAGCGAACCAGAATTAAAATTCTTCAAGAACGATTAGAACGTTACAGCGTTGAAAAATGGGCTGAAGAATTTTTAAAAGCATTAACATTAACAAAAGAAAAGGAAGATGTATTTATCTCTAAACGCTTAAATTCTTCTCTAAAAAACACTATTTCTAAAGCCTTCAAATCGGCAAAAAAGAAACTTGTATTATTAGATTTTGATGGCACGCTAGTTGGTTTTAAAGACAACCCGAAAGACTGTAAACCTGACACAGAATTATTCGAATTATTAGATAATATAAATGCAAACGAAGGCATTAAACTTGTGATTATTAGTGGAAGAGATCGCGAAACTTTCGAAGAGTGGTTTGCAGGAAAAGATTACACTTTAGTTACAGACCATGGTGTTTGGTTAAAAGAAAAAGGTAAAGATTGGATGATGTTAGAACATCTTAAAAACGATTGGATGGAAAACATTCTTCCCGTTCTAGAAACGTTTGTAGACAGAACACCAGGAACTTTTGTTGAAAAGAAAAAATATTCTTTAGCATGGCATTATAGAAAAACAGATCCAGAATTAGCTCAAACAAGAACAATAGAACTAAATACAGTACTAAATAGTTTGATTGAAAATCATGGACTTACCGTTTTAAAAGGAAATAAAGTAACCGAAATTAAAAGCAGTAATGTTAATAAAGGTCGTGCGGCAGCGCGCTTATTAACACAAGATAATTACGACTTTATGTTTGCCATAGGAGACGACTGGACAGACGAATATATGTTTGAAGAATTACCAGATTCCGCTTATACTGTAAAAGTTGGCTTTAAGAAAACAAGTGCCAAATACCATATTAAAAACACAGATGAAGTTCGCGAATTATTAAAATCATTTACAAAACTTTAAATTTCATTTTATTTATATGCAAGTACTAGCAACAAAATTACGCTTTATAACATATGTTGTTCTTTTACTTTTCGGATTAAGTGGTTATGCCCAGGATGGGCTTTTTAAACATCAAGATAATTACTCACATCAAGACACGCTTCGCGGTAGTATTACTCCGGAGCGAGCTTGGTGGGATTTAACATATTATCATTTAAATGTAGAAGTTAAGCCTTCCGAAAAATTTATTTCAGGAAAAAACACGATTCAATATACTGTTTTAGAACCAGCAAATGTGTTACAAATAGATTTACAAGACCCCTTAAAAATCACGAAAGTAGTGCAGGATGGTGAAATATTACAGGTAATTGATGATGGAAACGCTCATTTTATAACCCTAATAAAAACCCAAAATAAAGGCGACAGTAATAGCATTGATGTGTATTACGAAGGTCTACCTAAGGAAGCAGAAAACGCACCTTGGGATGGAGGTTTCTCTTGGAAAAAAGACGCTAACGGAAACGATTTTGTTGCCACATCTTGTCAAGGTTTAGGCGCAAGTGTTTGGTGGCCATGCAAAGACCATATGTACGACGAAGTAGACAGCATGGATATTAGTGTCACAACTCCTAAGGGTTTAATGGATGTCTCTAATGGGAAACTTACCGCCGTAGACACACTAAGCGATGGTCGTAAAACGTTTACATGGTCGGTTAAAAACCCAATAAATAATTATGGTGTAAACGTAAATATTGGTGATTACGTTCATTTTTCTGAAATCTATCCCGGAGAGGATGGACCTTTAGATATGAATTATTATGTATTGAAAGACAATCTTGAAAAAGCAAAAAAACAGTTTACAGATGCGCCTAAAATGATGAAAGCTTTCGAACATTGGTTCGGTCCGTATCCGTTTTACGAAGATGGATTTAAATTGGTTGAAGTCCCTTATTTAGGTATGGAACACCAAAGCTCTGTTACTTATGGAAATAATTTTCAAAATGGCTATTTAGGTCGTGATTTATCTGGTACAGGTTGGGGATTAAAATTCGATTTTATTATTATTCACGAATCTGGACATGAATGGTTTGCTAATAATATTACAGATATTGATATCGCCGATATGTGGATTCACGAAAGTTTTACAGCCTATTCAGAAAATTTATTTGTAGATTATTATTACGGCAAAGAAGCGTCAGCTGAATATGTTATTGGAACACGTAAATCTATTTTAAACGACAAACCTATTATTGGTGTTTACGATGTAAATAGCGAGGGCTCTGGCGACATGTATTACAAAGGAGCGAATATGATCCATACTTTACGTCAACTTACTGATGATGATGAAAAATGGCGTAAAATTTTACGCGGGATGAATAAAACATTTTATCATCAAACGGTAAGTACTGCACAAATTGAAAATTATTTAAGTGCAGAAACAGGTATCGACTTAACCGCATTTTTTAATCAGTATTTAAGAGATGTTCGTATTCCTACTTTAGAATACAAGTTTGATAATAGTACTTTAAAATACAGATGGATAAACATAGTAGATGGTTTCGATATGCCTATTCAAGTTACTCTAGACAGTAAGTCGCAATGGCTCTACCCTACTGCGGAATGGAAAACTATACCTGTGAAAGATAAAACTTTAGTTATTGATCCTGATTTTTATGTCGATTCTAAAGCGTTAGAATAATTACACTGGTTGCTTCGTAAGATAAACCTGGATTAAATTTTAAAACGAAAACGCCATCCTTAAAAGATGGCGTTTTTTATATGTTATAAATCTGATTATTTTATTTATAGGCCGCTAATATAACTTCCGTAAGGATCTTTAAACTGAATACCTTCTGTGTAACGGTATTTGCTTAATTTATTATACTGTACCAAACCCCAGAGTACAAATTCTTTTACAAAATAAATCTCGTTTTCTTTTAAATCGGGTTGATGTGCTTTCAATAAATCATTTAAGGGAGTAATAGCATCTAAAGTTGATTTGTATGTTGCATCATCTAAATCGTCTAACAATTCAAATCCTTCCGAATTATTAAAAAACCATGAGACAATAGCATCATAGGGCGATTCTTCATTTTGTTTTTCTAACTTTTCAATTTTCGGAAAAAACTTAGGAAACATGGTTTTCACAGCATCTCCTATTAAATTAAAAGCCACTACTGAAGCCCCTTCTTGCTCACCTTCGTAAACTAATTCTACCTTTCCCGTTATTGCAGGAATAATACCAACAAAATCTCCTAAGCGAACCGTTGTCTTTTTGTCACCTGAAATCAGGGCTCTACGTTCGGCTGTACTTACTAAATTTTCTAGAGCGGTAATTCCTAAACGGGCACTAACCCCACTTTTCGCATCAATAAATTCGTTATCACGTGCTTCGAAAACAATTTGCTCTAAAATATCTTTAGCTAATTCTGGAATACTAACTAAAGCAGTCTGACTTTCATTTAACTTGGCTTCTTGCTGCGTTATTTTTTTAGCCGTTTCTATATCTACTGGATAATGCGTAATTATTTGCGAACCAATTCTATCCTTTAAAGGCGTAACTATACTTCCGCGATTGGTATAATCTTCAGGATTAGCTGTAAACACAAACTGAATATCTAGAGGTAATCGCAATTTAAATCCACGGATTTGAATATCACCTTCCTGAAGTATATTAAACAGTGCTACCTGAATTCTAGCTTGTAAATCTGGTAATTCGTTAATTACAAAAATACAGCGGTTGGCTCTCGGAATCATCCCATAATGTATCACGCGATCGTCTGCATAACTCAATTTTAAATGTGCTGCTTTTATAGGATCTACATCTCCAATAAGATCAGCAACTGTAACATCTGGCGTCGCTAATTTTTCTGCAAAACGTTCACTTCTAGGCAACCAAGTAATTGGTGTATCATCTCCTTTTTCTTGAACTAATTCTGTAGCAAATCTAGAAATGGGACGCAACGGATCGTCATTAATTTCAGAACCTTCTACAACCGGAATATAATCGTCTAACAAATTCACCATTAAACGGGCTAACCGTGTTTTTGCTTGTCCGCGTAATCCTAACAAGTTTATATTATGTCGGGATAAAATAGCACGTTCTAATTCTGGAACGACTGTGTTTTCATAGCCGTGCACACCTTCAAAAGTAACGTCGTCTTTCTTTAATTTTTCAATTAAATTATCTCGTAATTCATCTTTAATCGACTTACTTTTATATCCTGAAGCTTTTAATGCTCCTAATGTCTTTATATTTTCAATTTTCATTATTTTGTTTTTTAAGCATTTGCTATTCGCTTTACTTATATTTTAAAAATCTAAAATCGCTTTTAGAATGGTACTATTATAAAGTATTATTTATTAACCTTTAATTCGTTTTTTTCTATTGGTTTCATAATCTTCAAAAATCATTTCTCCCAATCCTTTTAATCCCGTGTAAAAAGCCTTCCCTTGATTGGCTTTTGTAAATTCACGAACAAACTGTGTTAAATATGGATCTTTTGCAATCATGAATGTAGTGATAGGAATATGCAACCTCCTAGCCTGCTGTGCTGAATCGTAGCATTTGTTGACAATAAAATCGTCTAATCCCATACTGTTTTTATAATACTGCCCGTCTGGCATACGCAAGCAACTGGGTTTTCCATCGGTAATCATAAAAATCTGTTTATTGGTATGTCGTTTACGTCGTAAAACATCCATAGCCAATTGTAAACCAGCCACAGTATTTGTATGATATGGTCCGACTTTTAAATACGGTAAATCTTTAATTTTGATAAGCCACGCATCGTTTCCAAAAACCAAAATATCTAAAGTATCTTTTGGGTATCGAGTCGTGATTAATTCAGCCAATGCCATCGCAACCTTTTTAGCAGGGGTAATACGATCTTCACCATAAAGAATCATACTGTGACTAATATCTATCATGAGCACCGTACTCATTTGCGATTTATGAAGTGTATCTTCGACCACCAAGTCATCTTCGGTAAGATTAAAACTTCCGATACCGTGATTAATTTGAGCGTTTTTTAAACTCTCTGTGATTGAGACTTTATCTAAAGCATCTCCAAACTGATACCCTCTAAATTCTCCCGTATGCTCGTCGCCAGCACCAATAGATTTACTTTTATGGTTTCCAGAGCCGCTACGTTTTAGTTTTCCGAAGATATTATTTAACGCTTGCTGCCTAATGGCACGTTCTGTTTTAGGAGTAATTTTAGTACCGCCTGTACCATCTTCGTCAATATCATCTTTTATATACCCTTTCTTTTTTAGATCTTCAATAAAATCATCTATGGTATACTCTGCTGTTGTAAGATGGTATTCTTTATCTAAGTCGCGCAACCAACTAATGGCCTCATCAAAATCGCCAGAAGTATGCGTAATTAGTTCTTTAAATATTTCAAAAAGTGTATCGAATGGAGATTGATTCTTCGCTTCGAAAACCTGAAATACGAACCCTTTTTTGTGAATTGTTTTTTTCATAGCATTATAAAAATACTAATTTATCGGATAAATCTACGGGCTTTCACATAATATTATAATTGAAAAAAGTTGAATCACTTTTTACGGTCATTCAACTTTATATATTTTAAAATTTAGCTTAGATTCTGGCCTATTCCATCACTTCTAATTCTTCGTGATTCAGAATTTGTATACGCTTCCCTGAGGTTTTTATTAAGCCCTCCTTTTTAAACTGAGACAAAGTTCTGATTACAGATTCTGTTGCTGTACCCACAATACTAGCAAAATCGTCGCGAGATAAAGGCACTTTTAAATAGTTGCTTTCATCTACTCCAAAATTATCATTTAAATATAAAATAATATCTGCTAGACGTTTTCTAACCGATTTTTGAGCCATGTTTACAATAGCAGTTTCAGCTTCTTTTAAATCTATAGCCATGCGCTTTAACATGCTAAAAGAAAAATCATTATTTTTTACTAAATCCTGTAATATTTCTTGTTTAGGAATGTAACACACTTCCATATCGTTTAATGCCGTAGCCGATAAATTTGCAGCTTGATTAATAATTACAGAACGTTGCCCTAAAAGCTCTCCTTTAATCACCAATTTTACAACTTGTTCTTTTCCCTTTTCTGTTAATTTGGTTAATTTGCAAACACCCGAGCTTATGCAATACACTCCATTAAGTACCTCTCCTTCTTTAAAAATAACTTCACCTTTTTTAATTTGTTTCATTATTTTAGAACAAGATATGGATTTTATTTCCTCACCCTTCAACACTTTTAAAGCACTAAGCTTTCTCACCATGCATTGTTCGCAATCCGCCATTTATTAAATATTTAATTCCTTACAAAAGTAGTGAAACCATGACAAATATCATATTTTTGCATGCTGCTATTTTAAACCTTTGATTAAAAAAAAAATGGATAAAATTTCCGAAGATAAAACATGCTTTCATTGTGGTAATAGCTGTGATACTGTTGAGATTAACTTCGATGACAAGTCATTTTGCTGTAACGGTTGTAAAACGGTTTATGAAATTTTTTCAGAAAGTAATCTTACGGCCTATTATGATATACAGAAATCTCCCGGAGCGATACCTAAAATTAACGAAGGTAAATTCGACTTTTTAAAAGATGCACAAATTTTAGAAAAATTACTAGAATTTAACGACGACTCCATTCAAATCGCAACATTATACATTCCACATATTCATTGTAGTTCTTGTATTTGGATTTTAGAAAATTTACATAAACTGAAACCTGAAATTACAAGTTCTCAAGTAAATTTTAATAAAAAAACTGTTCGCATAACATATCAAACTAAAACAACATCGCTTAAAGATGTCGTGCTTCTTTTAAGTACAATAGGTTACGAGCCCTATATTAGTTTAGATGATTATAGCGATGGGAAAAAACATATTAATAGATCCATAATTTACAAGTTAGGAATTGCTGGTTTTGCTTTTGGAAATGTGATGTTTTTATCGTTTCCAGAATATTTTGAAGTCAATGAATTCTGGCTAGACCAATACAAACCCGTTTTTAGATGGATGATGTTTGCCTTCTCACTTCCTGTTGTGTTTTATGCGGGCCGAGATTATTTTATTTCGGCATATAAGGGACTTCGGGCTGGACTTTTAAATATAGACGTGCCAATTGCAATTGGTATTGTTGTCCTTTTTCTGCGCAGTACAATCGAAATCATGTTCGATCTTGGACAAGGTTTTTTCGACAGTTTAACCGGACTTGTGTTCTTTTTATTATTAGGGAAATTTTTTCAGCAGAAAACCTATTCATTTTTATCGTTCGAACGTGATTACAAATCGTATTTCCCTATTGCGGTGACTAAAATTATATCTGAAACTGAAGAAATTCCAATTCAGATTTACGATATCAAAAAAGGGGATCGTTTACTAATTAGAAATGAAGAATTAATTCCAGTTGATGGTATTTTAATTAAAGGAAAAGCATCTATTGATTACAGTTTTGTTACCGGAGAGTCTGAAACTATAAGTAAAACCTCTGGGGATAAATTATTTGCAGGTGGAAAACAAACCTCTGGAAGTATCGAAATGGAAGCGGTAAAAGAAGTGAAGCAAAGTTATCTTACACAACTTTGGAGTCACGATGTTTTTAATAAGAATAAAGAAGAAGCGTTTGTTAATTTAACAAACACAATTAGTAAACGTTTTACAGTTTCAATTTTAAGTATTGCTGTTATTTCAACTGTGTTTTGGCTGTTTTACGACGCGAGTAAAGCGATGAATGTCTTTACTGCTGTCCTTATTATTGCTTGTCCGTGTGCTTTGGCTTTGGCTGCACCTTTTACCTTTGGAAACATGCTACGCATATTTGGTAGACATAAATTTTATTTAAAAAACGCTAGTGTTATTGAGCAATTAGCTGCTATAAACACTATTATATTCGATAAAACAGGGACTATTACTTCAAACAAAAAAAGCACAGCAACTTATCATGGTGTGCCGTTAACTTCAGACGAAGAACGTTTATTAAAAAACACTTTACGTGGCTCTAATCACCCATTAAGCAGAACGCTTTACGATATTTTAAAAGCGAACGAAATTGTTACTTTAGATTCGTTTGAAGAACACATCGGACAAGGGTTACAGGCTACCATAAAACATAATGCAATTAAAATAGGTTCGGCAAATTTTGTTGGAAAGAAAGAACTTCAAAAATCTTTAAATACCAGTGTACACATTAGTAGCAACGATGATTATAAAGGAAAATTCACCTTTTTTAATAGTTATAGGACAGGACTTTCAAAACTTTTTAATGATTTAAAGCAACAGTATGATTTGGTTATTCTTTCTGGTGATAATGAAGGCGAATTAAATAATTTAAAAAAATTATTACCTACAAAAACCAAATTATTATTTAACCAGAAACCTGAAGACAAATTAGAATA
Organism: Formosa sejongensis; assembly: GCF_033447105.1. Taxonomy (NCBI): domain Bacteria; kingdom Pseudomonadati; phylum Bacteroidota; class Flavobacteriia; order Flavobacteriales; family Flavobacteriaceae; genus Formosa; species Formosa sejongensis. Next base: position 253,642 of record NZ_JAWQUN010000003.1, read on the forward strand.
CATTAAATATCATCAAACTGAAGGCGCCAAAGTTTTAATGGTTGGCGATGGTTTAAACGATTCAGGAGCTTTAGCACAAAGTGAAGTTGGTATTGCACTTTCAGAAAACATTAATATTTTTTCTCCTGCATGCGATGGTATTATGGATGCTTCAGTTTTTCATAAATTAGAACAATTCTTAATAGCATCAAAAGCGGCGATTAAAATTATAAAATGGAGTTTTTTATTATCTTTATTCTATAATTTAATAGGCCTATATTTTGCTGTAACTGGGCAGCTTGCACCCGTTGTTGCAGCGATACTAATGCCACTAAGTTCCATAAGTATAGTTGTATTTACTACGCTTTGTACCAATTGGGTTGGAAGAAAACTAATATAGCACAACTAAAACATGATAAATGTCATATTTTGAAAGCACCGAGCCTATTACTTTTACAGATTAATTGAGTAAAAATGAGTGTAATTTATATATTATTAGGAGTGAGTGTAATCGTCGCATTAATCTTTTTTGTTGCATTTATTTTTGCAGTAAAAAGCGGACAATACGACGATAGTTATACGCCTTCCGTTCGCATGCTCTTTGATGACGAATTAATTCAAGAAAAAACCGAAAAAACTACACTAACCAAAAAAGAATAATTAACTATCACTATGGAAATACAACAATTCTACTACGATAATAAAATCGTAAAAAAATTCATTTATGCAACCATTTTTTGGGGTGTAATTGGAATGGTAGTAGGTTTACTACTCGCATTCTTATTTATATTTCCTAATCTTACCGATGGCATTTCTTGGTTAAGTTTCGGTCGTTTAAGACCTTTACACACCAATGCTGTTATTTTTGCATTTGTTGGTAATGCCATTTTTGCAGGTGTTTATTATTCCTCACAACGTCTTCTTAAAGCCAGAATGGCGAGCGATGCTTTAAGTAGTATAAATTTTTGGGGTTGGCAATTAATTATTGTTGCAGCCGCAATTACACTTCCGTTAGGTTATACGTCTTCTAAAGAATATGCCGAATTAGAATGGCCTATAGATATAGCTATTGCTGTGGTTTGGGTCGTATTTGGATGGAATTTAATTGCAACCATTTTAAAACGTAGACAACGTCACTTATATGTCGCCATTTGGTTTTACATAGCAACCTTTGTTACTGTTGCTGTTTTGCACATATTTAACAGTTTAGAATTACCTGTAAGCGCATTTAAAAGTTACTCGGTTTATGCAGGTGTTCAGGATGCCTTAGTACAATGGTGGTATGGCCATAATGCTGTAGCATTCTTTTTAACAACACCTTTCTTAGGTTTAATGTATTATTTTGTTCCTAAAGCAGCAAACAGACCTGTATATTCTTATAAATTATCTATTGTTCACTTTTGGTCTTTAATTTTTATATATATCTGGGCTGGACCTCACCACTTATTATATACTGCACTACCAGAATGGGCACAAAATTTAGGTGTTGCATTTTCAGTAATGTTATTAATGCCGTCTTGGGGAGGTATGATTAACGGATTGTTAACCTTAAGAGGTGCTTGGGATAAAGTAAGAACCGACCCTGTTTTAAAATTTTTCGTAGTAGCCATTACAGGTTATGGTATGGCCACTTTTGAGGGTCCACTTTTATCACTTAAAAACGTAAATGCAGTTGGTCATTATACAGACTGGATTATTGCGCACGTACACGTTGGTGCTTTAGCATGGAACGGGTTCTTTGCTTTTGGTATGATTTACTGGTTAGTGCCTAGATTATTCAAAACAAAATTACATTCTACAAAACTTGCAAACCTTCATTTTTGGATAGGAACTTTAGGTATTGTAATGTATGCGCTTCCTTTATATGTTGCAGGATTTTTACAAGCAAGTATGTGGAATCAATTCAATCCTGATGGGACTTTAGTGTATGGTAACTTTTTAGAAACCGTTACTGAAATTATGCCAATGTATGCAATGCGTGCTATAGGAGGAACTCTATACTTAACAGGTATGATTGTTTTGGTATATAACATATTTATAACCGTAAAACGTGGTTCTGAAGTTACAGACGAATTAGCAGAAGCTCCTGCTTTAGAGCGTGTTTCTAAAAGACGTCTTGCCGGAGAACCTTTTCATACTTGGTTAGAACGTAAGCCAATTCAATTAACAATTTTAGCAACCATCGCTATTTTAATTGGAGGTGTTATTCAAATTGTACCAACCATAATGGTTAAGTCTAATATCCCAACAATTAGTAGTGTAAAACCTTATACAGCTTTAGAACTTGAAGGTCGAGATATATATATTCGTGAAGGTTGTGTGGGGTGTCACTCACAAATGATTAGACCATTTAGAAGTGAAGTTGAGCGTTATGGTGAATACTCTAAAGCTGGTGAATATGTTTACGATCACCCATTCCTTTGGGGAAGTAAACGTACCGGTCCAGATTTACATCGTATTGGAGGAAAATATTCGGATAACTGGCATTTAAATCACATGTATGATCCACAAAGTACTTCGAGTGGTTCTATCATGCCTGCTTACCAATGGATTGTTAGAGATGAATTAGATAAATCTAATACAGAAACTAAAATGGAAGCTATGGTTACTTTAGGTGTGCCTTATTCTGATGAAGAAATTGCTAATGCACAACAAAGTATGTTAGATCAAGGAACAGCGATAGAAAAGAATCTTTATAGCGATCCTGATTTTGCTGAAACGTACGAAAATGACAAAAAATCGGCTGCCGAAAGTGGTTCTGATTTTATTGAGATGAGAAATCGTGAAATAGTAGCTGTTATTGCTTACTTACAACGATTAGGAACAGATATTAAAGTAAAAGAAGTAGAATAAATTAAAAACAATTAATCATGTTAAGCTTCGTAAAAAACTATATGGATAGTATCGCGGGAATAGAAATATACCCGATACTATCGTTATTAATATTCTTCGGCTTTTTTGTTGTCTTATTTTGGTGGGTATTAACTGCTAAAAAAGACTATATAGATACCGTGAGCAACCTTCCTTTTGAAAACGATAACCACCAAAATGAAACCACATTATGAGAAAACACATACCAACTTACGTAAGAGTACCTGTCCTGTTCTTTCTAATAGCCGGATTAATTGAATATTTTGTTGATTCAGGTAACGAACCCGCTTTTATAAAATATCCAATAGTATTGGTGTTTTTAATTTTGGTTTTAGTTGTTATAGTTTCAATTGAAGGTATTGTATCTGCTCTAGACAATGTGTTATTTCAAAGTTTAGATGACGCTGCCAAGGCTAGATACATCGCGAATAACACAAAAACACCTAAACTTTTTCTGTGGATAAAAAACACTTACATTAATCTATTAGGTCAGAAACCAATATCTCAAGAAAGTGAAATCGTACTTCACCATGATTATGATGGTATTCGCGAATTAGACAACCAACTTCCGCCATGGTGGAAATATGCTTTCATTATATCTATTATTTTCGCTTTTGCTTATATGCTTAAATATGAAGTTTTTAATGGTGATACACAAATTGATGAGTATGAAACAGAACTTGCAGATGCAAGAATTTCTATTGAAGAATACAAAAAAAACGCTAAAGATTTAGTTGATGCAAACTCTGTAGTCTTACTAACAGATGCTTCAGATTTAGGAGCTGGGAAAGTTATATTCGAAACAAACTGTGTTGCTTGTCATATGGCAGATGGTGGTGGAGGTATTGGACCAAACCTAACCGATAACAATTGGATTTTAGGTGGAGGAATTAAAAATGTTTTCCACACAGTAAGTGAAGGTGGTCGTGCTGGTAAAGGTATGATTGCTTGGAAACAAAGTTTAAAACCTGCACAAATTGCACAGGTATCAAGCTATGTTTTAAGTTTACAAGGCACAACTCCTGCAAAACCTAAAGATGCAGAAGGTGATGTTTGGGTAGACGACACAGCAAAATAACTGATACAATTACAAAAGTAAAAATACCCTAAAATAATGGAAACACCAGAACACGAAGCATTTCGAGATTCTATAGGCACCTTAACCGAAGACGGAAAACGAGCGTGGGTATTTCCTAAAAAACCTAAAGGAAAATTTTACGACAAGCGTAAGCTTGTTAGTTATATCTTATTAATACTTTTAATTGTTTCGCCGTTTATAAAATTAAACGGCAATCAATTTTTAATGTTTAACGTATTAGAACGCCGATTTAATATTTTCGGATTTCCATTTTGGCCTCAAGATTTTAAACTCTTTGTGGTTTCTATGCTTATAGGGGTTGTATTTCTTTCGTTATTTACAGTAGCATTTGGTCGTATTTTCTGTGGTTGGATTTGTCCGCAAACTATTTTTATGGAAATGGTTTTCCGAAGAATAGAATATTGGATAGATGGAGATCGTGGTAAACAAATGCGTTTAGATCGTCAGCCTTGGAATGGTGAAAAAATAAGAAAACGCCTTTTAAAATGGTTTCTATTTCTTGTCATTTCATTCTTTATTGCAAATGTATTCCTCGCCTATTTAATTGGTGGAGACGAAGTCTTAAGTTACATAAAAGAAGGTCCTATAAATCACTTAAGCTCATTAATATCATTATTAATTTTTACAGCTGTTTTCTACTTTGTTTTTACATGGTTTAGAGAACAAGTCTGCATTATTGCTTGTCCTTACGGCCGACTTCAAGGTGTTTTATTAGACGACAAATCTATTATTGTGGCCTACGACCATAAACGTGGTGAAGGTGAAAACGGTAGAAAAAAATTCCGTAAAAACGAAGATCGCGAAGCATTAGGACATGGAGACTGTATTGATTGCTACCAATGTGTACACGTCTGCCCTACAGGAATAGATATTAGAAACGGAACACAATTAGAATGTGTAAACTGTACAGCTTGTATCGATGAGTGCGACACTATTATGGATAGCATTGGCTACCCTAGAGGTTTGATTAGATACGCTAGTGAGGATGAAATCGAAAAGAAAGAAAAATTTAAATTTACTACGCGTCTAAAAGGTTATTCTGCTGTATTAATTATTTTAACAGTCGTTTGGGGTGGTATGCTATTTTCTAGAAATGATTTAGAAGCAACAGTTCTAAGATTACCTGGACAATTATATCAGCATAAAGAAAACAATATTATTAGTAATGTATTTACTTATAAATTGATTAACAAAACGAATGATGAAATTGACGATGTGTCTTTTAAATTAGTTGATTATCCTGGCGAATTAAAATTGGTATCTACATCTGATACTTTTATTGTGCCTGGACAAGGTTTAGCTGAAGGCACACTATTTATAGAAATTAAACAATCGGACTTAAAAGGTGATAAAAACAAACTCACACTCGAAGTTTATAGTCACGACAAATTAATAGAAACCACTACAGTTAGCTTCTTAGGACCAAGAAGCTACAAATAATTTTTACTAAAGCTTATCATCATGAAAATTAATTGGGGAACAGGAATTATTATTGCTTTTGTACTTTTTATCGGATTCATAATGTATTTTGTTGTGAACATGCTTACTGGAGATCGATTCAATCACGATTTAGTGGTAGAAGATTATTATAAGCAAGAATTGTCTTTACAAAACGAAATTGATAAAGAACAAAATGCCCAAACATTAGCTGAAAATTTATCTTGGGAACACACTAACGAAGGTATTCTTATTCAATTTCCAGAATCGATTAGTGAAACTCAAATTTCTGGAACGGTAACTTTATACAGACCTTCTAACAAAACTTTAGATTTTCAACTACCAATTGTCTTAAATAACCATACGGTATTAATTCCTAAAGACAAGCTTGTAGACGGACGTTGGAATCTTACAGTCGACTGGAAAAACAATGGTTCTAGCTACCTTTATAAACAACATTTAGTCTACTAAATGTTTATATCTGCCTTTATATTTGGCCTTTTAGGAAGCTTTCATTGTATAGGTATGTGCGGTCCAATTGCGTTTATGCTTCCTGTAGACAGAAGTAATCCGGTTAAAAAAGTGACTCAGATATTTACATATCATTTCGGACGGCTTTTAGCTTATAGCATCATCGGATTGATTTTTGGTTTTCTTGGTAAAGGCTTATACATTTTCGGACTTCAGCAAAAATTATCAATACTAGTTGGTGTGTTATTAATTGTTATTGTACTCCTACCCTATAAGACCTTCAGCAAATACAATTTTTCAAAACCGCTCTTTAAGATCATTTCAAAAGTAAAAAAAGGAATGGGCGTTGCGCTTCAGAAAAAAACAGCGGACACCTTTTTAACCATAGGATTTCTAAACGGTTTCTTACCTTGCGGCTTGGTATACATGGCCGTATTATCTTCTATTGCAACAGCACATCCTTTAAAGGGTGCTTTATATATGTTTTTATTCGGATTAGGAACTATTCCGTTAATGACAACGGCTATATACTTTGGAAATATGCTAAGTGCTTTAGCGAAGAAACGTATTCAAAAATTAATACCTGTATTTGTAATTATTATAGGTGTATTATTCATTATTAGAGGCCTCGGACTTGGTATTCCTTATATGTCACCAAAAATTAATACAGATACTGTAGAAAGTACGATGGAATGCATAGAATAAAAAAAGGAGTTATTTTACATGTAAAATAACTCCTTTTTTAAACTAAAAATTAACTAACAAACTTTTTTAATTCTATTTTATAACCAACCAAATTATAATAGAACTGTTTTGAAAAAAACTAACTAAACTATTTATTACTGTAAATTTAAGCTCTTAGTTAGTACTACACAAATTTGCAATTAAAATTTACCTTTTATTTAACAGCTACTGTTAAAGGCTTCTAAATTTTACACTAATAAAACTCTGAATACTAAAAGTCCTTAACATACAATAGTATTCTGCTCTGAATTATCGAACAACTAGATCGAATTAAATAATTTATTTAGCTAGTACTATCATTTGAATTTGATTAAATATTCTGTAATTTCGAAATCCAATTTTAATAAAAATTTCTATCATGAAAAAAATAACAATTTTAATGGCAGCATTCGCTCTTACTTTCGCGACAGCCTGTAAATCTGACAAAAAAGAAACTGTAACACCTAACGATCCTATAGAAGAAACAGCACGATTCGTAATTAAACCAGAAGGTACTACTGTAAACTGGACTGCTTATAAAACCACAGCAAAGACTCCCGTATCTGGCGTGTTTACAACATTAGATTTCGAACCTCACACGGGATCTTCTGCTCAAGAAGCATTAAACGGTGTTAAATTCTCTATTCCTGTAAGCAGTATTTTCTCTAAAGATTCTCTTCGTGACACGAAATTACAAACGTTCTTTTTCGATGTCATGGCAGATACCAAATTCTTAAAAGGAACATTAAAAACAACTTCTGCAACAGAAGCTATAGCGACTATTACTATGAATGGAGAAACGCATGATTTACCATTAACTTATACCACAACAGAAGATAGACGTATTTCTCTTAACGGTGTTATGCTATTAAAAGACTGGAATGCTCTTGACGCTTTAGCAACTCTACATAAAGCATGTGAAGTGTTACATACAGGTACCGATGGTGTTAGCAAGACTTGGGACGAAGTCGCTATTAATATAGATACTTATTTAAGAGAAAACTAAATGCTCTAAAATCAAAATTGATAAAAGAAGGCTGTTTTACGACAGCTTTTTTTTATGGAATAAATTGACTAATTTCATCCCATACAAATAACTATATGCAGTTAGAAACCCTTATTGAACAATTTCAGAAAAAAGACGAAAAGGCTTTTGAAGCGTTATATAATATGTACGCCACAAATATTCATGGCGTTATTTATAATATCGTTCGAGATCAAGATATTGCCGAAGAAATTATGCAAGATGTTTTTATAAAAGCTTGGCATAAAGCCGAAAGCTATTCTGCTGAAAAAGGACGTTTTTTTACTTGGATTTTAAATATCGCTCGTAATGCTGCAATCGACAAAACAAGGTCTAAATCTTTTAAGAACAAAAAACAAAACCTTGATGCTCAATTTTTCGTAGATATATTACAACACAGTGATAACCTAGACGAAAAAACTGATGCTATTGGTATTGGAAAATTTGTGAGCAAGCTGGCAAAAAAATGTATTGAAGTTATAGAGTTGTTATACTTTAAAGGATACACCCAAAAAGAAGCTTCAGAAACTTTAGAGATGCCTATTGGCACCATTAAAACGAGAAACAGAAATTGTATTAACGAATTACGAACAATGGTCTTAAACTAATATGGATATTAATAAATATATAAATTCTGGTATTTTAGAACTGTATGTTGCAGGTGCACTTTCTGATGAAGAAAATAAAGAGGTGTATACGCTCATGCAGAAACATCCTGAAGTTTTAACTGAAGTTTTACTTATAGAGTCTGCAATTTTAAAACTTACCGAAGCTACAGCACCGAAAAACGCTGTTTTAGATTTTAATCCGATTGCTGAAAAAATTCGTAAACCAAATACAGAAACCAAAGTTATAAATATTACACCTGCTAAACGCAGAACCAATTGGCTAGGTTACACAGGTTGGGCAGCTGCCGTAGTATTAGCTGGAGGATTATTTTGGGCAACAGAACAGAACTCAACATTACAAACTCAAATTAATGTTACCGAATTGGACAACGAATTCCTTGAACAACAAATTGAGATTACAAACTCCGATTTAAAAGAAGCAGATAACTTAATTTCTATTTTACGTGATAAGAATGTTTTAGCCATTCCGCTTGGAGGACAAGCCGTTTACCCCGAAGCCTATGCAAAAGTGTATTGGGATAAAACAACCGAAAACATTTATTTAGATGCACAAGGTTTACCGGAACCACCTGAAGGCAAAGTCTATCAGGTTTGGTCGTTAACTTTAGATCCGTTAACACCAACAAGTTTAGGTACTCTAGATGATTTTGTTTCCGACGATAATAAGATCTTTACTATTGAAAACGCAAATGCATCTGAAGCCTTTGGTATTACTTTAGAGCCTGCCGGAGGAAGCAGCTCTCCTACTCTAGAGCAATTGTATACTCTTGGTACAGTAGCGTCTGTGTCTTAAAAACTCGAGATATTTCTAAAAACTAGAAAAGACATATATAAAACAGCCCAGAATTAAGACTAAACCTCTTCATTCTGGGCTTTCTTTATTGTAATAGAATGTCCGGTACTAAATACTCACTGATCATTTTTGACACCTTTGCACCATTTCAATATGTGTACGAATTATTAGCTGTTTTTTTTTAGAAATACCCTCTTCTGCTTACTGTATATTATGTAAATTGTATCTACACTTTAAACATTAGTTTATCCAGGTAATAGCAATTCTAAAAATGGGCTTTTATTTGTATATAACTAGTTGTAGCCAATGTCGGAAAAAACCAAAATCGAGAAAAAAACGAACTTAAAAACAAACTAACTGAATGGCATTAAGCTGGAATGAGATAAAAGACAGAGCTTTAAAATTCACAAAAGAATGGGAAGGAGAAAGCCGAGAGAGGGCCGAAAAGGATTCCTTCTGGAATGACTTTTTTAACGTGTTCGGGATTTCGCGAAGACGGCTTGCAACTTTTGAAGAACCAGTCAAAAAACTAAGCGGAAATCAAGGATTTATAGACCTATTTTGGAAAGGAACTTTACTTGTAGAGCACAAATCAAGAGGGAAAAATCTTGACAGCGCATTTGAACAAGCTACTGATTATTTTCATGGAATAAAAGAACATGATTTACCTAAGTATGTTTTAGTTTCTGATTTTGAAAAATTTAAACTTTATGACCTTGATGACAATGAAGAGTTTGAATTTAAATTAGACGAATTACATAAGAACATAAAACTATTTGGGTTTATAGCAGGGTATCAAAAAAGAGCCTTTAAAGATGAAGATCCCGTTAATATAAAAGCTGCAGAACTCATGGGAAAGCTCCATGATCAACTTGAAGAAAGCGGATATGAAGGTCATCCTTTAGAAGTTTTTTTGGTTAGATTGCTTTTCTGCCTTTTCGCAGATGATACTGGAATTTTTGAAAAAGACACATTCAAAGAATTTATTGAAGTCAAAACGAATGAAGATGGTAGTGATTTAGGAGCTTGGCTGGCTCAATTTTTTCAAGTCTTAAATACACCTGTAGAAAAACGATTTAAGAATTTAGACGAACATTTAGTTGGCTTCCCATACGTAAATGGGAAATTGTTTGAAGAAGCATTACCCATTTCTTCATTTAACTCTGAAATGCGTGAAATGCTATTGGTTTGCAGCGCCTTGAATTGGGGGTTAATTTCTCCAGCCATTTTTGGAAGTATGTTCCAAAGTGTAATGAATCCACAAGAACGAAGAAATTTAGGAGCACATTATACTTCCGAAAAAAGTATACTAAAGTTAATTAAACCTCTATTTCTAGATGAATTATACAATGAATTTAAAAAAGTAAAAAGCAATAAAAACAAACTCAAAGAATTTCATCAGAAGTTAGGGACACTTGAATTCCTTGACCCCGCATGTGGTTGTGGTAATTTTTTAATCATTACATACCGTGAACTACGGTTGTTAGAACTGCAAGTTCTGAAAGCCCTATACGGTTCACAGCAAGTAATTGGAATTGACCAAATCATGAATGTTGACGTTGATCAATTCTATGGTATCGAATATGACGAATTCCCTGCTCGTATATCGGAGGTAGCAATGTGGTTAATGGACCACCAAATGAATTTAAGAATTTCAGAGGAGTTTGGTTTATACTATGCTCGTTTGCCATTAAAAAAATCAGCCACCATTATTCATGGTAATGCTCTTCAATTAGCATGGGAGGATATCATTTCACCAGAAAATCTAAGTTTTATTTTAGGAAACCCTCCATTCTTAGGCCACCACTACCAAAGCGCTGAGCAAAAGGCTGATTTGGAAAATGTGTTTTCAGGAAGAAAAGGGATTAAAGTATTGGATTATGTTGCATGTTGGTATAAAAAAGCCGCGACGTATATCGAACAAATTAGTGATTCGAAAATTAAGGTTGCGTTTGTTTCCACCAACTCGATTACTCAAGGAGAACAAGCTGCCCTACTTTGGCAAGACCTTATAAATAATCATCATATTAATATACATTTTGCTCATCAGACCTTTAAGTGGGGTAACGAAGCAAAAGGTGTCGCTGGAGTTCATGTAGTCATTATTGGATTTTCCAATTATAGCGTTAAAAACAAGGTGCTTTTCGAATATGCTAGCTTTTCAAGTGACCCACATTTCAGGTCTGTTAAAAATATCAGCCCATATTTGGTTGAAGGTCCAGACGTAACAATTTCAAATAAAAGCAAGCCGATTTGTGATGTCCCTCGTATGATTTGGGGTAATAAACCTACTGATGGAGGTAACTTTTTATTTGATAATGAAGAAGAAAAAAACGCTTTTATTGCGAAAGAGACAAAAGCTACACCATGGATTAGACCCTTTGTAAGCGGCCGTGATTTTTTAAACAATCATTTTCGCTATTGTTTATGGCTTAAAGACATAGCACCAAGTGAATTAAGGAAACTTCCAAATACTCTAATAAGAGTTGAAGGTGTCAAACAAATGAGATTAGCAAGTAAAGCTCAATTAACTAGAAATAAAGCAAATACACCAACGATTTTCGCTCAAATATCTCAGCCAGAAACAGATTACATTGCGATACCCGAAGTTTCTTCAGAAAACAGAAGATATATTCCAATGGGATACATGCCCTCAAAAGTAATTGCTAGTAATACCGTGCAGATGGTACCCAATGGTACTTTATTTGTTTTCGGTGTTTTGACCTCATTTATGCATATGACTTGGACAAAGGCAGTCTGCGGTAGACTAGAATCAAGATTAAGGTATTCAAATACAATTGTCTACAATAATTTCCCATGGCCTAAAGAGCCAAGTGTCAAAAATAAAAATTCTGTAGAAGCAAAGGCTCAGAAAGTGTTAGATACAAGAGGTGAATTCCCTGAAAGTAATCTTGCTGATCTATATGATCCATTGACCATGCCTCCTAAACTAGTTAAAGCACATCAGGATTTAGATAAAGCAGTTGATTTGTGTTATAGACCACAAGAATTTACGAATGAAAATGCGAGAATTGAATACCTATTTGACTTGTATAATCAATATACAGAACCATTATTAAACGAAAAGAAAACGAAGAAACAGAAATAAAACACTGGGCACAACAAAGTACTGTAATAAAACATATGTAAAATCTATATATTTTTTCAGCAAACTACTTCTCCAACCAACTCTATAAATCTGAGCTTACTTTTACGGTAACAATCTAAAATATTAAAATTTTGTTAAAACGGTATAGTTCTTGATTTTAACTAACAACTATAAATCAAGTTATTATGAGAAACCTTTTCTTTATTTTTACGCTATTCTTAATAGTAAGTTGTGGCAGTAAAACAGATAAACCAAATCATTCTATAATTGGAAAGGAATTTCAAAAATTCGAACACATAAATGCTTTAGCAGATTATACTAAAATATCTGACACCTCCTTTTATGATAATACATTTCACGAACCCATGTATGGCATACTGCATTTACAAAATCAGAACCATAATTTACTCCTATTTAAAAGTATTGCTCGCGACTCCATTAATACTATAACTTATACCGTTTTAGACACCTTAGAAATTAAAGACCTGAATACACCTGAAGTTATAAGCATTGGTTATTGTGAATTTAATGAAGAGCAGAACATCAACTTGATTTCGCTTGTAGATAAAACGGATAGCCTATATATTCAGAATATTAAAAAAGTATGGCAAGCGAATACTGAAACTCATAAGATAGAACCTATAATCGATTTCACAGGTTTGAATTGTATCAATGAGTCCTATGAAGTATTAGATCATCCAAAACTGAAATAACGCACTGCTAAGCCAAATTTTCCTACTTTAAAAAATCTCTCAATATCATAATACCTCAACGAAAAAGGGTTTGTTATTAAAATAACAAACCCTTTTCTCTAACAAAAAAACCACCAACAAAAACTATTTCAAGTTTTTAAATATTTTTAATGTGTTGTATTGCCACTGGACCTAATTCGTAAGACGCAGACAACAATTCCTTTTTTAATGCTTTAGCTTCTGCTATTTTACCATTTTCTTTATAAATAACAGCAACATGACTTAATATTGAAGGTTCAAAACTCTTGTCTTTAACATGTGCTTCTACAATATCTAAAGCCATTTTTTTATCACCATTTTTATAATAACTCCAAGCCAATAAATCGTAAGAATGAGGTGTCGGTCTGTTTTCGACTTCTTTCTTTGCTAATTTTAAAGCCGAATCGAAAACCTGTAAATCGTCTGTATATACTAAAGTATTGTAAGCATTATACATGTCTCCATATTTTTCATTTCCAACTGCTTTTAGATAAGAATTTATATGATTCTTTTTTGAAGTATCATCTCCCATATACTCAGAGATTTCGGCTTTTAACAATTCGTAATCTGGCGTTTTATGATTCTGAGTCACTTTGTTTAAAATACGCATAGCTTCCTCAGGATTTTTATCGTTTGAATACGCAATCCAGGCGATACCTTTTTTAGAATACGCATCTGAAGGATCTATCTCCAATGCTTTTAAATAATATTGATACGATTTCTCAATCTGCCCATCATGTCCATAGAAATCTGCAATATTGGTATACACCCATTGTTTTGTGTTTGGGTTTTTAGAATTCTCAGCCATGGCTAATGCTTTTTCCATATATTTAATTGCACCTTCTAAATTCCCTTCATGGTCTTGCCATTTTGCTAAACGTATAACATAGTCAAAATCATTAAAATCCTGAATTTCAATTAAATATTTTTTAGCTTCAACTGTATTTCCTAATTCTAAATACACATCAAAAAGCATATTTTGAGTGCCTTTTAAATGTTCACCAATAGCTTCTGCTTTTTTCAAAAGAGATAAAGATTCTTTAAAACGGTGTTGCGAAATATAATTTCTAGATAAGGCTCTTAAATAGCCTGAATTATTATAATTTGTACGAGAATTAGCTTCAACTAAATCGTTTTCAGCTTCAATTAAATAATCAATATTACCCGTTATTTTAAACTTAGAAGATAAAGACGCCGCTTTCTTAAGTAGGTATGGAAACTGATTTGGGTGATTTTTTAATTTAGCACTCCAAAAAGCATAATCAGCTTCTACAGATAACAGCGTCTTTTGATCTTCCGTTTCTAAATAGGTATTATAGTCGCTCGTTTGAGCTATTTTTTTATCTTCAGAGGTATTGCAACTAAAACAAATTAGTGCTAATACCATAAGATTTATGAGTTGTAATGTTTTCATGATGTTGTGTTTTTGTTAGTAAAAACAATAGGACAAATCTAAATCTGTCCTATTGAACAATTGAATTAGTCTACCAAGCCGAAGCTAAGTATGGAAAAGAACTTAAAAATGCTTTATCGTTAGCATCTACATTGTCGTTTGAAAGTCCTGGGTTTTCTGTAAAATCTTCACCTCCAAAAATCAATAACAATTCAACAGTAATCACATCGTCTGTCAAAGCTCTACCTGTTAATACATTTTCACCATCGTAGAAGGTTGTTGTTCCATCTAAAGACACTGTTAACACATCGGTTGCTAAAAGCCCCGTAAATGTTGCTGCATCTAATCCTAAAGCATTTTTATCGCCTTCCATTGCGTAAGCAGGACTTAATCCTTCTAAGTTGGTTTGAAACATGCTTTGAAATGCAGCACCTTGGCTTGAAGGAATCGTTACATTAAATTGATCTTTTGCTGAAGGTGACACAAAAACCGTATTTACGGCTGGTCTTCCCATTTGATCGGCTTGCATATAAGTTCCTGTAAAATCAGGTCCTACTGGATCTATGGTCATATTATTATCATCGTCGTTCGAGCAGTTAAACGATAGTATTGAAACGCCTACTGCTAATAGCATATATTTTAAAGTTTTCATATTGTGTGTTTTTAAATATTAATTATTGTTTTGTTTTAGACTCTACCCAAGTGTTTATCATTCCAGAACCACCAATCATGTTTTTTGGCACTTCGATAACAACAGACATTACATTACTTCCTGCAAAGGTGTCGCTTCCCATTTCGTTAAAACGTGTAGCATTTCCAGAGATAATTTCTGTGTACTGTGCAAAATCCATAAAGAAAGGATCGTCTCTTGGTCCTGCGAAAAATTGCATTCCATTACTGCTTCCAATAATAGCAGTAGATCCGTATGGTGTAATATCTACCATAGCTGTAGTTCCCATGGTTTCAATTTTACTACTTAATCCTGATGCTGTAGGTTTAACTGGACCGAAGAAATACATTTTGCCATCGCGTGGAATTGCTTGAATAACCCAGTCTTCAATTTTATCATCGTTAGTATCGATGTTAATTTCGATTAAAGTACTTTCATTAAACATTGCATCTTTTGATGCCGACGGACTTAACAACCCTTGTACATTTGCTACAAACACTAAATTTTCTGTGTTTTCACCTTGAAAGGCATAAAAGTCTGTAATATCACTTGTACCACCTTTAACTGCTGGAGCGTCGATATGATCGGCTGCTACCATAAAGAAACCTGCTATTGACAAAGCTCCGATTCCTAAAATAATTTTAATTGTTTTCATAATAATTGAGATTTTTAGTTAATGTATTTTTTGTTTCTCAGTCATACCTACGAAAAAAAGAAAGGGTCGGTTTTGTTAAAATTATGTTAATGCAAAAAAATTGAATATTTAACCTTTAAAAACTACATTTGTAACACTAATAAAAAACGGCATGAACCCATCGGCTAATGGCTGGATAAAAAAACTGATTAAAGAGTTATCCAACCAAACCCTACTAGACAATCCTACAGATTACGACTTTTATAAGGCGTTCAGAAATTCGGGGTTTATCTATGGCTATAATATTAAAGTGGTAAACGACTACATTATTAATACAGACCTTACTGAAGAAGAGTTGTGTAAAGTTAATTTATGTATTGCGTTTATAAACACGCATAAAACTAGTGGAGTAGAAAATGATCTTTTTGAAAGTATTATTGATTTTTACACGGCTATAAACGAAAACAAAACCTCTTTCTTAGGAGACCTTTTAGGTCGAGATTCTGCTGAAATATTAGTTGAAAAGATAATGCATAAACGTATTCAAATACATGAAAACGTAATCTCTAAAAACTTCAATCACTATATTACTAATGTATTATTATATATAGATATTATTGCTTACGATCATTTCTTAAAATCAAAATCTATAACAAAATCGTATTTAGAGACTTTAGAATCGACAATAATCACCATAGTTATAGAGGCTTTAAATTTAAAATCTGAAAAGAGCAATTACGATAAGAGTTTAATTGAATTGTTTGAATCGTCTTTACGTTACGAACAAATAGGACAATTAACATATGCGGAAGCCATACAGAATGCAAAAAAACTAAATCACAATTTATACTATTTAGATATTGCATGTATGGCAGCGTGGAGCGACTCTTGGATAGAACCTGCAGAAGCTGAATTTCTTGAAAACCTTAGTGAAGCACTACATATTAAAAATGATGACCGTAACGAATCTTTAAACTCTATTAATCTGTTTTTTAATTCCAACCGTAATAAAATCCCATTATTAAGTGCTAAGAATGTGGTAAAAAGTTTCTACAACAGGTCTTCGCAAATGGTTAGCAAACTTATTATGAGAAACAGTCATCGGTTATTAAGGGAATTACGAGACAGTAAGGAGTTAATGGTTTTATTATCTAAATCTACCGTCCGAGACCTAACACCTCAAGAACAAAAAAAGGTAAATGAGCAACTCTTAGATATTTTTAAAAGTATTCCGAGTTTAGCTATATTTCTACTTCCTGGAGGTACTATTTTATTGCCAATCGTCATTAAGTTTATCCCTAAATTATTACCTTCTGCTTTTGATGACAATCGTATTGAAGAAGAAGACGAAGATTAAACGCAACCTTTTAGAAACACTATTCCAACCAATCTTTAAACGTTTTTACACGTTCTCTAGCTACAATTACCTGATCGTCTTTATACGAGTTTAGTTTAATTTCTAATCGTGAATTGGTATAGTTTACCATATCTGAAATTGTATTAATATTCACGATAAATTTTCTGCTCACTCTAAAAAATATTTGAGGCTCTAGATCATTTTCTAACTGATCTAAAGTCGTATTCAAGATATAATTTCGCCCTGTTGTTGTATGCAAATACGTCCCTTTATTTTCGCTGTAAAAACACTCGATATCCTCACTATTTATCAGTTTTAAATGCTGACCAACTTGCACCGAAAATCGTTTTTTGTATTGACGATCTAAAGGATTTACCAATAAGTTTTTTATATCATTAAAATCTAAAATCACTTGCTCTTGTTTCGGGATTCGGGATTTAAACTTCTCTACAGCCTGCTCTAAATCATCCTCATCTATTGGTTTAAGCAAATAATCTATACTATTCAATTTAAATGCTTTAAGCGCATACTCGTCATAAGCTGTGGTGAAAATTATAGCTGATTTTATGTCTACACTTTCAAAGATCTCGAACGATAGACCATCACTTAACTGAATATCTAAAAAGATAAGATCTGGATGTTCGTTGTTTTGAAACCATGTAATGGACTCTTCTACCGAATGCAACATCACATCTGCTTGTAAATTTAACTGAGATAACATACGCTGTAAACGCCTTGCAGATGGTTTTTCGTCTTCTATAATAATGACTTTCATAAGAGGTTCTGTTTTCTAATGTTTAGATGAATAATGATTGGTACTGCGTGAGCGATTGCAGCAAGCTACCATGTAGCGTGGAAAGTGCGGTTTTGGAGCTTTAGCCGAAAAACACGCCCAAATTACTCCCATTTATGGTTTTTCTCTTTTTCCATAATTTCCTTAATTTTATCGTCTTCCCAGTTTTTTCCAACTACTATCGATGGTAAAAACACAGATAATCCATGTGCTAATAAACCGATACCCCAAAACCCAAGCGTAGCGAAATTATGCCATTGAAAATAGCTCTCTCCGGGTTCTAAATTTTGCACATTTATAACAACAATCATAAGATTAATAACCACATAAACTAAGGCATGAGAGTAGAAGCCGCGTATACGTTTAACTTGTTTTTTAGCGCGATCGTATCGCTCCTGTTCGAAATATGAATGTTCCATTATTTCCAATTTTTTTGTTGTTTTTCATTTTCTAATATCTCTTGTATTTTACGTTCTTCCCAAGATTTACCATAACCAAATACAGCGAATCCATGAAAAATAAGTCCCATTCCCCAACCTAACATTGGAAACCAAAACCATTGAAAATTCGATGACGTTTTGTAATTTAAAAAGATTAAAAACGGAATAACCACACAGTAAGATACTAAGTTACCATAAAATCCTTTTATTTCCTCTACACGTTTTTTTGCACGATAATACGCGTCTTGTTCGTTATAATTATTTTTTGTTGTTTCCATAATTGAAATGCGTTTTGTTAATATTGGTAGTTGCACCGCGAAATAATCTTCGGTTTCATCTACCAACACTTTTCTGTTTGTTAATATGGCGTAACGATTTACAATATTTTGTAAGCCTACTCCTTTTCTGGTTTGTAAAACCTCTTTCTTTTGTAAATTATTCTTAACTACTAAGACATTGTCTTCTATAGTTATAGTGATTTCTAATGGTTTTTGCTCACTTACAATATTGTGTTTTATTGTGTTTTCTAACAATAATTGTAAAGATAACGGCACCACTTTAGCCTCTGGATTATCATATTCTGTGGGTAAATTGAATATTATGCTGTTCTCGAAGCGCATTTTGAGCAAATTCATATACGTTTTTGCAAATTTCAATTCTTCTTCGACTGTAACTAATTCTTTATCCTTTTGTTCTAAAACATAGCGGTATATTTTTGATAAAGACACTGTAAAACGTTGGGCACTATGTGGGTTTTCTTCGATTAAAGACGTTAACACATTTAAGCTATTGAATAGAAAATGTGGATCGATCTGATTTTTTAAACTCTCGAATTGCGCACTTGCCGTGCCCGCAATAACCTTTTGTTCTTTAAGTTTTTGCTTCTGATACGCATTGTAGTAATAGACAATATGAAATATTACAACAATGCTCATCGTCATCCAGAAACCAAAAATATAATCTGATAAGCGTTCGTTTGCCACAAACTCACTAAACGACTGCCCCTGATACACCATTCTGGCAAAACCATGAATAATGAATAGTCCCGTAATAGTTATTAATGATGCTCCAATAAAACCTACGACTAGCCTTAAAATATGCTGATTCGCTTTCCATGTGAGCTTCGATAAATAATCAAAAAAAGCCATATTAGAATACCCCAACACAAAAGCATACAGTTGGTAGAACACAAAATCTATAAAGAAATCATTAACCGAATTATAATTAAATCCGCTAAACCACATATTCCCTATTAGGTATACCACGCAACCTATTCCGAATGTAATCGCTATACTTTTTACTGATTTAATCATATTCTAATTCTTATTATTTACATGATGCTAACACTTGCTGCGCGCGCTCTTTCCCCCACTGTGGATGAAATGATGTTTCCGGTTTAAAGTTAGCAAAAAGTTCTAATGCCTGTGCGATATCTTTACAAAACGGTACTGTATCTTGACCGAAATACTTCGCACTTCCCATGCCCCATTCTGCTTTACCTAATACAACCATTGGGTTTTTGGGAGCCAAAGCATAAGCCTTATTATAAAGTTCTGTAATCTTAGCAGAATATTTTCTACCGTAGGTCATCCCATCGAACGCCACCCAGTTGGTGTAAATCTGAGCCTGTAAGACCATGATATCTGCATTATTGGGGCTGATGGCTTTCGAAGTGTTTAAATAGGCCTGAGCCTTCTCTAAATTAGCTTTAAGCAACGTTACATCTTGCTCTCCCCAGCTCTTTAAACTGTTTAATTGTGCCACATAGTAATTTGGCAACCATTGGTCTGGTTCTGCTGCGGCAACACGCTCAAAAAGCTGTTCTGCTTCAGTAACGTTGTTGTCTTGCCATAACGCAAAAGCATTTTCCATACCTTTTTCAAAATTTGATTGTGAGTTAGTTATTAGGTTGACTAACAACACCGATAAAAGAATTAAATGTTTCATACTGTTTGGTTTATTAATTGTTATACAGCAAATATCTATTGAAACTCCTGGTTTTAAAAAACCGAAATACTGAACTGTTGTTTTTATATGATGAACTGTTTATCGTGAAATAATAAGCCCAAAATCACCGAAAGAAGTTTATAAATTATCTAACTGATTGTCTTTACTATTTTCGCTAATGGTCCAGAAAAAGCCAATAAAGAAGAACTGATCGGCGGCTGGTGTTAAAGCACGTCTATCGTAAACACCATTGCTATTTGGAGTATTTGCATATTGATAGCCGTTAACGTTTTTAAAATCGAGCACATTACTTACTGCCAGATATAAAATCTTTTGAGGACTAACCAAATACGCCCAGTTTAAGCTTAAGCTATTAAACGCTTTCGTTTTTTGATTTAGAAATCCTGTTTCATTCGGATTTGTGTAGGTCCGTCCAGAAGCTAAACTGTAACTAAAACCAATCTGACTTCTCCAACTATCTATCCAGTATTTTCCAACCACAGAAATATTGTGTGCATTCGCGAAATTAGGCTGCGCAGCTATCGGATAATTCTTATAATCGCGTTCGGTATCCAAGTACGAATAGCTTACCCAATAATCGAAATTTTTAAATGTTTTACCATCTCTAAAAAACAAATCTATACCCTTTGCATAACCGTATCCCTTATTATTAAAGACACTGGAATAACTTGCGTATTCAATATCGTATTTAACCAAATTAGTATAGTCTTTATAATAAGCTTCCGCACGAAACAAGCGCCCTTCACTATTAAACTGATAATTTAATATAAAATGATTAGTTTCTTCTGAATCAATATTTTGAACAAACTTTAAAATGTCATTATTTGGATTTTGATAAAACGAACCATAAGCCAGAGACACCTGACTTTTAACTGACGTTTTATACGCTAACGATACACGAGGCGAAACTTCAAAAGCACTAAAAAGTGTATTATATTCCGCCCTCAACCCCGCCTTTAAAGCCAGATTCTTTGTAAAGACAACATCAGCTTCTGCAAATGCTGCAGTGATATTCGTATTGAATCCATAGGATTCAGAATCGATAGCAACAGACGAATACGTTTCATTAAAATGGGTTAGAAAATACTCCGTTCCAAAATTCAACTTAATCCGATTATTGATGCGATAATTCAATCTAAATTTAGCATGAATCGAATGTTCTACACCCTTAATTTCATCATCTATAACACCTACATCAGAATTATTATTGGTATAACTAGCTCCTCCAAAAACAGACCAATTAGAGCTCAACTCCCCTTGATAAGATGAGTTGACATACAAATTCTTGTTTTTTAATTGATAATGAATTCCTTCTGTAAAATTGATATCGTCTTGAGTCAATTCAAACTGACTAAATTCGAAAGCTGAGTACAATTTAAACAACCCTTTATTTAATTTTTTACGATACACGGCCTCTCCGGAAAAACTTTCATACGGTTTATCCCATTCGTTTCTATCCGGAAACATCGCCATATAAGGCGCCAAATTCATATACGATGCATTTACACTTAAGGAACTTTTATCCCATTTTTTAGTATGCCCTAATGCTCCTCCTACAGTCATTAAACCGATATCTGTTTTACTTTGCTCCGGTTCATCAATCGTATTTAACAACAACACGCTAGACAAGGCCTGACCATATTGAGCAGAATACCCACCAGTTGAAAATGTTATCCCATCAAATAAAAATGGAGAATACCGCCCTCTAGACGGCACGTTATTAGCTGTAGGCGTATATGGTGTAAACACACGAATCCCATCAATAAAAATCTGAGTTTCATCGGCTTCTCCTCCTCTCACAAACAACCTCCCATCCTCGGCAACGGTTGTCGTCCCTGGCAACGTTTGCAAAGCACCTACAAAATCACCCATAGCACTTGCGGTAGTCACCACATCTAACGCTGACAATGCATTAACCTTACTATTATCCCCTGCAGAAAATGTTCCTGCAGACAACACCACAGCATCTAAAGTATTCACATCTTCTCGAAGTTTTATCTCAACATCCTGAAAGGAAGACACATCAGCAGATTTATTAAAAGTTTCATAACTTAAAAAGGACACTATTAAGATCTGAATACCTACTTCTGACGTTTTAAAACTAAAATTCCCTGACGCATCACTAGTACCACCATCGTAAGACCCTTCAAAATATACATTAGCCCCAGAAATCGGATTATTTTTTGAATCTGTTACCCGACCTGAAATTAATGTTTGAGACATCCCTATACTGACACTCATTAAACAGGCTATATTTAGAAGATATTGTAACACTTTCATCTTGTGATTGTTTGGTTTAGCAATACAAAAATGAAACAGAACAAAGGGTTTTAAAACTAAAGAAAACCAAACTGTTATATATTAAGGATGAATTGTAATAACAAGACTATATCACAATCTGAAAGACTAACACAACAAAATATCACTAATAACAATGCAAGAAAAGCTCAAAGACAAAAAACACATATGTTAATGAATAAGTAAACCAATCTTAAATTAATAGTGAGCTTTTGAATATATTTGACAGAACTAACTCTTTACTAACCATATGCTTACTAAAACCGATTATAAATTCGTTAAAATATACTTATTGGTATTGGTTTTCGAATTGGTTTTTACTAATATCAGCAGTTTATCTGCAATACATTATATCACCAAACCGGCGCTACTTGTAACATTGATTATGTTTTTCTACAAAACAAGCAAATCAATAGACCCATTTGTAAAACGTTTCACTCTATTGGGTTTAATATTTTCCTTAATTGGAGATATATTATTGATGTTTGACAACATTAATTCTATGTTTTTCACACTAGGATTAAGTGCTTTTCTAATAGCACATATCATGTATATTTTAGTCTTTTTAAAAGATCGCAGAGCATACAAAAAGGGTTTCTTTTTCCTTGTAGCCCTCACACTTTATGGACTAATTTTCCTGCACTTCTTAAAACCCAATTTAGGCTCGTTACTAACTCCTGTTATAATCTATGTTCTCGCAATTTTAGGCATGACAACTACAGCTTTTTTAAGACAAAAAAAAGGCTCGGAAACCTCATATTATCTCATCCTAATTGGCGCATTATTATTTATGTTGTCTGATAGTTTACTTGCGATACACAAATTTATAAACCCCATTCCGTTCGAACACATCTTAATTATGTCAACTTACGGCATTGCTCAATTACTATTGGTTCTAGGTATTCAAAAATCATCATAGATTTTACTTATAACAAACACTCAAAAATCTATTTATGAAATACTTATACATACTCACCTATATTCATAGTTTAACAAATAACAGTGACAATTAGTAGAAAAATGTATCAATTTAGAAACGTAATCGACATACAATTTAATTCAAAACCACTAAACAAGGGGTTCTTTTTTTATTGAGCACCGTGCGATACTATCATCTAATTTTATTACACTTGTAACAATTTCAGTATAAAAGATACTAATACCTTAATCAACCTTCCGACTTGAATAAAGACCAAGAACATAACTTTATAGAATTGCTTGAAAAGCATCAAAATATCGTTCATAAAGTGTGCCGTTTGTACACTAATGATTATGATGCTCACAACGATTTATTTCAAGAAATCACCATCCAACTTTGGAAAGCCTATCCTAAGTTTCGTGGTGATGCAAAATTCAGCACTTGGATGTATCGTATAGGATTAAATACGGCTATAACTTTATATCGAAAATCAAAAAGAAGGGTAGAAACTCAAGATTTCGACGCTGTACAATTTAGAATAAAAGCAGAAGATTATGACGATACCGAAGAAGAACAATTAAAACTGCTTTACAGTGCCGTAAAACAACTTAACGACATTGAAAAAGCGCTTGTTTTCCTGTATTTAGAAGACAAAAATTACAAAGAAATTAGTGATACTATGGGTATTAGCGAAGTGAATGCCAGAGTGAAGATGAATCGTGTGAAAACAAAATTAAGAACCATATTAAATCCGTAAGCCTATGGATGAGTTAGACTTATTAAAAAAGGACTGGAACAAAACGGAAAATCAGAATTTTCCTAAATTGTCTTATAACGATATTTACAAAATGCTATTAAAGAAATCCTCTTCTATCGTGAAATGGATTTTTATTATAAGCTTATTAGAGTTCTTATTTTGGACCATAATCTCTTTATCTATAAAAGATACAGAAAAAATGACTCGCCTTAAAGAAACTGATGCTGGCACCATCTTATCAGGCTTAACAGTATTGAGTTACATTATTTTATTCTACTTCTTTTATTTGTTTTACAGGAACTACAGGAAAATTTCTGCTACAGATAATGCAAAAATCTTAATGGAAAACATTTTAAAAACAAGAAGAACCATTAAACATTATGTTTTGTTCAATCTGTTATTCATTATTATATCTACAATTGTAGTTTTATTAATCGAATTTAAGCAGGATGAGCTCTTAATCTCTCGTGTTAACGAAGCTGCTACAAATGGGAACACCCTCCTATTTTACTCTAAATTAATATTAATTACAGCTGCCATTTTAACTGTTACTATTGGGCTTTTATTAGGATTTTATTGGCTTATCTATGGAATTCTTCTTAAGCGCCTAAATAAAAACTACAAAGAATTAAAAAAAATGGATTTATAAAGATGGATATGCAGACGAGTAGAGCTACATTGTTTTTTAGCATCTATAAACAACACTCACTAACCTACTTAACAAACTTAAAACCAACAGCATACTCTCTACCTGTTTTAGAAATGTTTTATTTATTTAGTACCTTTTAATTTCGGGCTATGTGATAGCGTATCAATAATTACCCATATCCTTTTTTTTGACCCTAGCAAAGCTGAAATAGAAAATCTAAAAAAAACAATACCACATTCACAAAACAACTAGCAATAGTCTTAAAAAGATCATTAGAGAATATTCAATTATATAGACTTAAATTGTATTTAAATAAACGATTTAAGCTTAACAGTAAATAATCTGTAAAAAATTATAATACATTTTTTTATAAGACTAAAAGTAATACATTTGAGAAGTTTAGTAGTAAAAGATGCAAAATACAGAAAACAGAATCCAATTTATTTCAAGACTAACTAGCGTTGGTAGCATTGCTATTATTATTACTTCAATTACAAACACTATTACCCCTTGGGGTAATTAATTATATTTCTTCCGTCCACACAATTTGTAATATCATGTTACAATATCAAAATATTAAGCTATTAAATTTATACAATCTACTTTAAAATGAAAGTATTAAAATTCGGAGGAACATCTGTAGGGTCCTCAAAAAATATAACTAACGTCGTATCTATCTTAACCAAATATGCTCAAACAGATAAAGTTATTTGTGTTGTTTCAGCAGTTGGCGGAATTACCGATAAACTATTAGAAGCGGGC
Organism: Formosa sejongensis; assembly: GCF_033447105.1. Taxonomy (NCBI): domain Bacteria; kingdom Pseudomonadati; phylum Bacteroidota; class Flavobacteriia; order Flavobacteriales; family Flavobacteriaceae; genus Formosa; species Formosa sejongensis. The sequence goes on from NZ_JAWQUN010000003.1 coordinate 279,148, forward strand.
CAATTAGCACAATCTAAAAACAGTGCCTATTCGGAGACTTTTTCAAATATAAAATCTATTCATTTAAACATTATCAAGGAATTAATACCTACTAATAATGAAACTGTTTTAAAGACTATAGAAACGAAATTAGAAGCTTTAAAAAACCTTTTAGATGGTATTTATTTAATTAATGAATTATCGCCTAAAACATCTGATAAATTAGTAAGTTTTGGAGAGTTAATGTCATCGTACATTATCGCTGAAACCTTAAAAAGTAAAGGTGCCAATGCCGAACGTAAAAACAGCCAAGAGTTAATTACTACTAACTCTAATTTCACGAAAGCAGATGTAAATTACGGCATTACAAACACCAATATTCAAGAATACTTTAAGGATAGTACTTTTGATATCACCATCTTACCTGGATTTATTTCAAAATCGATTACTGGAGAAATTACAACTTTAGGTCGCGGTGGTTCAGATTTTACTGCAGCTATTGTTGCTGCGGCTTTAAATGTTGAGCAATTAGAAATCTGGACAGATGTTAGCGGTATGTATACTGCAAACCCTAAAATGGTAAAGCAAGCGCTTCCTATCGATAAATTATCCTATCAAGAAGCAATGGAACTTTCTCATTTTGGTGCGAAAGTTTTATATCCACCAACAGTTCAACCCGTATTGAATTTACAAATTCCTATTCATATAAAAAACACCTTAGATCCGGATGCCGTTGGAACTATTATTTCTAAAGACAGTAATAATGTAAACAACACCGCTAAGGGAATTACTAATATTAGCAATATTGCGTTGTTAACGCTTCAAGGAAATGGAATGGTTGGAATCCCAGGATTCTCAAGACGATTATTCCAAACTTTGGCTCAAGAAAAAATAAACGTGATTTTAATCACGCAAGCATCTTCAGAACATTCTATTTGTTTTGGAATTGATGAATTAGATGCTGTTTCTGCAAAAGCAGCTATTGATGCTGAATTTGAAAATGAAATTTCTTTAAAGAAAATCGACCCTATTTTAGTTGAAAGTAACTTATCTATTATTGCTTTAATTGGCGATAGTATGAAAAGCCATCAAGGTATTAGCGGTAAAATGTTTAGCGCATTAGGAAAAAACAACATTAATATTAGAGCAATTGCTCAAGGCGCTTCAGAACGTAATATTTCTGCAGTTATCGCTCAAAAAGATGTTAAAAAAGCATTGAATATTTTACATGAAGTATTCTTTGAAGGTAATATTAAACAACTAAATGTTTTTATTACAGGTGTTGGAAATGTAGGAGAACGTTTAGTTGAGCAAATTAAACAACAACGTAAATACTTAAAAGAAAACCTAAAAATCAATCTTCGTGTTGTTGGACTTTCTAACTCTAGAAAAATGATTTTTAATGATGAAGGCTTATCGTTAAAAAACTGGAAAGAACAGTTAGTTGATGGTGAAGAAGCGACTTTAGAAGGCTTTTACGAATCTGTAAAGAATTTAAATTTACGTAACAGTGTATTTGTAGATGTTACTGCAAATAAAGATGTTGCAGACTTATATGCCATGTATTTAAAACAGAGCATTGCGGTTGTAGCATGTAATAAAATTGCCTGTTCTAGTAAATTAGAAAAATATAAAGAATTAAAACAATTATCGTTTAAATACAATGCGCCTTATTTATTTGAAACCAATGTTGGCGCAGGATTACCGGTAATTGACACCTTAAATAATTTAATTGCTTCTGGCGATAAAGTAACCTCTATACAAGCCGTTCTATCTGGAAGTTTAAACTTTGTGTTTAATAACTTTAACGATACAACTAAATTTTACGATGTTGTTAAACAAGCTGCTGCTGAAGGTTACACAGAACCAGATCCACGTATTGATTTAAGTGGTGTAGATGTTGCTAGAAAGATATTAATTCTTGCACGTGAGAGTGGTACAGAAATGAATTTAGAAGATATCGAGAACACACCATTTCTTTCTGAATCTGGTATGAAAAGTGATACCGTCCCTGATTTTTATGACACATTAATTGCAGACGAAGATCATTACCAAAAATTATACGCTTCAGCGAAAGCAAACAACAGTCAGTTAAAATATGTTGCCGAATTTAACAACGGAGTAGCTAAAGTTGGATTGAAAGAAATTCCTCAAGGGCATCCATTTTATAATTTAGAAGGGAAAGATAATATCGTTATGTTTTACACGAAACGTTACCCAGAGCAACCTATGATTATTAAAGGTGCTGGAGCTGGTGCAGATGTTACTGCTTCTGGTTTATTTGCTGACATAATACGTACTGGAAACAACTAATTTTAATCTCAAGACAATTTTTATCCAAGGATTTTAATAAAGTTGTCGCTTTAGAACACATGAACGAAATAAGAATATTTTCACCGGCTACCGTAGCAAACGTCTCTTGCGGATTTGATGTTTTAGGCTTTTGTTTAGACAGTGTCGGTGATGAAATGGTGATACGTAAAACCGATAAAAAAGGAATTTTTATTACTAAAATTGAAGGTTACGATTTACCATTCGAGGCTGAAAAGAATGTTGCAGGCGTTTCCGCTTTAGCGATGTACGAAGACGCTAAACCTGATTTTGGTTTCGAAATAGAAATCTATAAAAAAATTAAACCAGGAAGTGGTGTTGGTAGTAGTTCTGCAAGTGCTGCTGGTAGCGTGTATGGGATGAACGTTTTATTAGGATCGCCTTATACCAATACCGAGCTGTCTTACTTTGCTATGAAAGGAGAAGCTTTAGCCAGCCAAAGTGAACATGCAGATAATATTGCTCCTGCCCTATTTGGTGGTTTTACTTTAGTAAAAAGTGTCTCGCCTTTAGAGATTTTAGAGATTCCTACGCCTGACAATTTATATGCAACAATTATTCACCCACAGATTGAAATTAAAACCTCTGAAGCACGTGCGATTTTACCTAAAGAAGTATCTTTAAAAGATGCCATTTCACAATGGGCAAACGTAGGAAGTTTAATTCATGGTTTACACACCAGTAATTATGGATTGATTGAACGCTCGTTACACGATTCTATTGTAGAGCCTTACAGAAGTAAATTAATTCCGTTGTACCACGATGTAAAAGCCGCTGCTAAAACTGCAGGTGCTTTAGGAAGTGGAATTTCGGGTTCTGGACCTTCTATTTTTACACTTTGTGAAGGCCTTGATTCTGCAAAAAAAGTAGAACAAGCTATTCGTAAAGTATATGCTAATAGTGAAATTGAATTCGATACTTACGTGTCGAAAATTAATGCTGAAGGCATGAAAATCCTGAAGTAATACCAGTAAAAAGAAAAAAGCTTAGACAAAAACCAAAACAAACGCTATGAATTATTTTAGTTTAAACAAAGAAGCTCCAAACACAACATTTAAGGATGCTGTAGTTAGAGGACTTGCTCCAGACCGAGGTTTATATTTCCCAGAAACCATAACACCTTTACCTGAAGCATTTTTCAAGAATATCAATAATTTTTCAAATTCAGAAATTGCTTTCGAAGCGATTAAACAATTTGTGTCTCCAGAAATACCTGAAGCAGATTTGAAAAAAATTATTGATGAGACTTTATCTTTCGATTTTCCGATTGTAGAACTAAATAAAAACATATCGTTTTTAGAGCTATTTCATGGTCCTACCATGGCTTTTAAAGATGTTGGAGCCCGTTTTATGGCACGTTGTTTAAGTCATTTTTCTAAAGAAAACGAAAAACAAGACATAACTGTTTTAGTTGCGACATCTGGTGATACTGGAGGCGCTGTTGCAAACGGATTTTTAGGAGTTAAAGGTGTTAAAGTAGTGATTCTATATCCGAGCGGAAAAGTAAGCGATATTCAAGAAAAGCAATTAACAACTTTAAAAAAGAACATTACAGCTTTAGAAGTTGATGGTACGTTTGACGATTGCCAAGATATGGTGAAGCAAGCCTTCTTAGATACAGAATTAACAGACCACATGAAATTAACGTCTGCCAACTCTATTAATGTAGCACGTTGGTTACCGCAATTGTTTTATTTTATGTTTGCTTACAAAGCACTTCATTCTAAATACGATAATTTAGTGTTTTCTATTCCTAGTGGAAACTTCGGAAATGTTTGTGCGGGTATGATGGCACAACAATTAGGATTACCTGTTAAGCATTTTATAGCGTCAAACAACGAAAATAATGTTGTGACCAGATTCCTAGAATCAGAAAGCTACGACGTAAAACCATCTGTTCAAACCATTTCTAATGCCATGGATGTTGGAAACCCAAGTAACTTTGTAAGAATTCAAGAAATTTACAAAAACGATTTCAAAACATTAAAAGAGAATCTTTCATCTTATAGTTTTACAGACGATGAAACAAAAGTTGCAATGAAAGAGATTTATAACGAATTTAGTTATGTTGCAGATCCGCACGGCGCTGTTGGATATTTAGGCGCCAAAAATTATATTGAAATGCATCCAGATGCACATTGTGTGTGTTTAGAAACAGCACATCCAACCAAATTCTTAGATGTTGTTGGCGAAGTTATCAGAGAAAACATTGAACTTCCATCTCAAATAGTAGCAGTTATGGACAAAAAGAAAAAATCAATTAAAATTAGTTCATATACCAATTTAAAAGAATACCTTTTAAATCGCTAAGAAAAACCAATTCAAAATAAAAAAATGGTCATAAACGTAAATGTTATGGCCATTTTTTATTTCTATATTTTCCATTCTGCTTTTAATCAAAAATAATATCAATTAGCTAGAAATACACTTAGCATATACTTAAATGATTCATTCATAAAAGCATATTATATTTAAGGATTATTGCAATTCAAATTCAGTTTTAAACCACTCATGATTTAACGGTATTTTATATACTGCAATCCTTTAAAACAGATAAAATTCTATACTTTTGCTCAACATTCAATTAGACTTATAATGAAAAACACAGCTTTAACAACAACACACGAAGCTCTTGGAGCAAAAATGGTTCCTTTTGCGGGATATAATATGCCTGTTCAATATGCCGGTGTTATAATAGAACATGAAACGGTTAGAAAATCAGTTGGAGTTTTCGATGTGAGTCATATGGGAGAATTCTTAATTGAAGGGCCAAATGCCTTAGCTTTAATTCAAAAAGTAAGCAGTAACGACGCTAGTAAATTAACAATTGGAAAAGCACAATATAGTTACTTACCTAATGATGATGGTGGAGTTGTAGACGATTTAATCATTTATAAAATAAAGGAAGAAACCTATTTATTAGTGGTTAACGCTAGTAACATTGAAAAGGATTGGAAATGGATTTCATCTAAAAACGATGTTGAGGCAAATATGCGCGATTTAAGTGAAGAATATTCTCTTTTAGCGATTCAAGGGCCAAAAGCAATTGAAGCTATGCAACAATTAACAAGTGTTGATTTATCTGCAATTAAATTTTATAATTTCGAAATAGGGAATTTTGCAGGAATTGAACATGTTATTATTTCTGCGACTGGATATACCGGAAGCGGTGGTTTTGAAATTTATTGTAAAAACAGTGAAGCCAAACAAATTTGGGATCAAGTTGTTGAAGCTGGAGCAAAACCAATCGGACTAGCTGCACGTGATACTCTGCGTTTAGAAATGGGGTATTGTTTATACGGAAATGATTTAGACGACACGACCTCTCCTATTGAAGCAGGTTTAGGATGGGTAACAAAATTTACTAAAAAATTCACAAACTCTGAAGCTTTATTAGCTCAGAAAACTGAGGGTGTTAAAAACAAATTAGTTGCTTTTACATTAGACGAACGTGGTATTCCTCGTCATGGTTACGATATTGTCGATACCAATGGAATTAAAATTGGTGTGGTAACATCAGGAACCATGTCTCCCTCTTTAGGAATTGGTATTGGTCTGGGATATATCCCTAAAGATTTAGCAATTGTAGATGGTAAAATACATATTCAGATTCGTAAAAATGCTGTTCCTGCAACAATTGTAAAACTTCCATTTTACAAAGGATAAAAAGTTAAACTTCTCAGGAAGCAGATAGAATGAACGAGAGCAGAAGTAAACATAGAATCTTAATTTTAGGAGCAAGCGGCTTTATTGGCAATGCCATATATAAAGAGCTTTGCTCCTATTTTAATACATTTGGAACCTTCAATACGGCTAGAGAGGAGTTTGATAACAATCAGCATTTTTTACAATATAATGTTGAAGAAGACGATGTTTTTGAAATTCTTGAAGCCATTCGTCCAACCGTAATTATTTCTGCCTTACGTGGCGATTTTTCTGCACAAGTTATTGCCCATAATCATATGGCAGAATATATTTTAGCAACCAACACCAGATTATTTTTTATATCGTCTGCAAATGTATTTGATGCCTATAGCCAGTTTCCGAGTTACGAAATAGACAAAACTTTAAGTCATAGTATTTACGGGCATTTCAAAATTAAAATTGAGAACATGCTAATGCGCCTACCTGCAAAGCAAGTCTCTATTTTAAGATTACCAATGGTTTTCGGAGCACAATCTCCTAGAATTAAAGAACTAAAGCAGCATTTACACGACAAGACTCCTATAGAAGTATTTCCAAATTTAATAATGAATGTAACAACAGATTCTAAAATTACACAGCAAATTCATTATTTAATCAACAGAAATAAATATGGAATCTATCATTTAGGAAGTTCAGACTTAGTACATCATGACGAATTTATAAGGGAAATCGTTTCATCTTTAGGGCTTTATAACCCTATTATAAAACAAGTTTACACCTCAAATAACGACAGATATTTAGCCGTTTTACCAAAAGAAAATCTATTACCCAAACACTTACAAGTTTTAAGTAAACAAATCTTAACAGAATTAGAAGTGTAATGGTTTTTAACATTAAAAATCACTATTTTTAATAGCAAAAAAATGAAACTTATTATGAGCAAATTATCAGAACAAGATATCGAAAAGCGTTTATTACAATTTCCAGAATGGGAATATTATGAGGACGCACTACATGCCGAATTTGAATTCGAAAACTTTAAAGATTGTTTTAGTGCAATGAGTAGAATTGCTTTCGATTGCGAAGCATTAAACCATCATCCAGAATGGACTAATGTATACAATGTGCTTACAGTTTCTTTAACTACACACAGCGAGAATGGTGTTACAGAAAAAGATTTTAAATTAGCTGAAGCTATCGAAGCCATAGTAGAACCTGAGGAAGATTAAACTTAACAGAGTTAGCATAATTTTTTTAAATTTGCAACCAACTTAATACAAAATTAAAATACACATAAGAAATGGGAAGAGCTTTTGAATTTCGTAAAGCACGCAAAATGAAACGTTGGTCTGCCATGAGTAAAGCTTTTACTCGTATTGGTAAAGACATTGTAATGGCAGTAAAAGATGGTGGTCCTGATCCCGATAGCAACTCTAGATTAAGGGCAGTTATTCAAAATGCGAAGTCCATTAACATGCCTAAAGACAATGTAGAACGTGCCATAAAACGTGCTAGCGACAAGAGTTTAGGCGATTTTAAAGAAGTTCTTTTTGAAGGTTACGCACCTCATGGAATTGCTATTTTAGTTGAAACTGCAACCGATAATAATACGCGTACAGTTGCAAATGTGCGTAGTTACTTTAATAAATGCGACGGTAGCCTAGGAACTTCTGGTTCTGTAGTGTTTATGTTCGACCATACGTGTAATTTTAGAATTGATGGCGAAGGCTTAGATCCTGAGGAATTAGAATTAGAATTTATCGATTTTGGTGCAGAAGAAATATTTGCAGACGAAGATGGTATTTTAATTTACGCGCCTTTTGAAAATTTTGGAGCTATTCAAGCAGAATTAGAATCTAGAAAAATTGAAATTTTATCATCTGGTTTCGAACGTATTCCGCAAATATCAAAAGAATTATCTGCTGAAGATGCTGCTGATGTAGAAAAGCTTTTAGAAAAACTTGAAGAGGACGATGATGTGCAAAATGTGTATCATACGATGCAAGAATCTTCTGAAGAAGAAGAAGAATAAAATATTTAAAAATATAAAACTAAAAGAGGACCTTGTGTCCTCTTTTTTTATTCCAATTATAACCTTTATTCATTATAACTATGAATAAATTTTTTAAACATATAAATAAGTGATGAGGGTTTCGTAAATTTGGCATCCATAAATTATTCATTTAGCAATCAAAGTATGGCTTATATTAAGCGTATAGAATCAGAATTATCGGAATTACAATACGAGATCCGTCATCATAAATTATACGATGTACTTCAAACTACCGAAGACGTAAAACTATTCATGGAGCATCATGTATATACGACTTGGGACTTTATGTCGCTATTAAAAACTTTACAATTACAGTTTGCAACTTTTAAATTGCCATGGGTACCGAATAAAAATCCTGAGATTTTTAAGTTTATAAATGAAATCGTTGCTGCAGAAGAAAGTGATGTTAACGAATTAGGACAAACCAAAAGTCATTTTGAAATGTACCTAGATTGTATGGAACAAATTGGAGCAAACACAACACTTATAACCACTTATACCGAACTTATAGAAAATAATATTCCTGTTTCCAAAGCAGCAAATTTGGTATATATTCCCGGTTTTATAAAAGATTTTATTGAGTTTACTTTTAAAATTATTGAAACTAAAAAGCCTCACCTTATGGCTGCAGTCTTTATTTTTGGAAGAGAAGATATTAATTCTGAAAAAGTCTTAAAAGTCGTTAGCAACATTGAAACTGATGAAACACCTTGCACAAAACTAACTTTCTTATTAAATAGGTACTTGTATTTAAAGCAGGACAATCATCGTAGTGTAGCTTATAAAATGCTTACAGAATTATGTGGTACAGACTTGGTGAAATGGGAAGAAGTTTTACTAGTTGCAAAACAAGCTCTAGAACACAGAATGATTCTCTGGGACAATATTTTCAACATTATAATCTCTAATAAAGAGGAATTGGTTTAATTCAAAAATTTTAGTGTATTACCCTTTCTCAGTACTTCACAATTAATTAAACTATGAATTGGATTCTACTTATAATTGCCGGTTTATTTGAAGTGGGTTTTGCCACTTGTTTAGGAAAAGCAAAATATGCTGAAGGCAATATCGCTACGTATTGGTACCTTGGATTCTTAGTATGTTTAACCTTTAGCATGGTACTTTTGGTAAAAGCGACCGAAACTTTACCCATAGGAACTGCTTATGCTGTTTGGACAGGAATTGGTGCCGTAGGAACCGTTTTAGTTGGAATATTTATATTTAAAGAACCAGTCGATTTTTGGCGTGTATTCTTTATATCGACCTTAATTCTTTCAATAATTGGGTTGAAATTTGTGTCGCATTAATCGGTTTCAAAACTATACTCAGGCACTTTACCTTTTACGCCTTTAAAGAATGCATGCATGAATTTAAAATCGGCTTCCATATTATCTGTTGGATAAAATGGTTTTGAGATCACGTTTTGTTTTTTTCCAAAATCGAACGTAATCATTACTATTGGCACATTAGCTTCTCTAGCAATATAATAAAATCCTGTTTTCCATTCTTTTACTTTTTTTCGCGTGCCTTCTGGAGCTATATTTAATCGGAACTCATCTCGTGTTTCAAATAATTTTGCAATAGTTTGAACTTTGTTTTGCCCCGGAGTTCTGTCTAAGGCTACTCCTCCAACCTTTTTGAGATACCAACCTACAACGCCTTTAAACAACTCATCTTTAGCCACAAAATTTATAGGTGTATCTTTAATTTTCCTTAAAAGTAAACCAATATAAAAATCGTGCCAACTGGTATGAGGCACAGCAATTACAAGATACTTCTTTAAATCTGCAGGAAAATCACCTATAAGTTTCCATTTCAATAGTTTAAAATATATAAACTTATATAGCGATTTCATCATAATTTACTCTTTTAGATTTACATCTGTTCGTACATACTACGTAACTTTGCTCTTGTTATGGTTTTATGCCAATTACTTCCAAGTGCATTTTCCCAAAGCGGAACTAAACCTAAGGCAACATCTATCATGATTTCAAAATCACTATCACTTAAATCTTTACAAATACCTTGTGGCAGTTCGATGTTGTGTTTGGCTTTCATCTCTTTAAAGAGTTTTACTCCTTCTGGGTAAAATTCATCTAAATGATCGAATACAATACAATTACCAACACCGTGTTTTGTTCCTAATAAATAAGATAAACCATAACTTAGCGCATGTGCAATTCCCACTTGAGAATACGCAATACTCATACCGCCATGCCAAGAAGCCATCATTAGCTTATCTTGCGCTTCTTCCGGTTTTAAATCATCACTCAAGAAAATCTCTTTACATAACTCTAAAGCTTTTTCACCATAACTTTGGCTAAATGCATTTAGATAAGTTCCAGTTAACGACTCTATACAATGAATATAACAATCCATACCTGTATAAAACCATTGTTGTGTTGGCACATCGGCAATTAATTCGGGGTCTAAGACCACTTGATCAAAGGGTGTGTAATCTGAATTAATTCCTAGTTTTTTCTCCGGGCCAGTTAAAACAGTAGTTCGAGAAACTTCAGATCCTGTACCCGAAATAGTTGGAATGCCGACATGATAAATAGCTGGATTTTTAACTAAATCCCAACCTTGATATTCACTAGTTTCACCTGTATTGGTTAACATAATAGACACCGCTTTTGCTAAATCTAACAGTGTACCGCCACCAATACCTATTATTCCTGAAGGACGGTCTTTAAATTTTAAAATGATATGTTCTACTAACGCATCAACTTGCGATGTTTTAGGTTCATCTTCTGCCGATATAAAAATGACTTCATCTTCGTATGATAATGGAATTCTAGACGTTATTTTCTCATTGCCTATAAAAACATCATCGACTAAAAATATAAATGGAGCATTTACATTTAAGCGTTTAAGAAGTAAAATTTCTTCTAATTGATTAAAACTACCACGTCCAAAAACTACATTGGACACCATTGGAAAATTTCTAAAATTCATTATAAAATGGGTAAGAATGTATATTATTTCTTATTTTAAAAACTGTAACAAATCTGTTAATCGTTGTACAGTTTTATAGGCCTTGCCGTTTGTTTCTTGTTCTGTAACCTGTTCGTGTGCCCAAGTGGTATGAAATGGGACATGTATGGCTTGTGCTTTTATATTTATTAATGGTAAAATATCTGATTTTAAGGAATTACCTACCATTAAAAACTCGGTGGGATTGATGTCTAAATGATTCAATAAATTAGAATAATTAGCTTCTTTCTTATCGCTAACAACTTCTATATGATGAAAATAATGTAACAATCCAGATTGTTTTAATTTGCGTTCCTGGTCTAATAAATCGCCTTTAGTAATCACAATTAAGCGATACGATTCCGATAGGGTTTTTAAAACAGATTCTACGCCGTCTAACAATTCTACAGGTTTATTAATCATATCTTTTCCAATGTCTAAAATTGCTTTTATCGTAGTATTAGACACGGTATTATTAGATATTTCTAAGGCCATTTCGACCATGGATAAAACAAAACCTTTTATGCCATAACCATATATAGGTAGGTTTTTAAGTTCCATTTTAAACAATTCTTGATCAATCTGGTTTATGGTTTCAAATTTAGATAATAGCTTACCAAATTCAGCTTCGGCATCTCTAAAATAGGTTTCGTTAACCCAAAGCGTATCATCGGCATCAAAACCAATAACTTTAATGTTACTGTAATCTATTTCCATAATTTCTTAGCGCGTTCTAGATCTTCTGGCGTATCAATCTCTACACCTTGCACATCTGTTTCTACCATTTTAATGCGTTTACCATACTCTAAATACCGGATACATTCAATTTTTTCTGAAGCCTCTAAAGGTTTCATTGGTAATTTATAAAAATCTAGAATGGCATCTTTTCTAAAGGCATAAACGCCTTTATGTTTAAAATATTTTACATCAACATCTTGATCTCTTGGATATGGAATTGGGCTTCTTGAGAAGTATAATGCAAAATTAAAATTATCGACAATTACTTTTACCGTATTCGGATTATTAATTTCGTCTTGTTCTGTAATATGGACCATTAATGAAGCCAAATCGATTTGCTTTTCGGCATCATCTTTAAATACTTCAATCAATTTTCGTAATGATTCTACGTCAGTAAACGGCTCGTCTCCTTGTACATTAACCACGATATCAATATCTAAAGACTCCACAGCTTCTGCAATTCTATCACTTCCGCATTCGTGTTCTTTAATACTCATTATGGCTTTTCCGCCATTATTTAAAATCTCTTTATAAATAATATCGCTATCGGTAACCACAATTACATCATCAAACAACTTCGTAGCCACAGTAGCTTCGTAAGTACGCAGAATCACTGTTTTCCCGCCTAAATCTTGCATTAATTTTCCTGGAAATCGAGATGCGCTATAACGCGCAGGAATCATTGAAATTATTTTCATATAATAAAACTAAATCTAAAATCAAAAATAGGACTTTTATAGTAGAATTTAGGTGTACTAGATACTAAAATTTTTAGGACTTATTAGATTTAAGAGCTGTTCCATTATCAACTTAACAATTAGAATTAAGTCTTTTAAAATAAGTTTGGTTTTTAGATCGTTCAGTTTTAAATACCAAACAAAAAAATAAGTAAAGCCTGAAACTAAACTAGTTTTAAGGTTATAAATCACCAATCAGGATAGTCGCTATTATGCTGAAATATATAATTTACGGATTACACTTTTAAAAGCTAATTAAGACGCTGAATATTTTCTTTTATTGTTTAGTTCTTCTACTTCTTGAATTTGTTTTTTGGTAAGCACTTTTAAAAATGAAGGATGTTGTTCTATTGAATATTCAATTTTCTCAACAATATCATCAATAGTATCATTTTTATAATCGATATCTAAAGGCGCTTTAATCTCTATAGATTGAAGAATATTTTTTTTCTTGATACGTAATCCTTTTTTATCAAAAGAACGCCTAAAACCATCTATAACTACAGGAATTACAATTGGCTCGTATCTTTTTATAATGTGAGCTGTACCTTTTCTAATAGGCTTAAAAGGTGTTGTAGTCCCTTGTGGAAATGTAATTACCCAACCATCTTTTAAAGCTTTAGCTATACTAGAAATATCACTCATTTTAACTTGCCTATTCACATCCTTACCTTCTGCTCTCCAAGTACGTTCTATACTAATCGACCCTGCATAAGCAAAAATTTTAGGCAATAAACCAGATTTCATAGTTTCTTTAGCAGCCACATAATACAAGTTAAGTTTTGGGTTCCAGATATAACCGATATTCTTAATAGAATCGTCTCGTCCGCTAAGACTCGCATTAAACACATGAAACATCGCTACAACATCGGCAAAATATGTTTGATGATTAGATATGAAAAGTACGTTCTGATTTGGAAGGTTTCTAATAATTTCTGAACCCTCGATATGAAGCTCATTAAATCCTCTAAATCGTCTATGGGTTATAATACCTAAGTATCTAATAATCCATTTTTTGAATAAAAGTATATGTCCGAAAGGATTTCGTTTGAACAATCCCATGATGTTTGATTTTTTTTATAATTAAACAAATGTAGGAAAAAGTCAAGGATAACGCACTTCTTTTAAAATGTCTTTTATTTCGCTCAACATCATTGCTGTTGCCCCCCAAACTACATGGCCTTGTAAAACAAACGCTGGGACATCAATTTTTGTGGTGTAAGACGTTGTTACTGTTTTAATAACCACATTTTTTTCACTTAAAAATTCCGACAACGGAACTTCAATTATAGCATCTACTTCGGCATCTTGTTTTAAGAAGTTTGGTGTTTTTTTAGTAATTCCAATAAATGGTTGTACTATAAAATGGCTTGGCGGAATATAAATGTCGGTGGTTTTTCGCCACACTTCTATGTTTTGTTCTGGCACACCAACCTCTTCAAAGGTTTCTCGAATAGCTGCTGTTTTAAGAGAATCGTCTTCAGGCTCTAGCTTTCCTCCAGGAAATCCAATTTGAGCAGAATGCACACCTTTATATGTGTTTCTAAGAATTAATACCAGCATCGTTTCATGTGTTGTATTTGGGTAAAATAAAGACATAACTGCTGCTTTTCTAGCGGTTTTCATCTTTATTTTACTATCATCTACAAGTTCTTTACGAAAAGGAGGAGACATTTTAAACTGAGATGCTTCGGCTGGAAGCGGTATATTTTCTATTTTTGATCTTAGCTTTATAAAATCATCAAAATTCATTTATGAGATTCTTAGTATATTGTTGTTTATTTTTTCTTCTATTTAATTGTGAAGATACACATTCTAAAAAAAATAATGCAGGAAAACCTACAATTGTAACTCCTGTAAAAAAACCTATAAAGACAGATACAATTTCGGAGATTACCGAAGAAAAACGCGATTTCCCTGTTCTAACAGACGATAATGCTATGGAATTTTTTCTTCAGTATGAAAAGAAAAACAAAGAGAATAAGGTTAGAATTACCACTAATTATGGGATTATAGACATTCTCCTTTTTAACGAAACCAAATTCCACAGAGCCAACTTTATTTATTTAACAAAACAAGAGTATTTTACAAATACGCAATTTTATCGCGTTGTAGAAAACTTTATTATACAAGGCGGAAGTAGCGACGATGTAGAAATTTCAAAACGCAGAACTAAAATAGGAAGATATCTTTTACCTACAGATTCGAAACGTGGTTTTAAACACGACAGAGGTGTAATTTCTATGCCGAGTAGCGATATCGATAATCCATATAAATTAGCATCTCCTTTTGAGTTTTTTATTGTACAGGCAGAACATGGCGCACATCATTTAAACGGTGATTACACCATCTTTGGAAAAGTAATTAATGGGATGGATGTGGTTGATAAAATATCGGAAGTTGAAACCGACAATAGAGAATGGCCTATTCAAAATATATATATTGAGAAGGTTGAAATTATTAACTAGCTTCGTTTCTATATAAATTTGGGAGACTAATTTTAAAACGCACAGCCAATAACCGAATTACAATTATTATTAAACCTGATATTAAAAAAGTAAAATTACCCTCTATTGGTAATTTTCGTAATAGAAAAAACGACAATCCTCCCATTATACAGGCTGTAGCATAAATTTCTTTTCTAAAAATCACTGGAATCTCATTACATAAAATATCACGCATTACACCTCCAAAACACGCAGTCATAGTACCTAGAGCAATACAAACTATTGGGTGTAAACCTTCATTTAATCCTTTTTCTATACCAACAAGTGTATATAAACCAATTCCGATGGTATCGAATAAAAACAAAGATGTTCTTAAATAATCAATTTTACGTTTCAGGATAACAGCAATAACAGTTGAAGCTATAATCACATATACATAGGTCATGTTTTCCATCCAAGAAACAGGAGTATGGCCAATAAGCACATCTCGCAATGTACCACCTCCTACTGCCGTAACGAAGGCAATAATTAAAATTCCAAAAGCATCCATACGTTTACTTAACGCAACTAAAACTCCAGAAATAGCGAACGATATGGTACCTAAAATATCAAGAATATAAAACATACAAAACCAATTAAATTAAAGCCTTTATAATCAAGGTGTCAAATGTTATAATTAAATAGTGATTTACAAAATCTAAAGCATAAAAAACCCTTTAAAAAAATGTTTTAAAGGGTTTTAAAATATTTTAAAATGAATTACACAGTAGTTTCTCCCAACCATGCTTTCATCATCCAAATTGTTTTTTCTTGTTCGGTAATAAAATCACTCATCATAGAGTTTGTACCTTCATCACCAGCAGCATCAGATTTATCTAAAATATCTCTTTCAATTTTTAATAAAATAGAAAGGGAATTTACAATAAGTTCAACAGCTTTATCGTCTGCAGATACATTTTTACCTACTGGTACTTCAGCTAGTTTAACATAATCATTAAACGTATGTAAAGGTGTTTCTCCTAAAGTTAATATACGCTCTGCAACGGCATCAACTTTTAAGTTTGCATCTGTATACAATTCTTCGAACTTAACGTGTAATTCAAAAAACTGCTTTCCTTTAATATTCCAATGGATACCTCTTAAATTTTGATAGTACGTCTGAAAGTTTGCTAATAAACCATTTAAATCTGTTGCTAAATCTTTAGTTTTTTTAGAATCTAATCCTAATATATTAAGTCCCATAATTTATGTTTTTTGTTGATACAAATTTAGTCTATAATTAACATAATTTATAATCAGTTTTATTGATTGATTTTATAGTTTTATAGTCTAAACCTATACCATGACGATTACACAATTAATTTACGTTTTGGCTGTTGCCGAAAATCAAAATTTCACTAAGGCTGCAGAAAAATGTTTTGTAACTCAACCTACACTAAGTATGCAAATTCAAAAGTTAGAAGATGAGCTAGATGTCTTAATTTTTGATCGTGGTAAGAAACCAATTGAATTGACAGAAGTTGGTAGAAAGATTGTGAATCAGGCAAAAAACATTGTTAACGAATCGTACAGAATTAAAGATATTGTAGACCAACAAAAAGGGTTTATTGGTGGCGAATTTAAATTAGGAATTATTCCAACCGTAATGCCGACCTTATTACCAATGTTTTTAAATGCCTTTATTAAGAAGCATCCAAAAGTTAAGCTTATTATTGAAGAATTAACTACTGAAGAAATTATTTCTCGATTAAACGAAGGTCATTTAGATGCCGCCATTGCTGCAACACCTTTAGAATCTGAGAATATAAAGGAACGTGTATTATATTTTGAACCCTTTGTCGCTTACGTTCCTCAAAACCACAGATTGCATAATACTACTCATATTACACCAAGCGATCTTGATATTGATGATATGCTTTTATTAGAAGACGGACACTGTTTTAGAAATGGTATTTTAAACATTTGTAAAACGTTTAAACAACATACCGATGATAATTTCCAATTAGAAAGCGGTAGTATTGAAACGTTAATTAAACTCTCTAACGAAGGTTTAGGGATGACTTTACTTCCCTATTTACATACTTTAGATTTGAATGAAAATGCTCAAAAAAATCTAAAATACTTTAACGAGCCCTCACCTGCCAGAGAAGTGAGTTTAATTTATCATAAAAGTGAATTAAAAATACAAATTATAGAAGCCCTACAAACTATAATCTCTGGTGTAATTCGCGGAGCAATAGCTTTTCAGAATGTAAAAATTGTGAGTCCATTATCGAAAAAAAAATAATTTAGATTCTGTATTAAATTTAAAAATCAGACTTGTACCAAATACATGTTTTTTTTAAAACCAACTACACTCGAAACAACGCATAGAGGTATTGTACTGGTAATATTTTAACCTTAGTTAAAAAACCAAAAATCTGTATTTTAGATTTGCTATTTCTCGGGAATGGCAGTTTCATTGCAAAACTCTTAGGAATTCTTTTCAATTAAAGTAAAAAAAAAAGCAACTATTTCTAGTTGCTTTTAAAATTATGCTTTTAAATAAATCAAACATTTATTTAAATCTGGGTTTTGTAATACTATAGATTCGATAAAAATCTTAAGCTCTTCAATTTCGTAAGGTAATAAACGTTGAAGGGCTTTTTGTACTTCTTTACAAAACAACGTAGTATCAAAACTAACTTTATCCAGTATCGTTTTAGTATACTCGAACATTGCTCTAGCCATATGTATTTAATTTAGGTTTAGTGATTTTTTTTTAAATAAGTAGAAGTGTTCTATAGGCAACTATAACGTTTTAAATTCATCTTAAAAATAAAGATTATAATCTTAATATTTTCTTAAAACTAAAATAAAATTGTTAAAACCTGTTGTCTCCATTCAATAAATCTCCTAATCCTCCTAGTACACTACCTTCCCCTTTATTATTATTCCCTTTTGGTAAGGCTGCAAGAACACGACCTGCTAACCTACTAAATGGTAAAGATTGTACATATACAGTTCCAGGACCTGTTAGTGTTGCAAAAAACAAACCTTCGCCTCCAAAAACGGTATTTTTAATGCCACCAATAAATTCAATATCGTAATCAATATCTTTTGTAAAACCAACAATACATCCGGTATCTACTCGTAGTTTCTCTCCGGATTTTAAATGCTTGGTCGCCAATGTTCCTCCTGCATGAACAAAAGCCATACCATCACCCTCTAATTTTTGCATGATAAAACCTTCACCACCAAACAATCCGCGTCCTAAACGTTTAGAAAATTCTATGCCTACACTTACACCCTTCGCGGCACATAAAAAAGCATCCTTTTGGCATATAATTTTCCCATCAAATTTAGTAAGATCTACAGCAAGTATTTTACCTGGATATGGAGATGCAAAAGACACAGAACGTTTATTTGGCTGTGTATTATAAAAAACGGTCATAAATAGACTTTCTCCTGTAAGTAAACGCTTTCCTGCTCCGAAAATAGAATCTAAAAGTCCTTCATTTTGTTTTGATCCATCTCCAAATATGGTTTCCATTTTAATACCTTCATGCATCATCATAAAACTACCAGCTTCGGCAACAACACCTTCATTTTGGTCGAGTTCTATTTCTACATATTGCATCTCTTCACCATAAATATGATAATCTATTTCATGTGCTCTCATAATATCTCATTTTTTAGGGTTATACTATATATGTAGTTTAATTAATTATTATGTTACAATAAACATCTAATTTTAAAATAAACAAATACCTAAACTTTATGATAATCACATCTAATTGTTAAGATTTCACGGCGCTCAACTTGTTTAATACAGGCTCTTAATTGTTGAGTTGTCTTTAAACTTGTACTTCACTCCTACATTTAGATAAAAACTGTTTGAGGCATCAAAATCGTAAACCGTATTGTTGCTATAATCTTGAATCTTTAGACTGTTATACATAGAATACCCTCCGTTAACACTCGCTTCGAAATTCTGTAAAAAATTATAGTTATACCCCAAACCAAGTAAGTAACTCGTTTGTCTTAACGTACCATAATAATCTTCTTTATAAATCTCTACACCGTCATTAATATTTCCCGTAAACCCAGTAAGTGTTGCAAACCCCTCAAAATTGTGATGATCTGATAAAGACCATTTAACACGAGCATCTGGAAAACCTATTTTATAAGCCCAAGCATCGTCTAATCTTTTAGTATATGCAAATACAGGAATTGGATAATACAGTCCATATTGTATATCGTAGGCTGCTCCTAGTGTCCAAATAGCATTATTGGTCTCGTCATACTTTTCGAAAGTTGCTCTTGCATTAAAAAAAAGATCTTCAGAACTTATGTCGTTCTGCCCGAAGTTTGACGAAACCTGAGATTCTCCCATTACATTTATAGACCAAGTATCGCTTAAACGGCGTTGGTAAGCCAATTTAAAACTAAACGTGTTAAAATCTTCGATCTCATCTGTTTCAAAAGGCACATCACTATCCACGTAAATAAAATTCGTGTTTTGAAATTTTCCGCCAACAGTTAATTTCTCTTTACTTGTATTTATTAAAAGAATATTTATTCCTGCCTCTAGTTTAGTAATATCGGTTACATCTGTACCTGGAAACATTTCTCCTTTTAAATATACGCCGTCTACTTCTTGAGCATATGTCATTTTAGCCCCTATAACGAGCAATAGAATTAATATCTTTTTCATAATAAATTACTTAAATTTTAAGAGCGATTCAATCCGTTCTACGGACAAAACTCAATAAAATTTAAAGTAAAATAAAAACTATTAGACAAGAATAAGTAGTCTCTAGAACAACTCAGGGATTTAGTCGACCAAATATAATGGGCTTGTATAAATCTGGCACTCATTATAAGGAAAGCTAAGATTCACCATATTATCTAATCTAGAGAAACAAACAATTTCACCCCTTTACTTTAACGGTCCATTCAAAATTAAAAGTAGAAACTTCTACACCTTCCGCATTAGTGCCAACCGATTTTAGCCATACGGTTTGCCCCTCTCCTGTTGCGATAGCTGTAGCAATAGTTTCTTTTACTTTATCTCCTTCATCACATACAAACGTAATACGACCTGTTGCTTTTTTTGAAAAACTAGCTGTATTACTCAAGACTAACATGGATATTTTTTTACCACTTTTACTGATTTCAGAAATCATTAAAGCACCAGTAGTAAGTTCTGCCGCCATACCTTGCACGGCCCAAAACATCGATTTAAATGGGTTTTGATTTATCCACCTATGTTTTACTGTCACGATGCATTTTTCGTTGTCTATATGTTTTGAACGCACTCCACATATAAAGGCAGCGGGTAACTTCAGCATTAAATAGCTATTCAGTTTTGAAGGAGTTAATGTCATAATACAAATTAGTTTCAGTAAAAATATCGAAAAATATCGAGAATACATTTGTTAATTTTATGTTAAAATACACTACTATGTTTTGCATAATACCTTTTTTTAAACATATATTTGCATAGACAACTATTATATACTTTTTAAACATGAAGAAAATCGGTTTCATTTTTACATTATTGGGTTTTATTTCTATACTGAATTGTACTAATGCAAAAGACAAATTGTCGTTTATTTATAATCTAGAACAAAGCATAGCAAGTGAATACAACACAGACCAAATAGAAATAAAAGTGAATGAAGATGAAGGCAATATAGACATGCTAATTATAATAACCGATCCTAAATTCAATAATTATAGTGAGAAACAAAAGCATAATATGGCTAAAATAATTGGAGAGTTTGCTTTAAAATCTGAAAAAGAAACATCAAAAACAAAGACTGGAGAATTACTATTTAAAAACGAAACCAATATGCTTCTATACAAAACAACAGACTCCGAACATTACAAAATGTATTAATCCACCACCCATTAAATTAAAAACTATGCTCGACACCCACCAAAAAAATATCGCTACTTTTATTCATCTCTCTACCTTTTCTAGATTCATTTTTCCATTAGGAAATTTTATTGCACCCGTAGTATTATGGATTGCCAACAAAGACAAATCTGAGTTTATAGATAATCACGGGAAGGAAGCTATCAATTTTCAGATTAGTATTTTATTATACACTGTTGTTCTGGGCATGATAACCGTACCTTTTTTTCTATTCAATATATTTAGTGGATTCGATATTATCGATTTTAATATGTTCGATAGCATTCATATAAATATAGGTAAACCTTCTCCCCTATTATATTTAGGAGGTGCTTTAGGCGGACTGGCAATTATTGGGTTTATAGTGGAGTTAGCCTTAATAGTAAGAGCCAGTTTAAAAGCCAAAGACGGCGAAGCGTATCATTATCCATGTACAATACATTTCATCAAATAATCAACCATCAATCAAATCAAAAAAATGAACAGTTTAAATCTAAAATGCATTAAAACATGACTCAAATAATTTTAATACCATTTAGTCAAACAAAGTGTCTTACATACACTTTTAAATACATAAACAGATGAAAATAGAAAACACAAAAGCTCAAATGCGCAAGGGTGTTTTAGAATACTGCATCTTATCTGTATTAAAAGATGACGACGCTTATGTAGCAGAAATTCTACAAACCTTAAAAGACGCCAAGATGCTAGTGGTAGAAGGCACCATATATCCGTTGCTAACGCGTCTAAAAAACGCAGGACTTCTTAATTACCGTTGGGAAGAATCGACCTCGGGACCACCACGTAAATATTACGGTTTAACCGAAACCGGAAAATTATTTCTAAGTGAATTAAACACCACTTGGAGTGAATTACAAAACGCAGTAAACCTAGTAACCAGCCAAAAAAATAACAGCAATGAATAAGACCGTCAACATAAATTTAGCAGGTACATTTTTCCACATAGATGAAGATGCTTACCAAAAATTACAACGCTATCTTGAGGCTATTAAACGTTCATTTACCGACTCTCAAGGCCGTTCTGAAATCATTGCTGATATTGAAGCACGTATAGCAGAATTGTTTAGCGAACGTGTTAAGCACGACAAGCAAGTAATAAGCTCGAAAGAAGTAGACGATGTTATTTCTATAATGGGGCAGCCAGAAGATTATCTTGTAGACGATGAGATTTTTGAAGACGAACCTTTTACTCAGTCAAGTTCTAAGGCGAACAAAAAACTCTACAGAGATACGAGCAACTCATACATTGGAGGTGTAGCTTCTGGAATTTCCCACTATTTAGGTATAGATGCCATCTGGGTTCGCTTAATTTGGGTTTTATTGTCATTCGGATCTGGAGGAACTTTTATTTTGATTTATATTCTATTCTGGATTTTAGTTCCAGAAGCACTAACAACTGCAGAAAAACTAACCATGACAGGAGAACCTGTTAATATTAGCAACATCGAAAAAAAAATTAAAAAAGGATTTGAAGACGTTTCAGACACCGTAAAAAATGTAGATTACGAGAAATACGGCAGTAAAGTAAAGTCGTCTTCTAAGTCATTTTTTGATGCAATTGGAGACATTATTATGTTTTTTCTAAGGCTATTCGCTAAGTTTATAGGTGTTATTTTAGTCGTTATTGGGGCTGTTACTATTTTCGGATTACTCATTAGCTTGATATCTTTAGGAACATCTTCATTATTTCAACCTTGGTGGATGGATTATCCAGATGCTCTAAACACAACAGGTTTACCTATTTGGTTGGGCTCAATATTGCTGTTTTTCGCTATAGGGATTCCGTTCTTTTTTGTACTCTATTTAGGATTGAAAATTCTAATTGATAATCTGAAGTCTATTGGTAAAGTGGCAAAATTCACGCTTTTAGGTATTTGGTTAATTTCTTTAATTGCAGCCTTTACCGTTGGAGCTAAACTAACATCAGATCACGCTTTAGAATCTATTGTGACTAAGAAGGAATCTTTAGTTTACAATACTGCCGATACCTTGCGTATTAAAATGGTAATGAATTCTAAATACGACCGTCGTATTCGAAGAAGTTATGATTTTAAAATTGCTTATAATGATAATGACCAAAAAATAATTGTAGCCCGAGATATTAAATTAGTCGTTCGATCTTCTAAAGACAGTGTGGCTTCGATTCATATTGAAAAGGAGTCTAAAGGAGCTAATTACTTGGATGCAAAAAAATACGCTGAAAAGATTACTTATGGATACAGCATAGAAAATAATGAATTGTTATTAGACAGTTATTTACTAACAGATTACGAGAACAAATATAGAGATCAAAATGTTCAGATTATATTATACCTTCCAGAAGGTACATATGTAAATCTTAATAGAAATATGCGCTCATTTTTACATTATGAAAGTTCTCCAGATAATATTATAAGTTATGATAATTCTAACCACACGCTTAAAATATTAGATGACTCTATTGAATGCTTGAATTGTTATGACATTGAAGAAGGTGATGACGAAGATGATGATTTCATCGACTTAAATATTAATAATGATAACGGCTCTGTAAAAATTAACAGTGAAGGCATTAAAATTAAAAATGATAACGTCGATATTCAAATAGGAAGTGATGGTGTTAAGGCAAAAAGTAGCGAAGTCAATGTAAATATTAATGAAGACGGCATCAATATTACATCAGACAAGGACAATCAAAATTAATTTCATCAATCAATCAATCAATCAATCAATCAATCAATCAATCAATCAATATGGAAACCTTAATCACATTTATTACCACACTAATACTTGATATTTTGTGTTAGAGTCAGATTAAAAAAAGAAACCCGAGTATAAAATTATACTCGGGTTTTTAAATAGTGTTCTTTTTTGATTAAGCCTCTACTTCAACCTCTTTAGAGGCTAAATAACGTTCTGCATCTAAGGCTGCCATACATCCTGTACCAGCAGCTGTAATTGCTTGTCTGTACACATGATCTGCAGCATCTCCAGATACAAATACACCTTCGATATTTGTTTTAGAAGACCCCGGTTTATTAATAATATAACCCGTTTCGTCTAAGTCTAAAAAGCCTTTAAAAATATCTGTATTTGGTTTATGGCCAATAGCTACGAAAAATCCTGTTGCAGGTACTTCTTTAAGTTCGTTAGTTTTGTTGTTTTTAATTAAAACTCCAGTAACCACTTGTCCATCTCCCAAAACTTCTTCCGTTTCAGAGTTGAATAAAATCTCTATATTTTCAGTTTTCTTAACTCTGTTAGTCATAATTTTAGATGCTCTAAATTCATCACGTCTTACTAACATGGTTACTTTTTTACATAATTTAGATAAATAATGCGCTTCTTCGCAAGCAGAATCTCCAGCACCAACAATAACAACTTCTTGATTTCTGTAAAAGAATCCATCACAAACAGCACAAGCAGATACTCCACCTCCTAGTAAAAGGTATTTTTGCTCTGAAGGTATACCTAAATATTTGGCAGTAGCTCCAGTAGAAATAATAACAGTTTCTGCGTGAATTTCTTGAGTTTCATTAACCCAAACTTTATGCACATCTCCTGAAAAATCAACTTTAGCTACCCAACCATCACGAATATCTGAACCAAAACGTTTTGCTTGTTCTTGTAACTGAATCATCATATCTGGACCTGTAATACCGTCTGGGTACCCAGGAAAATTTTCTACTTCATTTGTTGTGGTTAATTGACCACCAGGTTGCATTCCTTGGTATAATACTGGAAACATATTAGCTCTAGCCGCATAAATAGCTGCAGTATATCCCGCAGGACCAGAACCCACTATAAGGCACTTTACTTTCTCAATAGTATCAGACATAATTTCTTATCTTTTAATTACAACAAAAGTAGAATTTTTGAGACAATCCTTACCGTTTAAGTTATTAAAAGTTATTATCAACTTATAGAAACAATTGATAGTCTTACTATTATTTAAAATCCAAGCATAAAAAAGAGCTTCATATACGAAACCCATAATTATAATTCTAAAAACATCAACTCAAAAGTGAGCATATTACAGACCTTAAAATCAATTAATTAAAACAAAAAACCTAATAGGAAAAGAATAATCTTTTACTTATTAGGTGTAATATTTTAATAATGAAATAGTAATCTTAAGCTTTCAATTAACTGAAAACCTTACTTAAACATTTTTTTAATAAACATTAAAGACCCTACCTTACCTATATAATTAAGAACTGTTTGTATCCAATTTAAAGGATTTAAATCTTCTTTAACATCTTCTTTTAAACCTTTCATTTCTTCCCAAGCAATTTGGCGTTCTAAATCCAAACGTTTAAGTTCCAGTTTAATCTCTTCGAAATTTTTAAATTCTTTCTTCATAAATTAATCAAAAAAGTTTTCAGACATAACTTCTATAAATTTCTGATCTATACGATGTCTTAATAAATAAATAAAAAGGGCTATTAATAAAAACAAGCCACCAACAATTAAGGCACCTAGCGCAAAATTATCGAGCCAATACCCAATTGCTATTGCTCCAGAAATTGCTAAAAATAAAAAAGCAATAAATAAAATAGATCCAATCAACAGCATCTTACCAAAAAGGCTCATCGCCCCTGTTAGCTGTTGAAATATTTTTAATTTTAAATATTGGTGAGAAGTCTCTATATACCTCTCACCAACATCTTTTGCTTTATTTGAAGTCTCATTTAAAGATTCAAAAACATTCATATATTATGATTTTTGAAATTTCTTATTATGCTCTTTTAGATTAGCTAATTTTTTTTCAAGACTTGAAATAACATCATCTGCTTTATGGCTAGCATCTGTCACTATAGACTCTAATTGTTCGTCTAAAGTACCTCTTTTACCTTCCATTGCATGGCTTACTTTTTCTTTCAAATCATGTGCACTAGCACTTACTTTATCTTTCAAATCGTGAGCACTATTATTCATCTTATCTGCTGCAGCCGAAGCTTCTTTTGACAGACGTTTTCTTGTTTTACTACCTTCATCTGGGGCATAAAGAATTCCAATTAATGCTCCTATTGCTGTTCCAGCTAAAAGACCTAAAACGGCGTTTCCACTTTTACTCATAACTTTATGTTTTAAATGATTAATTATACATTTCCGGTTTCTATTAAACCATTATCAAATTTACATAATATTAAGACACAAATCGTATAATAAACCACAATTTTAAGTTAAACACTATAAATTTTTTACTTAATCTAAAAAGAAACAAAACACCTTAAAACCAATACTTTACATTAAAATTTATTATTAAATCTCGTAGATACATTCTATTAAACATATTGATTGAATCGCTTTTGTTTTTAACGCAAAAAAGCAATAATTTTATAAAGACAACATCTTGATACACCAAATTACAATAAAAAACGACTAACTGCTTTTCCTAAATTAATTAATGCTCATTTTGGCTATTTCAACCTAAATAGGTGAATTAATAAGAGTAAATTGCACGCTATAAAATTATAAAAAATCATATACAAAATCAGCTGTATTTTATCAATAATATAATGACACAACAACTAATTAAAACCATTGCCGAATCTTTTCAAACCAATTTTAAAACAACGCCTATATTAGTATTCTCTCCTGGCCGAATTAACCTAATAGGTGAACATACCGATTATAATGAAGGTTTTGTTTTTCCTGCTGCTATAGATAAAGGTATTGTTGCGGCTGTACAAAAATCTGAGACAGATACATGTACAGCTTTTGCTTTCGACATGAATGAATCTTACACCTTTAGTTTAAACGATATTATACCTATACCAAACGGTGGCTGGAGAAATTATGTGATTGGTGTTGTTTCTGAAATTCAGAAAAAAGGAATTACAGTCGCTCCTTTCAACATTGCTTTTGGGGGTAATATTCCTGAAGGCGCTGGTTTATCATCATCAGCGGCATTAGAAAATAGTGTAGTTTTCTGCTTAAATGAATTGTTTACATTAGGATTAACAAAATCTGAAATGATCTTAATTTCACAACAAGCAGAACATAATTTTGCAGGAGTACGTTGCGGAATTATGGATCAGTACGCGAGTATGTTTGGCATAAAAGACCACGCTTTACTTCTAGATTGTAGATCGCAAGTGGCTAGACCTATTCGTATTGAACTTAACGACTATCAATTATTATTAATAAATACAAACGTAAAGCACAATCTATCTGAAGCTGCTTATAACGATAGAAGACTTGTTTGTGAAAACATCTGTAAATTATTTAATATACCATCTTTAAGATACGCTAATGCAGGCGATATATTAAAAGTAAGACGCCGAGTTAAAGAAGAAGATTACCAAAAAGCGCTTTATGTTGTTCAAGAAAATTCTCGTGTTTTAAAAGCTGTTGAAGCTCTAAAATCAAATGACTTAGAACGTTTAGGAGAGCTGTTCTTTGAGTCTCATAATGGATTAAGACATCAATTTTATGTAAGTTGTCGTGAATTAGATTTCCTTGTAGACCTCGCCAAAGAAAACGACAACATTATTGGCGCACGTATGATGGGCGGTGGCTTTGGTGGCTGTACAATTAATATTGTAAAAAAATCTGCATTGGCAGATATTCAAGACCGTATTTCAAAACTATACAAAGAAAAATTCAACACAGATTGCTCATTTTATAATGTCAATTTATCCGAAGGCACACATTTAGTAACTCTATAATTATATTACTTTATTTTAGACATAAAAAGCCTTGCACTACTGCAAGGCTTTTATTTATTTGGAGCTTAATATAAAAGACTAGGCAACAATTTGCATGGCATCTTCCACTCTTAAACTAAGTGCTTTTAATCTGTTTAATTCGGTTTCTAAACCTGCATAAATTGAATTTTTAGAAACTTCAAAATAATCTTTAGTTTGGTCTAACAGCTCTTCGTAATACTTTACACCTCCTTTTAAATTCTCAATAAATGTCAGGAAATATTTTTCTTCTCTTTTATTTGAAATTATAGGAGAGTCATTAAACTTGTCTGTAATATAATCCACGTAAATCGACAATTCTTTTACAAAAAGATTAGGACGATTAGGTGAAACTATATTTTTTATTTCACCATAAATATGAGATGTCATTTCTTTTAAACTCATTATTCTTGAGAAATACGCCATGTTTGGTCCAGGACAAATGGATACTCCTGTACCTTCAACTTTTGTGTCTAAATTATATTTTAATAATGTAGATGTGCTTAAGCCTACGCATACACAAGACTTTACTGTTATCTTATCTAGTGCTTTTTTATAACCAAGCTCATCTAATCCTTGCTCGTCTAATTGCTTAATTTTTAAATGCTGATATTGTCTTGAAGCAGTACATAATCCCTCTTCAGAAAACTCTTTATTTAAAGCCACATACATTTTAGGACACGCACTTCCCGGTCTGTTTTTTTCAATATTTCTATATTTCTCATCGTCTTTAGTATTTCCTCTCATACTATTAAAAGGAATTCCTAAAGGAGAAATATCGCTTAAATACAGATCCTCTTCTTTAGCTTTTATCAACTTTTGTAGTGTTGCGTCGTCTACAGAAGTCGCTTCGGGAACCAATAAAAATGGTGTACCCCAACCTATTGAGTCTAAATTATATTTACTTAGCAAAAATTCATGTTCTTCTGATGTTCCAACCCCACCTTGAGCTGTAATTTTTACAGGCAATGCTATTTCAGGAACGTCGTATGCTTTAGCTTCTAATGCTTTTGTTAGTAATTCATGAAGCTCGTTTGTTAGGACCTGTTTGTTAACTGTAAATTCGTTTAAGATTGGCCCTAGTAATAATCCATTAGTTGCAAAGGCATGTCCACCACAATTTAATCCAGATTCAATTCTAAATTCGGAAACCCAAATTCCTTTTTTGGCTAAGATTTTACCTTGAATTAATGCAGATCTATAATCGCTTACTTTAAGAATCACTTTCTTTTTAATGTAACCTGTAGCATCTGGATAGAAATCTTTAAAATTTTCGATATAACTGAATAAATGCGGATTCATACCTGCCGATAAAATTAAAGACGAGCTTAAGTTAGAATTGGCATACCCTCTTAATGCCGAGTGGGCATCGTTATACTCTACAGGTAATTTTTCTTTATCCTTAAAATTGTCCTTATCAACTTTAGTCATGATATTAACATCTATACTTCCTTTTACTAAGTTCTCTGAAAAGAATTTCTTTGCTTTATCTAAATTGAACGTTCCCGAAATAGCATTTACAAACTGAGATTTTATCTCTGAAGTACTAGGTAATAAATTCAAATAATTTTTAAGTTCTTCTGTGTACGATTTGTTAACTTCTTTTAGCTGATTAAATTTTTCTTCAGTCACGTCGTGAATCATATTTAAATATGATGTTATACGTTTTGCTCTAAAATCTGGTTGCGAATTATCTATTTCATTATAAGGTAACTCAAACATATTGCAGTACATTTTACGAAGCTTTTCAAGTAAAATATCATCTACTAAAGATATAGCCGAATCAATTCCTAAATGAGACACTTTTAGTGGTGTATCAACAGTAAACCCGATTCCCATTACAGGTATATGAAAGGAATGTAATTTTTTCATTTTATTTGTTTTTGGTTATTCTTTTTCTTGACAAAAAGATTTACAAAAATCAGATATTTAAGACACATAAATTATGATAATTATCATGTTTTAAGGTTCTTATAACACAACCAACAGTGTATTCATCTAATAAGTAACAGCTGTTTTGAAAACAAAATGATGTGTAAATTAGCAACCAATTCTCCTATCTTCTAATTCCACAACTCTCCTAAATAGTATAGTAACTGATTTAAAATAATTTAAGTTAAACTGTTTTAAACAAAAAAAAGACCACCTTTTCGGCAGTCTTTAAATACATTTTATTAGATCTAAATTTAGATTTTATAAGCAAAACCGGCACCAACTGCAGATAAATTTAAATCATCTCCGCTAATACCTTTGTAGTACCCATAAATATCAAAAGTTCCGTTAGTCCAACCAAATTTACCTTGATAGTATACACCACCATTATAATCGTTGTCTAAGTTAAAAGCAGGTTCTAAATCGCCAGTATCCACACCAAAAGCATAACCTAAGTCTGCTGTAAGAAATAAATTATTGTATTCACCTCTAGCAGATCCAGCAACAGTTGCGAAAGAAAAGTCGTCTATTCCAATATTTGGTAAATTATCTATTTCAATATCATCTCCCGAAAATGTTGTATAACTACCTGCTGCACCAATTGCTAAATTTTCTCTAACTTGAAATAAATAAGATAAATCTGCTCCATAATTAAAGTTTGAAACATCATTAGCATCACCTAATGGAACTCCACCATGAATACCAACTCTAAAACCTTCTTGAGCAGATGCACTTAAGGTAATTCCAAAAATTGCAACACAAACTATTAATAATTTTTTCATGATTATATTTGTTTTAAATTATAATCAAATGTAGAAATTCCATAATAATCACTTTTTAAAAAAGCAGGCTCCAAAATTCAAAAACAGCAAGGAAATTGATAAATATTTACAAAAAATTCAAGGTCTTAATAATTATAAAAAATAAAAATCTCTAGAAATTGTTAATTCTCTAGAGACTACGAAAAAGACTACATTTATGAAAATTTTAACGACTAGTCCTACAGTACACTTGTCTTGAATTTCAACAAATTGTTTTAGATAAGTTTGAATTAATGAGATGTAAATGCATCCATAATTTCAGTCACTTTAAGCGCTTCTTCTGCCGAACATGGATTTTCTCCTTGGCCTAAAAAATAATCAACAACAGCCGATATCATTGGTTGTTGTACGTGTTTTGGATTATTAAAATTGAAACTATACGCTTCTCCATTTTTATAATATTTTACGACTTCACCAAAGAAAGAAAAGACTATTCTACCCTCGGTTCCATAAATAATACATTCATCTTTTTGATCTGCTTCAGCGCTATTAAAAGACCAAACTCCACGACATTGAATGCCGTTTTTAAATTGAATAATACCGTTTACAATAGTATCGGCTTCTTGATTATTTTTACTCCTTGAAAATCCTATTGCCGATGTATAATCTCCGAAATAGGTATACATTAAATCCAACTGATGTGGTGCTAAATCGTGAAACAACCCACCTCCAGACACTTTAGGATCGAGTCGCCAAGGCACATCTGATTTCGCTATAAGATTCGATTTTCTAGATTGTAATATTTGAATATCGGCAAACAGAACCTCCCCTATTTTATTCTCACATAATAGCTCCTTAACTTTTAAAAAAGCTGGTAGATGACGTCTGTAATGCGCAACCGTTAATTTTGTTTTAGATCTCTTTAAAGCTACCACAATTTGTTTGGCTTCAGTTGTATTTAACGCCATAGGTTTTTCTAAATACACATGCTTTCCTGCATTAATGGCATCTAATGTATATTGTAAATGAGATGCCGGTGGCGTAGCAATGTACACCGCATTTATATCTGGATCTTCCAGAATTTGAGCTGCATTATCGTACCAATATTTAACATTATGTCGCTTGGCAAAATCTTCAGCTTTAGCTAGATTTCTTCTCATCACGGCCTTTAGTTCCGAATGTTCAATTCTAGAAAAAGCGGGTCCACTTTTAACTTCAGCGACATCGCCACAACCAATAATACCCCAAACAATTTTATTCATGCTTAACTCTTTTATAATCCTACTTTTGTATTTCAATTCAAATTTAATGATTTCAAATCAAACCCCATTTCGATTCGAAAAGCGACAGGCTATTGAATTCTAAATAAGTGGAGTTTATACTTAATGGTTATTCTAATAACCAAAAAAAAGCTTGAGGCGAACCTCAAGCTTTTATATACTTACACAGTTAAAACTGCATATTATCTATTCAAAATTATTTACGATACAATGGATCTACACCTATTGTTCCTTCTAATCCTTCTAAATATTCTGCTGTATTAGCTTCATTATACAAATCTTTAACTTTTTGTAAACGACTAGATAAATCCATTTCTGCAACTAGTTGTTTATTTCCTGGGCTAGAGATAAATGTTTCTAAATAATTAATTTGTTTCGTATAAAAACTGATGTCTTTTTGTTGTTTCAACTTCAGTCTTTCTTTATACCAATCGCTGTTAATTATATAATCTCTTTCGAAATAACCTCTTAATTCAGGATCGCTCATTTCTTTACCTTCGTAGTTTCCGTAAGCCATCATATGTAAAAGAATTTTTAATGGAGGAACAGCAGCTTCAATACTACCATCTTCAAAATATCTTAAAGCTACTTTTTGTTGTGCTTCAACAATATTGTTAATTCCATCTACATAATCGTCCATCCCTTGTAATTCTGGTTTAAGCATTTTTTCGTTAAACACAGCGTTAGGTTCATCGAAAATACGATTTAAACATCTTAAAGAGAATTGTTTTGTAATACGGTATCCAAGTCTACTTCCTAAAATTTTCTGACCATTATATTCAAAATCTTCAAGTTTTTCAAGAGCTCCGTCTTTAATTAAGAATTTAGGATCTCTGTCTTGAGGCTCTAAACGTGCCCAAATTTCAGGGATTAAAATACTAATATCGTGATCTACTTTATTTTCTCCTCCAACATAACCGGCAGCTGTACTAAACGCATTAGATTCTGTTAGGATGTGAGATAATAACGCATTATTTAAATCTGTAGTTGGCGTTAACATATTAAAAGGTCCTTTTGTTAAAGCGCCTTCAGACCCTGCTCCTGTTGTAGATGGTGATTTACCTGTAAGACTACAAATAAAGTCCATAAACAATTCTGGAGTTTCTTGATAATGAATTGGGTTGTAAACTGCTAACGGACGAATTCCTGCTTTTGTATCTGCTGGGTTATTACGTCTTCCTGGTAATACAGCGTTTACAACATAGTTAATAGCATCTTCAGATTCTACTTTTCTGAATAAACGCATACCTACTTCGGCTAAATAACTTGCTTCAGATTCTTCTAAGAATATATTTTTCTCTAAATAACGAGGGTTTTTAGTTGGTTCTCCATCTACAATTCTTGTATGCGATGGTAAAGCAAAGTATTCTTCGTCGCTAGAGCTATTTACAACGCTCTCGATTAATTCTTTAACCGGTTGTGTATATTTATCGAAGTTAATTGTGTCTTCGTAAATTTCTATAGCATCTTTCTTAGTCAACATTTCGTAATTTGTAAGAAACACATTCTCTCCTACAATATCACGTTCTGCACCTTTATCATACCCACGAATAATAGCTTCATCTGGTCTTTGGAATAAGTGAGCTTCACAATTCGCAACGACTTTTAAACTCTTATTTGTATATTGTGGATTAAGGTATTTAAAGTTATTTCTCGGTAATGTTATAGACGCAGAAATATCATCTTCCATCTGGATTTTTAAACTTGCAGAAAAATCAGATCTTAATTTGTTTAACAACCAATTTCCTTCTTGATTAAAACCAATACGTACATAACTACCAACTACTGGATTATTTAAGTACTTAAGACCTGTACCTTTTTGACCATTAACAATATCTACAGATACACTATCTTTCCAATTTAAAGCCCCATGATCTTGACGATACAGACGCTTAATAAATAATACTAAAGATCTAATGTGTACTGGTATGTTTGTTACAAATTCGTTATACTCGTCTGTAAACACATCTAAAGGTTGTAATAATCTTACAGCAGAACCTAATGTTCTTTTAGAACTTAAAAACGGTCCTGATGGTGGTAAAGTTGGATCGTAATTTCTCCATCTTTTAGAGTAATCGTACTCTATAATTTCGTCAGCTTTTTTAAAGTCGGCATCAATATCAATAATGTTGAAATTACTATATGTAATTGCATTTTTCATTGATTTAGAAATCTCAGACTTTCCTCCACCTGAAACTGTACAAGGTTTATGACAAAATACACCCTCTGGAGCTGTAGCTACAAGTCTCCAAAGCGCAACAGCATCGTGTTTTTCTAATTTAAACTTATGCCCTGATGGATGAACATATGTTTTATTCGGATTTAAAAGGATACGTTGATCTGTATCATTATACATCCAAGTAATATCATTTGTATTCGTATTTATGTATGCGTTTTCAGGAACATAAACGATGTTTGGATATTTCTTATCTATCGCGTAATTCCCTTCTTTTACATCAATTCTATCTCCTAAAAAGTTTTTAACATCTTCGAAGCTATAAATATTTCCGTATTTATTCGAGAATCCAATACCATTTACAATATCTCCCATAACACCTCTTGGGTAAGCAACAGCTCCTCCAGAATGTTCTTCTTCTACTAAACCAAATAAGTTAGCAGAATAACTAATTTGAGTTTTAATTTCTTTTTTAGAGTATCCGAAATAGTTGTCAGCAATAAGCGTAACCACTACACCTCTATCATCTCTACATGTTAATTTAAAAGCGCCACCTTCGTTATATAAATCGTTCGCATCTTTCCAACACATACCATCTTTTCTCTGACGCTCTGAAGCATCATCATAATGTGGTAAACCAACATCTTTTTTCTTAAGTGTTTTTAATTGCGGAGCAAGGATTACACAACCTGTATGTCCTGTCCAATGTTCAGTATCTAAAGCTGCATCGTTTTGTACAAGAGAGGGATCTCCAGCATTTCCAAAAATAGATTCAACGAAATCTAAATTACTTACTAATGTTCCTGGTGCAAAAAAGCGTACTTCTAAGCTCTTTTTAGTGATCACTCCTTTTACTTCTGGGCAAACCATTGGTCTCATTAACATAGACACCATAACTTTGGCTTCTTCCTTTTGTTTAGCAGTAAACGGTAATGTTTTTAACTCATCAGAAGGATTAATTGCAGCATTTAATAAATGTGCAAATGTAATTTTTGGTACTTCAAATTTATCTAATGGTACAGGCAAACTACCTTCTACAATATGAAATGTACCTTTAGTTGTTCTTTTATCATGAACTGGGTTATTTAAAACCCCTTGTTTTACTCTATATGATGAAATATCATCACTTACAAACGTATCTCCATTTGGAGGTAAACTAACCTCACGAGCATGACCCGCCTGATTTAAAACTAAAGTATCGTTTGGTAACTTTAACGATGCATTAAAAGGTATTTCTTTTAAATAATCATCTATAAAAGACTGTATTCGACTATCTACAGGAGATAAATGATCTGACAATATTCTTGACTTTTCACGAAAACTCTTAATTAATCCATTTGTTAGTTTTTGAAAATTTGGATTACTATATGCAATTTCTGCATTTTCGTCGTCATTATAAATAGGTTGTCCTAAAGCAGCTAACTGAAGGTTTATATACCTTATAGTGTCTTTTCTGCTTCGAATTACGGCCTCATTATTAGCATTTTTTTCTCTACTCATGTTATTTGTAAATTTAAAATCGATGATACTTTTTAACACACAATTTATTACATCTCTATACAATTTAGCCGTGCTTTTTTGAATATAAATTTTAGCTAAATTAAAGTGATGGAAATCATTATTTCTATTAAAATTAAATGGAATTTTTCTGATTAGTTTTTTGAATCATTTATAGTTTAAAAATTAAATGAATTTTTTACAAGAAACTATATCTTTTATTCTAGGTAAATTTAGTTAATACAGAAGAAAAAAACTAATTAGTTTTAGGTTAAAATGGTTGTAAACAGGCTAAAAACAAACAACTTGAATCTAATTAGAATCATTCTTAATAGTGAGAATTTACGATAAATTCTTTCAAACGTTTTCGTTCTACACATGATATTTTCGGGTAATAAAACATGATAATTGTCATGTAATTGATAAACTTTTAAACTTATTTAGAAGTCTGAATAAATTAGGAAATTTCAGCGATTGAAGCCGAAAAATAAATAGATTTTTGGACTTTGAAAATTATATAAGACTCCGAACTGATATGAAGATAAAAGAGATCCTTTATAAAAGTGATCTAAAACAAAAAAAGCTTCCGATTTCTC
Source organism: Formosa sejongensis (assembly GCF_033447105.1). Classification (NCBI taxonomy): domain Bacteria; kingdom Pseudomonadati; phylum Bacteroidota; class Flavobacteriia; order Flavobacteriales; family Flavobacteriaceae; genus Formosa; species Formosa sejongensis. Next base: position 314,890 of record NZ_JAWQUN010000003.1, read on the forward strand.
GAAAGCTTTTTTGTGATGGCAGAAGGATTCGAACCTTCGACCGCCTGCTTAGAAGGCAGGTGCTCTATCCAACTGAGCTATGCCACCATTCAAGAACAACAAGTGTTCTGAAAGGGCTTTTTTCGAAATATATAATTTCTCAAAAGCTGTGCAAATATAAGCTGATTTATAAAACTACACAACATAAAATGTGATAAATTTTAAAAAATATTCTTTCTAGTATTTATGTACTTAATTTCTAGACACATCGCTATTCTACAAACAAATTAAACACAAAAAGGACCGTCTTTAAAGACAGTCCTTTATTATAATATAAATTGAAAAATGATTATTTTCTAACCGCTTTTACGATAGCTAATGCCTTTTTTACATCTTGCTCTAATTTCGCGTAATCTTTATTAGCGATAATATCTTTAGAAATTAATTGAGATCCCATTCCAACACAAGTTACACCTGCATCAAACCATCCTTTTAAGTTTTCCTCTGTTGGAGAAACACCACCAGTTGGCATAACACTTGTCCAAGGTTGTGGGCCTTTAATTCCTTTTACAAATTGAGGTCCGTAGATATCACCAGGGAATAATTTTACGATTTCACATCCTAATTCTTCAGCTCTAGTAATTTCTGTTAAAGTACCGCATCCAGGAGACCATAATACTTTTTTACGGTTACAAGCAATTGCGATATCTTCTCTTAAAACTGGAGTAACAATAAAGTTTGCACCTAACGCCATGTATAAAGAAGCTGCACCCGCATCTGTAACAGAACCAACACCCATTATCATACCTGGTAATTCTTTAATAGCATATTTAGTTAATTCACCAAAAACTTCGTGAGCGAAATCTCCACGAGCTGTGAATTCCATCAATCTTGCTCCACCATCGTAACAAGCTTTTAATACATTTTTACTTAAGTCAAGGTCATTACTAAAGAATAAAGGAATCATTCCAGTTTCTTTCATTGTCTGAGCTACTTCTAATCTTGAAAATTGTGCCATTTTGTTATGTTTAAATTTTTAATTCCAGTTTAAGATTTTTTTGAAATCGTATGCTTCTGGATTTGGTAAATATTTTTTTGCTTTTTCGTAATCTTTCTCTTTAAGATAAAATAGATTATTTATAAAAAGCTGAGCCATATCTGAATTGATATCGACTAATCTTGGTGGTATTTTTCCGTTTTCATCTTCAAAATCCTTTAAATATAAAGGCGTAATATCACCCTTTGAGTTTGCACTCACTATACAACCTGAAATGCCTTGATCGAATAACTTTTTAACACCTATTCCCAATAAAGAGCATAATGTTAAATCGAATGCTATAGGATTACAACATCTTAATTCGTAACCAAGTTCTACTGGTCTAGATTTTACTTTTAATCCGATCTCTTTCAATTTTAATTGTAACAGATAGTTAAAAATATGTGATTTACTTACATTTCCTAATTCCGGATGACCGTGATCGTCGTAAGTAAAATTAATACCGGAATTTATAATTTCTTCTTCTTCCATAAAATGAAAAACACCTTCACTTACTAAAGCTACGCCATACTCGACACCCTCCAGTTTACATTTCACGATAGAAGACACTATCATATTAATAATCTTCTCGAAAGTAATTTTTGTTTTGTTAAACATTTCTGGAATAATCATCATTTGAAAATGACATGCTGAAGCGATTCCAAAAGCTAAATGTCCTGCCGAACGTCCCATTGCAGACATAACAAACCAGTTTTCGCTGGTTCTTGCATCTTCATACACCGTATTACCAATTCTAACACCTTCGTCTTTGGCTGTATGAAAACCAAATGTTGGATTTCTATCTGGCAAAGGCAAATCGTTATCTATAGTTTTAGGAACGTGTACATGAGCTACTTCTAACTCTTGCGAATGAAGATATTTGGTTAATCTATTGGCGGTAGATGCTGTATCGTCGCCGCCAATAGTTACCAATAATTTTACATTATTCTTTTTGAAAAAATCTGAATTAAAATCACTGTCTTTCGGTTTAAATCTACTCATAATTAAAGTAGAACCTCCACGACTAAAAATACGATCTGCATGATGAAAGTTAAAAACCTTTACTTCTGGTTCTTCTGAAAGCAATCCTTGAAAACCGTGATGTACGCCTATAACCTTATAACCATCTTTCATAAAAGTTTTGGCTACTGTACTTATAACAGTATTTATTCCAGGTGCAGGACCACCACCGCAAATAATTGCAATTGATTTTTTCATGTACTAATCGAGTTTGTTTGTTTTGATTTTAATGTTTCAGTTGGTTATTATCTAGCAACACGCCCAGAAGCGTCTCCACCCATAAGTTTGTTAACTTCAGCAACAGTAGCTAAGTTAGCATCACCTTTAATTGTATGTTTTAAACAAGATGCAGCAACTGCGAAGTCTAATGCATTTTGATCGTTATCTGGGTAAGTTAATAATCCGTAGATTAAACCTCCCATAAAAGAATCTCCACCACCTACTCTATCTACGATATCAGTAATTTGGTATTGACGTGTTTCTAACATTGTTTTTCCATCGTATAAAACTCCAGCCCAAGTGTTGTGAGATGCAGAGATAGATCCTCTTAATGTAGTAATTACTTTTTTCGCTTTAGGAAATTTTTCCATCATTTGCTTACAAACAGATAAGAACGCTTCAGCTTTAACATCGTGTCCTGCAGTTTGAACAGCAGCACCATCAGGCTTAATTCCGAAGTGCATTTCAGCATCTTCTTCATTTCCTAAAACAACATCACAATAAGACGTTAATTCTGTCATTACAGCTTCTCTATGCGCATCGTCACAGTAGTTCCATAATTTAGCACGGTAATTTAAATCTGTCGAGATTGTAATTCCTTTTGCACTTGCAGCTTTAACAGCTTCTAAACAAACATCTGCAGAACTTTGAGAGATTGCAGGAGTAATACCAGTCCAATGGAACCATTCAGCACCATCAAAAACAGCATCCCAATCTACCATTCCTGATTGAATATCAGCCATAGAAGAATGTGCTCTATCGTAAACCACTTTACTTCCTCTTGATACTGCACCAGTTTCTAAGAAATAAATTCCTAAACGATCTCCACCCCAAACAATTTTATCAACACCAACACCTCTTTTACGCATTTCCATCATTGCACACTCACCAATATCATTTTTTGGTAAACGTGTTACAAAATCGCAAGAAATACCATAGTTAGCTAATGATACTGCTACGTTAGATTCTCCTCCACCATATACAACATCAAAATTGTTAGCTTGAGAAAATCTTAAAAATCCTTGAGGAGCTAATCTTAACATGATTTCTCCAAACGTTACTACTTTACTCATTTTTTTAATTTATATTAATTAAGTTTATTTTTCTTGAGAAATAGTTAAATTCCTCTACATCACTTTTCTAAGGGTAAAACTATTAAATTATTTTCATCTATGCAAACGTTTGTTCAATTCTTTTAAAAGTTGACTGAAATTGTGAAAATAATTGAATTGATTTCCGTTTACCTCACCATGTTAGACCAAAAATAATATCTTTGTTTAAACGAATGATTTCAATTTCGTTACATTTTGAAAAAGAAAACCACCATAAAAGATATTGCTAATGTTTTAAACATTACACCTTCTGCTGTTTCTAGAGCCCTACACGACCACCCTAGAATAAGTGACAAAACTAAGGCTGCAGTAAAAAAAGTTGCTGAAGAATTAGATTATCAGCCAAACCATTTGGCGTCTGCACTTAGAAGTGGAAAAAGTAAATTAGTTGGAATAATTGTGGCCAAAACCAACAGTTATTTCTTTTCTTCTGTTGTTGAAAATATTGAAAATGAATTAAATAAAAAAGGCTACAATCTTATCATTACTCAGTCTAATGAATCTTACGAAAAAGAATGTAGAAATATTGATGCCCTTTTACAAACTCAAGTAGATGGTATTATTGCGTCTTTAGCTAACGAAACAGTAAATTTTGATTATTACAAAAAAATTAAAGACAAAGGAATTCCCCTTATTTTGTTCGATCGTGGTGAAAATGATATTGGTGTAGATTATATAGGTATAGATGATTACCAAAGTAGTAATATTGTTGTAAATCATTTGGTAGAGCAAGGCTGTAAACGTATTGCACATATCGCAGGATTTAGTCATACGCGAATTTATCAAAACAGAATTAGAGGATATAAGGACGCATTAAGAAAACATAAACTACCTGAAGATGATTCGCTTTTAATAGAGTGCAGTTTAACTATTGAAGAAGGTCGAGCCAAAATGTTGCAGCTTTTAAAACTCCCAGAATTACCAGATGCTGTGTATGCTGCTGGCGATTATGCTGCTTTGGGTGCTTTACAAGTTTTGCAGGAAAATAATATTAAAGTACCTCAGCAAATTGCTTTGGTTGGTTTTAGTAACGAACCTTTTACATCTTTAGTAACCCCTTCTATCACTTCTATTTATCAGCATAATAAAGAAATTGGAAAACTTGTTGCCAAACAATTTTTAATTCGTGTAAAAGACAAAAATTATAAACCTGTATTGCATAAAATTATTTTAGAACCCGAGTTAATTATAAGAGATTCTTCTAGAGTACTTGATTTAAAGGAGGAATAGATTTTATTTTTTCGTGAACCGATGATCTATTGTAGTTGCTAATGAGTGAAATCATTCTTCTGCAACATTATTTAATTTACATTCGTTTTGCTAGCTTGTGTAATAATGTGTTCACGAATCAACTCAAAACAACTTTTTGTTTTTTGGAGTCCATATCTCACTCCGTTTTTAACTTAAAAAGTTCTATACAGACTTCCCTTTAATCTCCAAACCTGTTGCATACCATCTAACCTATCGTCTTTGTAATTATAGCTACACGCTAAATTTCCATCTTCAAACCAGTTTTTATAAGCACCTTCTTTTTTCTAATTATCATAATGGTTTTAAATTTTAAACTCCCTTTACGTTCCAAATATCCAAGTTGAATCCCTGAAGAAACCCCATTATCATATGTTCTAATTTGTAGGGTCTTCTAATGAATAAAAATTTTAGTCAAAAGTATCATGGCTTTTTTAAAAGCGAAAGTTTTAGCGTTTTTTACTATTAATCTTTCATTTACAATTATGTTATTGATTTTTTTAAACCTCAATAATAATCATAAAGAAAATCTGCTTAAAAAGAATATATACAATATATTAGGTACGATGAAAATTTAGTTTTAAACTATTTAGAAAGTTAAGTAATGCTAATAGATATTAGATTTTAAATTAATTCATATAACCTATAAAAAATAAGTCGATAGAATTTTATAGATTTGTAATTACGTAATGAAACTTTTAACTTACATATTAGCCTTTATGGTAATTTCGCTCTCAGTAAAAACTGGGAACGCTGACGTTTTGTTAACTGTAGAGACGCAGAAATCGTGTTGTTCTCTTAAATCTGTAGCGCCTTCAAACAATAAAGATTCTGAACATAAAAACGAAAATCAAAGTAATAATACATGTAATCCATTTCAGGCATGCTGTTCATGTCTATTAATTTGTTTTAATTTTCCGTTTTCTCCAGTAGAACATATAGACATTTCAACCGAACAATTTTTCGGATATCAATCCTTTTTAGCTTCACAATTCATTTCTGACTTTTGGCAGCCGCCACAAACTGTTTAATATCAATTATAATATTACCGAATCTATTTTCGATTCAAACATTTATTAAACACGTAAAAATCAGAACACATGAAATTATCACATATCTTAACTTTAGCAATTACATTCACATTAGCATCTACTACCGCAACTTTTGCACAATCTGCAGTAGAAAAAACAGAAATCACAACGTCTACTAAAACAATCTCAACCAAAGTAAAAGGGATAACTTGTTCAAGTGACTTAAAAACAATTTCGGCAAACGTTAAGAAACTAAATGGTGTGTCCGCATGTACTGCAGGAAAGACTGGACCTACTACACAATTTGAAATTGCCTTTAATCCGTCATTAGTATCACAAGAAGACATCTTTATGGCTATTCAAAATACTGGTGGGTGCGAAAATCCAAACGACAGACCTTACAAAGTAAAACAGTAAACACTTTTTTAGTAAGGCACGTTATACATGTGCCTTGCTTTTTTCACATTTAAAACAACGCAATGAAAATATTCATATTCATTGTTGGTTTACTGTTGCCGTATGTTTTGTCGTCCCAGCATATTTCAGGAACAATAATCAACAATAATAACGAACCACTTGTTGGCGCTAGTGTGCATTGGAAAAACACTGCCATTGGAACAATAACCGATATTGATGGGCATTTTAAACTAACCTCTAAAAACATTTCAGAAAAAACACTTATCGCCAGTTATGTTGGCCATACTTCAGAGACGCTAAACATAACGGATCAAACCGTTGTAAATTTCACGCTTTACGAATCTGAATCTCTAAATGAAGTCGTAATAAAAAGTAAAAGAGATGGTGTTATTATTTCAAGTTTAAGTCCGATAAAAACCGAACTCATTACAAAAACAGAATTAGCAAAAGCGGCTTGTTGTGATTTAGCCGGCTGTTTTGAAACGCAAACTACTGTACAAGCGCAAACAACGAATGTGGTAACAAACTCCAAGGAACTTCGTATCCTTGGCCTTTCGGGTGTTTATAATCAGGTGCTAATAAATGGTTTCCCCATGATTCAGGGACTAACATACACCTATGGTATAAGTAGTATTCCTGGAACTTTAGTCGATAATATATACATATCTAAAGGCGCAAATAGTGTGTTGCAAGGCTATGAAGGTATAAGTGGGCAAATAAATGTAGAAACAATAGATCCTAATAACACAGATATGCTTTTGCTTAATGCCTATATAAATAGTTTTGCGGAAAAGCATTTTAATGCCAATTATGCCTTTACAAAAGGAAAGTGGAGCAACATTACCGCTGTTTCTACAGTACAGCCAGCAAATGATTTTGACAAAGACCACGATACGTTTCTAGATGTCGCTAAACTAACACGTTATATGGTGTTCAACAATTTAAGCTATGGGAATGAAGCACAATGGGGCTGGAGTGGAGAATTAGGATTACGTTTTGTAAATGAACAACGTATTGGAGGACAAACCTTTTTTGATCCAGAAACGGACAAAGGTAGTCATGAAGTTTATGGGCAAACGGTAAATTACAATCAGCCAGAAATTTGGGCGAGAGCAGCATATCGTTTAAACGATCAACATAATTTATTATTCCAGGCCTCTAGTTTTTATCAGAACCAAAACTCTTATTTTGGAACCGTAAAATACGATGCTGAACAAACCAATTTTTATGCAAATCTTCAGTACGAATTTATTTATGACGCAAACATATTAAAAACAGGCGTCAGTTTTAGACATTTAAATATTAATGAAGAGGTTGCTTTTACATACAATAGCTTACAAAGAACCTATGCTGGAGATTATTATAGAAATGAAAATGTAGTTGGTGTATTTGCTGAAAATACTATGACTTTATTCGACGGTAAATTGAATTGGATTTTAGGATTACGTGTAGACAATCATAATGTATTTGGCACAAAAGTTACACCACGAACACTATTAAAGTATGATATTACACCAAAAACAATAATCCGTGCAAATATTGGTACGGGATGGAGAACTGTGAATTTATTCAGTGAAAATATTGGTCTATTAGTAAGTTCTAGAGATATTATTTTTAAAGAAGAATTGTTGCCTGAACAAGCGCTTAACACAGGAATAAATTTTACACAGAAATTCGATACGCCATTTATGTCTGGTTTTTTTAGTGCAGATTACTATCATACTAATTTCACAAACCAAGTATTTCCAGATTACGATACCGATCCAACAAAAGCTTACATTGGAAATTTTACAGGAAAAAGTGTTAGTAATGTATTTCAGGCAGAAGTATCTTTAAATTTTTGGCAGCAACTAGACTTTAAAATAGGTTATAGTTTCTTAGATGTCTATCGTATAATTGATGGTCAAAAAGAGGTCCTTCCTTTTAATCCTAATGATAATATTGTAACGTCCTTAGGTTTCAATCCACGGTCTAATAAATTTAGAATAGACATGAATTTCCATTGGTATGGAGTGCAGAGATTACCAGACACCCAAAGTAATCCTATAGAATTTAGAAGACCAGATTACTCTGAAGATTACTCGATTTTAAACGCACAATTCACATATAATTTAAATAGTGTTGAATTGTATGCAGGTTGCGAAAATATTTTTGATTTCAGACAAGATCAGCCTATTTTAAGTTGGGAAGATCCTTTTGGAGAATATTTTGACACCAGTTCCGTTTGGGGACCAACTCGCGGAAGAGAGTTTTATTTAGGTGTTCGATATAAAATCCCTGGCAAATAAAATGTAACATATCAGATTATAAAATCGGAGTTAAAGTTTAAAGCATATGCTTTTTCATAAATCAAGTTTCGGCAGTGTAATTATTGAAAAGCAAATACCTAAAATGTAATCTTACATGGCCACCTATCAATTTAAACGTGAACAATTTTTCAATCAGCCTATCGAAGTATTATGGGAATTAGTTATGAAGAAATAGACAATTATTTCACAGCACAACTGCACGGGTTTAACGGCAAGAATGATTATTACGAAAAAGTATCCTCAGAGTTTATTCTGAAAAACATTACACCCCTGTTCTTATTATATATGCTTTAGACGAGCCATTTTTAGGTGAATGTTGTATCCACTATCTCAAGCCAAAGAAAGTGAATTTGTCTATTTAGAAATTCCGAAATATGGTGGACATTTTGCATTTTTATTAAAAAACGCTCCATATTCTTATGCTGAAGTTCGTGCTTTCGATTTTTTTCAATTCTGAACTCAATTTAATAAATTGAACGTGTTGAAAAAAATTAACTGATATAAGTACTAATTTTATAAATAACACTCTGTGCCAGATATCTCGACCTACAAAAGCCTATGTTTAAAATTTAAACATAGGCTTTTGTAGGTTTATAAATAAGTTCTTTACAACTCAATTTTAACGTTGTGTTCTCTAACTTCATCTATATATTCAGCCATTTTAAAATCTACAGAATTAAAATTCTCACTGCGTTTACGGGCTTGTTTTTGTCTTTTAATGCTACGCGCAAATCGTCTTATGCTATCTTCAGTATCTAAAATCAATCCAGGCACTTCAACACTATTGTATGTTTTATCTTTCGCTACCATAGTAAAATAAGACGAATTACAATGCTTAATTACACCCGTATGAATATCTTCCGATTCTACACGTAGACCTATTACCATAGACGTTCTCCCCGTGTAATTAATTGATGCTTTTAAGGTTACCAACTCCCCCACTGCTATCGCATTTAAAAAATCGACTTTATTAACCGAAGCTGTAACCGAATAATGTCCGGAATGTTTAGAAGCACAAGCAAACGCGATTTGATCCATTAAATTTAAAATAAATCCGCCATGAATATTTCCTCTAAAATTCGAGTGAGAGGGTAACATTAATTGGGTCATTGTAATTTGGGATTCTTCTATGCGCTTAAATATCATAATTCTTAGTTTGTAGTCTTTTCAACTTTTAAAAGTAATTATTTTTCCGATAACGCCACACATATAGAAGGATTACTATTAATTTCGAATTATTAACAACGATGTACTAATAATACATCATGATTAAATCATTAAAAATCAGAATCGAATAATAAAACGGAGTGCATTTGATTATCTGTTATGATATTTTATAAATTTTGCCATACTCAGAATTACTCATTCGAACATGATTTGTATGAATAGTAAGTCTAGATATAGGTATCGAAGAGCAATCTAAAAACAGTATTAAGAAAGAATGTTACTGTTTGTATTAAACTTTTTATTAGAGTCTATAAATAAGTGGTTTAAAAGGTAAAATACTGATTACCTCAATTGACTGATCCGTTTTTATATATTACGTTATGATTTAAAAACAAAAAGAATTTTCTGAACACATTTCTTATCTAGTTATATTTATTTCGAATTGCGTTACAACATAATATATAAACGTATTACTTTAGCACTCGTTTACATCGCAATAATTAGATTTGCGTTATAGAATTTAATGATTCTTAAAACTTAACATTTTAACCACACAAATAATATTTTAATGGCTTCAGGTTTTTTTGCATTACTAGACGATATCGCTGCACTAATGGACGACGTGGCAACCATGGGGAAATTAGCAACTAAGAAAACAGCTGGAATTTTAGGAGATGATTTAGCGGTGAATGCTGAAAAAGCATCCGGATTTGTATCGTCTAGAGAAATTCCTGTATTGTGGGCCATAACCAAAGGATCACTTAAAAATAAATTGATAATTTTACCCTTTGCATTTTTATTAAGTGCATTCTTACCTCCTGCAATCCCAATTATTCTAACATTAGGCGGACTTTATTTAGCGTACGAAGGTGCTGAAAAAATACACGAATACTTCTTCCCTCATCCTCATAATATTGATGCCATCATTGAAGCAGAAACAGAAGCTGATTTATTAAGACTTGAAAAGGAAAAAATTAAAGCAGCCATTGTAACCGATTTTATTCTGTCTGTAGAGATTGTAATTATCGCCTTAGGATCAGTTGTTGGACAACCCATACTTACACAAGTTATTGTGGTTTCTATTGTAGCCCTAATAGCAACTGTAGGCGTTTATGGTATTGTAGCACTCATTGTTAGGATGGATGATTTCGGATTAAAACTTATAAATTTAAACGAAAAAGAAAACAGTTTCTCAGATAAAGTTGGTCACCTTTTGGTTAACGCACTTCCTTGGGTAATTAAAGGTCTTGGATTTGTTGGAACTATCGCCTTATTGCTCGTTTCTGGTGGAATATTCGTTCATAACATTCCTTATTTACACGACTTATTTCATGCATTGCCAAGTATTTTATCAGAATTTATTTCAGGAACTGTAATTGGTTTTATTGTTTTACTTCTTGTCAATCTATTTAAAAAATTGAAACCAAAGAAAGACTAACATTACATAATTACAGAACGCTAGTTTTATAAGTGTTTAACTCTCTGAGCGTATATCACTTTCATTATATATAATAAAATAATCGTGTCCTAAATAATATTATATGTTCATTTTTTTCATTGATAAAAAGATCCTTCGACTACGCTCTGGATAAACCAAGCCAAAAAAATCTAGGCTTACGAACTTTTATCTAAATTTTTCGTTCACTATCTAAATTTAAAGAACTCGCTACTAAAAATCAACAATATAGAAACATACGTTTAGCTCAAACAGCTTTAAATTTCGCGATACTTTCTCTTCAAATTTTACGATAAATTTTCGATAGGCCAACCAAAAAAACAAAATTCAACTTATGTAGAAAAAGTACCTCCCTCAGCGCAAGTAATTCAATAAAGTCAGCACCGGTCAATATTTTTTAAAAAAGAGATTAATCGTTTAGGACACGATTAATTATAAACCTAAAATCTATAACACAAAAAAACTTTGCTGTATCTGCAAAGCTTTTTTTGTAAGGCTTTCAAAAAGTTATATGCTGAATGAATCAGTTACAAAGAGTGCCCTACTATAAGATCGCTCTTTTACTCTTCTCCTAAATTTTTTAATACAACAGGTCCGATTAAACTTAATGGTGATAAATAAATTATTCTACTTTATAACATAATTTATTATTTTAAATAATCCTTCATTAATAATGCTGCACCCAAAGCACTTTCGTTTTTGCAATCCGAAATTTTTATGGTAATGCTAGGTTTCAACAATTCTAAAAACTTGATAAAAATTCTGTTTCTATTAAATCCTCCTGAAATATAGACGTCTTTTAACACCGCTTTTTCGTCTGAAATTAATTCAATAGCTTTAATCACTTTTTTACTTATTTCATAAATTAATTGAAAATAAGCCGTTTCATAAGACTGAAACTTTTGCAACAACTCTGGATGTGCTTCAAAATCGCTATCTATACCTTCCGATAGAAACACACGTGCATCTTGATCTATTAATGTATTACAAAGTGTTTCATTTAAAACTAAGTCTATATGCGTATTTATATCTACTTTAAAATAGTCGCTTAAGGCTTTGATATATACTTCATGAATGCGTCCTAAAAACTGCATGGACGATTTTACTTGTTGCTTTTCTGGTGTCATAAAACACAAGCAATTATTCTGAAGTTGGTGCTGTGTTAGGGTTTCTTTACTAAACGGATTCATAGCAATGATCCATGTTCCGGTAGAAAGTAAAATAAAATCGCTCTCGTCTTCTTTCTTTAATAATGGTATAATTGAAGATGAACTGTCGTGTAAACCTGATCCTACAGCAATTTGCTCTCCATTTATTTCTGTAATTACAGCTTCTGTTCCTTTACAGGGTTGTGGCAACTCAATATCCTCATCTTTCAACCAGTTATGATATTGCATAGTATCGTAATCCCAAGTCGCTGTATGTGCACCTACCGAAGTAAAATCGGCAGTTATTTTTTTTGTGAATAGATAACTTAAATATTGTGGGTAATGTAAGATGGATGAAACTTGCTCCCAAATTTCGGGTTTATTCCGCTTAAGCGACAACATCTGAATTCCCGTATTAAGCATTCCATAAGCCGGAGATGCAGTTTTTCTTGAAAACTCTTCTACTCCACCCTGAGATTCGTAAAAACTCTGATAATCGTCAAGATTTAATGGTTTTAAATAATTATAAAGTGGCGTTATCCGTTTGCCATCTTTATCTAAATAGACTAATGAAGCGCCATGTGTAGAAAAATTTATAGCTTTTATACGATATAAACCTTGTTCTTGTATTTGCTTAATTCCATTCTTTATCCAACGTTCAATAGCCTCTATATCGTCACAACAAAATCCATCATCATCTTTAACCTCTTCAAATTGAATACTATTTTGAGATACTACCTGAAAAAGGTTGTCAAATAAAAATATCTTTTTGTTGGTTTTTCCTATATCTATAACGGCTATAACGTGTTTCATGTGTATAAATTTTTGTTCTAATCCCGATACCTTAGGGATGATTTTTTAACTAAACATGAAGCCATTATATCTATCTCAAAAACGGCTTAATTTCATGTTTTTATTTGGACTATTTAAGGTAGATAAAGCCTTCCCTCCAATAGTTATTACACTATTAAAGGGATAATCTTTATCATTTTTTTAATAAAAAAGGGGTGTTAATATTTAATCATTAGTTCAAACAAAATACACGTTTGAATAATCTTGTAATTAAATATTAGTGTTTAAACCCGTATAATGGGCCGTAGTTTTCGCATGCTCTATAATCTGAACCTTCTAGGTTTTCACCAAAAGCGGACCATGCACTTGGTCTGAATACGTCGTCTTCAGAAACATTATGCATATTTACAGGAATACGTAACATTGCTGCTAACGAAATTAAATCGGCACCAATATGTCCGTGAGAAATTGCACCGTGGTTAGCGCCCCATTTTGCCATTACAGTATACACATCCTTAAATGCGCCTTTTCCAGTAGTTCTAGGTACGAACCAAGTTGTTGGCCAAGTTGGATTTGTTCTTTCGTCTAATACATAGTGTACATCTTCCGGCAACTCCACACTCCATCCTTCTGCAATTTGTAAGACAGGTCCAATTCCTTTTATCAAGTTTAATCTACACATTGTAATAGGCATAGTTCCTTTAGTTTTGAACTGAGAAGAGAATCCTCCTCCTCTAAAGTATTCGAAAATTGCAGCTGGCCATTTTGTGTTATCCAAACATTTTTGAACTTCATCTTCTGTAATTTCCCAGAACGGTTTCATTGTTGGATTTCCTTCAGCATCTGTTTGTTCTGCTGTTGCATCTAACGTAGTAGAACCTGAATTAATTAAATGAATAATTCCATGTTCTGCAATTCCTGATAATTTCTTACCTGTAACGCGTTCTACAGATTCTGGACTCCAGTATGTACGTACATCCGAGAATAACTGAGCTTTATTAGTCAATAAGTGACCAAACAACATAGATATAGCATTTAAACAATCGTTTTCTGTTGCAAAGGTATACGCTTGACGAATACCGTTCCAGTCGAAAGATGAGTTTAATATAGACTCTGTATAATCTGCGTTTGGCTGATAATCTGTCCACTGGCGTTGTCCTTGGAAACCTCCCATAATGGCATTTCTACCTTTAGACTCTTCACCAAATCCCATCTCTTTAAGTTTAGGATTTCCGTTCATTAAATCTTTACAGATTAAAGTCATTTTTACAACTTTTTCCCAGTCCTTATCTTTATCTTCATTAGATTTTTGAGTTTCAGGTGTGTTGTAATCTTTCCCTTCAGTACAGTTTTCTTTGGTCCAAGCTAATGCTTTCTTGTATTCATCTTGGTCAAAAATATTGTTATCAATACGTCTTAAAAGTTCGACAGATTCTACAAACTCTGCTCTTACTCCTAAATAATCTTGCAAAAAGTTTACATCGACCATAGAACCAGCGATACCCATAGAACTATATCCTATAGATAAATACGATTTACCGTTCATTTGAGCTACTGCTAAACCTCCTTTTACAAAACGTAGAATTTTCTCAGATACATCTTGAGGAATGGATTGATCGCCTCCATCTTGAACTTCTTTACCATAGATTCCAAAAGCTGGTAATCCGCGTTGAGAATATCCTGCTAAAGCTGCTGCTAAATATACAGCACCTGGTCTTTCTGTACCATTAAATCCCCAAACTGCTTTAGGTGTTAATGGGTCTGTATCCATAACTTCTGTACCATAACACCAACATGGCGTTACTGTTAAAGACACCTCTACACCTTCTCTTTTAAATTTATCTGCACAAGCTGCTGCGTCTGCAACACCTCCAATGGTAGTATCTGCGATAACACACTCTACTCTTTCTCCACTTGGGAAACGTAATGTTTCTTCAATTAATTTTGCGGCCGCTTTGGCCATATCCATTGTTTGAACCTCTAAAGATTCTCTAACACCTAATTCACGTCCGTCAATAACAGGACGAATTCCTACTTTCGGTAGTCTACCAATTAATCTACTCATCTCTATAATGCTTTTATATTATGTAAATTGTTCTAATTCTGTTAACTGCTCGTTAGATAAACCTGCTGGTTTAAATCCTGCAGCCCAACACATCATTAACATTTTCGCACCTTTATTTGCAACATCTAAAAAGTCCCAAGCCTTCATAACATCTGGTGCAGTAGAAGTTGCTCCATGTTTTTCCCATAGCGAAACATTTCTTGTTTTAAACGCATCAATAGTTACTTTTGCTAAGGCTGCAGTACTAGATAACGCATATGGTGTACAGTGAATTCCTTTTGGTACAAATACTTTTACCTCTGGACACATCATCCAAATTTGTCTATTCAACTCTTCTTCATTGTCAAATAATTCGTGGTGACTCATACAAATCAATTCTAATGGATGTGTATGCACTACCGCTAAGTTTTCTGGATGGTGTTGTGAATTAAACAAATGGATACTTGCATGAGAAATCAATTCGCAAGTCGGTCCGAAATTAGGTCTGTTTCCTCCCCAAATAATAGAATAAGCAGTTGCAGCTTCATTAATATAAAGAATACAAGACGCTTCTTCTAATTTATCTACTAAATCTCTTAAGTAACAACCTGTACCTGTAATGTACAAAACAAACCCTCCTGCTTCTTTTGGAAAATCGAAAGGCACTTCTTCTCCTATACCTTGAATATCTTCTTTAGCAAAAAAAGAAGTTAAATTCATAGAAATATTACCTGCATTTCGTTCTGCCCATTCTCGTTGCCATAAGTAGCCTGCTACTGTAGATACTTTTTTTAATTCAGCATCTACTTCTATTGGAAGTTTTAAAGTTTTCATAGTATTTAAATAATGTTTATACTACAAAAATAGTTACCCTATAGCTGCAAATAAATATTCAAAATCTGTATTTTCGTATCTAATTCAAACATTATTGAATTATGAAGTTTGTAAAAAACATTGAACTAGGAGACCCATCCTCTAATAAGCAAAATTTTATTGACCTTAAACTAAGGTTGATGTGTTGCAGATATTGGCTATTAAATTTATGGGATTGTCATGATATGGTTTTCCCTTTCTGGAGATTGTATTGGAATAAAAATGCAGGCGGACAATTAATCCACCAAGACACGATTTATGAGATGGATCCTAATTATATTTATATTATTCCACCATTTACATCCTTCTCTTCACAATTCAAAAAAAACCACAGACATAACACGGGAATACATGTTTCTGGAAAGCAATTCTCCGAAAATATAAAGGAAAAAGATTACCAAGAAAATTATTTAATCCATTTTTTTGTCCACTTTAATTTAGGAGTGCCTTTTGATAGTGTATATCCAGGGATTTTAAAAATTGAAATGACCGACTATTTAAAGGAGCGTTTAGAGTATTTAACGGAACGGTTAAAAGTTGAAAACAAAGACTTCAAACTTACCTTTAATTTAAAGCTTCAAGCTTTTATTAAAGAAGCACTAACCAATATTGGACCTGAGTTATGGAAAACAACCATTATTGATGAACGCGTTTTAAAAGTGATACGTTATGTTGAAGCTAACATCGAAAAAAAATTAAAAAATACAGAAATGTCTGCTTTAATAAATATGGCTCCAAACTCTTTTGCCCGTTTATTTAAAGAAGAAATGCATATTACACTTCACAATTTTATACAAAATAGAAAAATTGCGAAAGCCTGCGAATTCTTTGATCACACGAATAAATCTATAGAAGACGTTGCTTACAATTTAGGATTCTCGGATAGATACCACTTTTCAAGAATTTTTAAATCTGTTACAGGATTAACACCTGCAGTATATAAATCTGGAAAATACACCTAATTAGGTAGATCTTAATAATATAATTAAATTCCATAAGACGTTATGCCACTTGAGTTCTAAAATTCCTTTAGAGCAGCAACGACTTGTCTGAATTTAAAATTTGACATCGTTCTTTCAAAATCAGACTAAAATTGATACTTGAGCTAAACACTTCAAAACATGTCTAAGTTGAAATGTTTTAAGTACATGTTAGAAATCTAATATTTACCAAAAAACACAACAGCTATTCATCCTTAAAAACCAAACACATCAAATTCCTAAAAAGCAACGCATTAAAAGTCTAATTTTACAATAAAACACATAAAAGCCATCATGTTTCAAATCGAAAATGTTTAAATTACACATAAAATTGAAGGTAATGGATAAAATTTTTGAAACACATATCTTTAAGTTTGAAAATCACAAAATCATATTTTTTCTTTAAACCAAAGTTTACGCTCTGCATAGACAATAAGAATGAATACAATTAAGTTAAAATTATACAATAACGCTTAAAATTAAAAGACAATATGAAACCATTTGAACAGTTTATAAACGGAAAATTCATCAAATCAACATCAACAGATGTTATAGAAATTTTAAATCCTTGTACAGAAGAGGTTATCTCTTTGATGCCTATTGGAAGTGTAAAAGATGCCGAATTAGCATTAGACGCTGCTAAAGCTTCTCAGCATGCTTGGAAATCTCTTCCTGCGATTGAAAGAGCTGGATATTTAAACAAAATGGCGAATGTTATTCGTGATAACCGCGTGTTTTTAGCAGAAACGCTTGCTAGAGAACAAGCTAAGGTTATGGGATTAGCACAAGTAGAAATTGATGTCACTGCTGATTACTTTGATTACTATGCAGGTTTCGCGAGACGAATTGAAGGTGAAATTATACAAAGTGATCGTAGTAAAGAGCATATCTTTTTACATAAAGCACCAATTGGAGTAGCGGTTGGAATTTTACCTTGGAATTTCCCATTCTTTGTAATGGCAAGAAAAGTTGCAGGTTCTTTAATTACAGGTAACACTTGTGTAATTAATCCAAGTTCTATCGCACCTAATACGGTTATGGCATTTGCTAAATTAATCGAAAAAATAAAAATTCCTGCTGGTGTTTTAAATTATGTTTGTGGTAAAGGTAGTATTGTAGGTAATGCACTTTCATCAAGCCCAATCACAGGTATTATTAGCTTAACAGGTAGTGTTGGTGCTGGACAAATGGTAATGGAAGCAGCTGCTAAAAACATTACAAAAGTATCCTTAGAATTAGGTGGTAAAGCGCCTGCAATTGTTTGCGCTGATGCGAATTTAGAATTAGCCGTAAACGCTGTGGTGACTTCAAGAGTTACGTTTAGCGGACAAGTATGTAACTGTGCAGAACGTCTTTATGTAGAAGAATCTATTCATGACCAATTTTTGGATATGGTTGCTAAAAAAATGAAAACACTTACCGTAGAAGATGCGTTTTCTAAAAACAATCCAGATATGAGTGCTTTGGTTTCTAAAGCTCAATTTGATAAAGTTTCTGAAATGGTAGAATATGCTAAAAAAGAAGGTGCAGAAGTTGTAGTTGGTGGTACGAGAACTCCAGGATTTGATAAAGGTTATTTTTACCAACCAACGTTATTGACTAATATAAGACAAGAGATGCAAATTATTCAAGAAGAAGTATTTGGTCCTGTTTTACCAGTAATGAAATTTAGTACGCTTGACGAAGCAATTGCTTTAGCGAATGACTGTGAATTTGGATTAACCTCTTCTATCTTCTCGGAAAATTTTAACAAAGTAATGCATGCAGCAGAAGAATTACAATATGGAGAAACCTATATTAACAGAGAGCACTTTGAAGCTATTCAAGGATTCCACGCCGGTTGGAAAAAATCTGGAATTGGTGGAGCAGACGGGAAACATGGTATGGAAGAATACCTTCAAACTAAAGTGATTTACGCACAATACAGATAATTAATAATCGAAAGATAAACTAGTAAACACTATTCATCTATTTTGAGATATAAATATCTTTACTAGAATAGTGTTTACTTTTTAAACAAACTAACCAAATAACAATCATGAACACCCAAGAAAAAATCCCTGTAGTTTCTAAAGAGGTATTAATACCTTTTATAATTATCACCTCTTTATTTTCGCTTTGGGGTTTTGCAAATGATATTACTAATCCTATGGTTGCAGCATTTGCAACAGTTATGGAGATTTCTACAGCAAAAGCGGCTTTAGTGCAATTAGCTTTTTACGGTGGATATGCAACTATGGCAATACCTGCAGCTCTATTTGTTAGAAAATACAGTTACAAATCAGGTATACTTTTAGGTTTAACATTATACGCTATAGGTGCTTTATTATTTTACCCAGCTGCAGAATATGAAGTATTTGGTTTCTTTCTTGGTTCTTTATATATATTAACGTTTGGATTGGCATTTTTAGAAACAACCGCCAACCCATTTATTTTATCAATGGGAGATGAACGTACAGCAACACAACGTTTAAATTTAGCACAAGCATTTAATCCTATAGGGTCACTTTTCGGGATGTTTGTAGCCTCCAAATTTATACTTGTAGCTTTAGATTCTGATAAAAGAAACGAAGCAGGCGAATTAATTTTTACCACTTTAGGTGAAGCACAAAAAGCTATAATAAGAACCCACGATTTATCAATAATTAGAGATCCTTACGTTATTCTTGGATTTGTAGTCATTGCCATGCTTATTCTTATTTCGGTAACAAAAATGCCAAATACTAAAAAGAACGCAAAACATACCAGTGCTAAGTCATCCTTTCAAAGACTGTTTAAAAACGGAAAATATAAAGAAGGTGTTTTGGCGCAATTATTCTATGTAGCTGCACAAATTATGTGTTGGACATTTATAATTCAATATGCAGGAAACTTAGGAATACCTAAAGCAGAAGCACAAAATTATAACATTATTGCCATGACTATTTTCTTGGTCAGTCGTTTTATAAGTACCTTTTTAATGAAATACATAAATTCAAGAAAATTACTAATGATTTTCGCACTTTGTGCAATGGTAACCATCTCTGGTGTTATTTTAATTGAAGGTATGATTGGACTTTATTTATTAGTTGCAACCTCTGCATTTATGTCCTTAATGTTCCCTACTATTTACGGTATAGCATTAAATGGGCTAGAAGAAGACGACACTGCATTGGGTGCTGCCGGACTTGTTATGGCCATTGTTGGTGGGGCATTAATGCCTATATTACAAGGAACTTTAATAGATATTGATAAGATAGGCCCTTTTACAGGTGTGAATTTCTCTTTTATTCTACCATTTATATGTTTTTGTTTCATTGCAGTTTATGGTTATAGAACATTAAAAATTTATAAAGATTAATTATAGAATATACTGTTTGTCCATAAATTCAGGAAAACATTTTAGGATCTGACACTCAAGTAATGAACAGATATTATGAAAGAATCGTTTATTTATGAATACAGAAGCAGATAAAAACGTGTTTTTAGAGTTGCATTCATAATCAGATTATGAAAAATATAAATCATTACAAATTAAATCTTTAAGCAATAAATGTCAACTAGCACATCCTTATTCTTAAAAAGGACAAAAACAGGTTTTGATAAAAATACATCAATTAAAAGTATAGAATAATAGCATGGAAATAAAAATTAATCCTAAATATCCTTCCGTTACAGATTTAAGAAAAAGAGCGATGGTTAAGATGCCAAAATTTGCTTTTGAATATTTAGATGGAGGATGCAACGAAGATATTAATTTAGATAAAAATCGTTCCGACATTCAGAAAATAGAATTAATGCCTCAATATTTATCAAAATTTGATAAATCTGATTTAAAAACAGAATTGTTTGGGCATACTTACGATGCGCCTTTTGGAATAGCGCCAGTTGGTCTTCAAGGTTTAATGTGGCCAAACTCTCCAGAAATTTTAGCTAAAGCTGCGTTTGACCACAATGTTCCTTTTATATTAAGTACAGTGACTACCTCTAGTATTGAACGTATAGCAGAATTAACAGAAGGAAAATCTTGGTTTCAATTATATCACCCAGCAGAAGAAACGGTTAAAAGAGATTTATTAGATAGAGCTGCTCATGCAGGAACAGATGTTTTAGTAATATTAGCAGATGTCCCTACTTTTGGATACAGACCAAGAGATGTTCGAAATGGTTTAGCAATGCCACCATCTATGAGTATAAAAAATATTATTGAAGTTTTTAAAAAACCAGATTGGGCAATTCAAACTTTAATTCATGGTCAACCTGCATTTAAAACGATGGAAAAATATATGCCTAAAGGTTTAAATTTAAAAAAGTTAGGTGAATTCATGGATATAACTTTCTCTGGGCGATTAAATGAAGATAGAATCGCTTCAATTAGAGACCAGTGGAAAGGTAAATTAGTAATAAAAGGAATTGTTAATGAAATGGATGCTCAAAAAGCCATTAATTTGGGTGTTGATGGTTTAATTGTATCCAATCATGGCGGAAGACAATTGGATGCTGGGCAATCTTCTATTGTTCCCATGACACATTTAGCAAAAAAGTTTAAGAACGAAATAAAAATCATGGTAGATTCTGGTTTACGTGGTGGACCAGACATAGCTAGATCTATGGCAAATGGTGCAGAATTCACATTTATGGGACGTAGTTTTATGTATGGTGTTGGTGCACTAGGAAAAGATGGAGGAAATCACACGATTTCCTTAATGAAACGAGAATTTCAGCAAGTTATGGAACAAATTTGTTGTGAAAAAGTACAAGATTTACCAAAGCATTTAATAAAATAACAGATATTAAAAAACCCAAGAAATTATTATTTTTCTTGGGTTTCTTTTTGATTTTAGAAGACATAAGTTTTTATCTAAAATGTATTATAATCCTCTCCTTCTAAATGTCTTTCAGCAAATAGAAAATACTATTTCCTTGAAACAGTAAGGTCGTTAAAATTGTTTTCACCTTAAAACACGAACCAACAGCCGCATAATTGAACTTCTTTTTTATAGCATATTGAATTAGTAACTCGCAATTTTAATATTATATCAATAGGTAATGTATATTATGAAAAATTTAGAATCAAGCGAAGTACATCTCTAAATCCGCAAAATTGATTTCTAGCTAAATAAGTGCCAATACTCATTTTATATGGTCGAATTCTAATTGAGCCAATAACTAACAAAAGTTCTAAAGTATATTTACTTTAAACTTTTAGACTCATGAAAAATCAACTTTTACTTTTATTTATTTTACTATGTTCTGTCACTATAAATGCACAGAAAATTATAAATAATCCAGATTATATTTCTAGTAATATTAATGGAAATATAACCCAAGTAGAACTTACCGATACTGAAACTATACTTCATGTTCTTATAAAATCTCCTGTCGGTAGTTGGATAGCTATTCCTAAGGAAACCTATATAGAAGATGCTTCAGGTAAATCAAAACGACTATTTATCACCAAAACTGACGGCATTTCATTAACAGGAAAAAATTACATAAAAGATTCTGATGAAATAAGATTTAAATTGTACTTCCCTCCTTTAGAGAAAACTACAACCAAAATTAATTATGGAGAATCGAACAAAGGTGGCAATTGGTTTATTTATAAACTAGATCTTTCTAAGGACGGTGTTCATTTTATAGGGAATTCTAAAAAGATTTCTAATTATTCTATAGTTACAGGATATCCTGCAACCCCTAAGACTGTTAATGGTTGGAAAATTGAATCAGGTATCCAAAATCCCAACCAGCCAGATACTACATTTGTTTTTAATATGTATAAACTAGGAGGAAATAATAGCTTACTTCCTACAGATTTACCCGAATCGTTTTTCGGGAATTGGTATGATAAATACGGTACCTTGATTTTAATTTCGACTCCAGATTATTTGGTCTCCGATTATAGAGTTCAGTATTATCGAGATATTCAACAAATAGGAGATAATAAATTTAATATCATCAGTACTATGAAGTCATTCGAAGTTTTAAATATTGATTCTGAAAGTATGACTATTAGAACAGATCGTTTAATTACTTTAAAAAGAAAACCAAGTACGAACAGTGTTCCGAAATTTATTAAAGGAGATTGGTTGCATTGGCAAAATAAAAAGGAAATTAAAGTAACCGATGATTATTTTTATAATAACGACCATGGCGAATTAGGTGTTCACGATGTTGTTAAGAGTCGAATTGACCAAGTGGTAGAATCGGAATCTGGAAATGTTATATGGTTTGTATTATATCACGAAGGGAATTATAATTTATACAGTGTCCGTAAAACTGATGGCGAATATATTTTACAACCCAGAGGATTTACAGATGCCAGATATAAAAAAATATAATTACACTTAAATCTAACTAAAAAGGCAACCGGAAAAGAGCACTTTAGTTCCTGACTTTAGTTTCATATTCAAGACCTCTTAAAACCAAAATTTATGAAAATATTTTTATTAGTTCTGACCTTAATCCTCTTAACTTCTATGAATCTGGCTGCACAAAAGGGATTCACATTTACCACATCAAAAAGTCAAAATGAATATAAATTAGACAGCAGACCTCAGATTGAGAAAGAACATGATCCTGAAAAAGCCAAAAACATTGAGTTAATCGATTTAATAGAAATCTTAGAGTTTAAAGGCATACAAATTAACAAATTCAAACTAGGTGAATTTGTTAAATCTTATAAATTATATGTCATTGCAGACGAATTTTTAGATGGTAAAATGATTTCCTCCGACACCATACTAAATACAAGCAACACCTATACACATTTTGAATCTGAAACACCTTTTTACGACTACATAGACCAAATAACAGTAATTACTGAAGATATTCCTGAGGAAAATAAAAGTAAATTATCTATAAAAACCTATTCCGTTTCAATGTCTACTATTTTAGAAATGAAGCATACCAAAAAAGAAAATTATCTGAATTGGAGAAAATATGTGGACACGAAATGGGCACTAAACAAAAAAATCCCATTATTAATATATGCATCATCCTGGAGAGATGAAACATTTGGAATCAGCAGATTTTGTGGTGTGAATTACTTAAAAGAAAATGAAGAAGGAACTAACGAACTCTTAAATTATTCACCAAATTATGTCAAGATTTCGTATGTAGTAAGTGACTAAAATGGCAACACTTTAGCATCCACATCATAAAAATCGTTAATTTTAACTACACCCAACTGTGGTACGTATTTACGACACAAACGATAAAAATTAAGTCTAAATTTATAATTAATTGAAATTAACAAAACTCATTTTATTTTTACTCCTTTTTCCTTTAATAGCAACAGCGCAAGGGATAAGTATATTGCCATCTGAGCTTCCGGAAAACACTTTTGGAAGTTGGGTCAACAACAAAAATGAAGTGGTACTGATCGTCTCTCAAGATTACCTTGTAATAAACAAAGACCTATTTTATTATAATCAGATTGTTAAAGAAAACAATGTTTTAAATTTCACATGTACTTATAATTTTGACATAAAATATATTAGTTTAACAAAAATAGATTCCTCCAGCATTATTTTAGATGAAGGCTATAAAATAACAAAGCTAACTAAAGCTTTATCTCCCAGTACAACTACATTACCAATATCTTTTATCGGTAATTGGTATGCCCCCAATTCTAAATTAGAAATACAAGAAAACGACATTTTATTCGCTGATACGTCATATAAACTAGATTACGCCATTTCAGTAAATAATGCAGAGTATTATTTTGTATTATATTATGATAGCGAGTATTATTTTGCCTTTAACTATATAAACGATAACAGCCCGTTTATAAATATAAATTTTCCCGAACCCATTGTTTTAAAAAAGGAGTCTTTCTTTCAAAAGTATCTTTTTGCGTTTATTGCTTTCATAACTCTTGCATTTATAATTCTTGGGTATTCGCTTTTTAAATGGAAAATAGCCTTGACAAAAAAGAGAGAAGTTAACAAGCGTAAGTTTACAGAAATGCAACTAAAGAGTATTCGTTCTCAGATGAATCCTCATTTTATATTTAATGCCTTAAGTGCGATCCAAAACCTTATAAACAAAGGTGATAATGATCAAGCAAATCATTATTTAACCGAATTTTCTCAACTCTTGCGCTTAACCTTAGATAAAAGTGAAGCGGGATTGGTGCCTTTACAAGACGAAATAGAATCTATAAAAAAGTATCTTGAATTAGAAAAATTGCGTTTTCATTTTAATTACGAATTAAACATAGACCCAAATCTTGATTTACAACAAACCGAAATTCCAGCCATGCTCATTCAACCCTTTGTAGAGAATGCCATACTGCATGGTTTAATTGAAAAAGTAGGAGAAAAAAAATTAAGTCTCGTTTTTAAGTTGGAACATGACAATTTAGTATGTGTCATTAGAGATAATGGGATCGGGATTGAAACTGCCCAAGCAAAAAAAGACAAACATTTTAAGCGCGAAAAGTATGGCGTTAAATTAGCAAAAGATCGAATCGATTTAATTAACGAGAGCTATAATACAGATGCTAAAATCACAATTACAGATCTTTCAAAACACAATTCAGAACACACAGGGACTCAGGTAGAAATTTATATGCCCTTAAAATATTAAAAATCTATAAATTCTAATCGCCCACAAAAAGCAAACCACATGATAATTAGAAGTATCCTAATTGATGATGAAACTCACAATCTAGAGAACCTTAAAGGGTTATTAGAAAAGAACTGCCCAAATGTAGAGGTTGTAGGGATGGCAAACTCTGCTGACGATGGTCTGAAACTCATCTCGAAAGTACAACCAGATTTAGTTTTTTTAGATATTGAAATGCCCAATAAAAACGGTTTCGATATGTTGGAAGCTCTGGGTAACGTAACTTTTGAAGTTATTTTTGTTACGGCCTATAATAAATATGCGCTTAAAGCTGTAAAATCTTGTGCTTTGGACTATTTACTAAAACCCATAGCCATTTCGGAATTGAAAGAAGCAGTGTCTAAGGTTTCTGAAATCGTTTCAGAAAAGAAGGAAAATCAGAAATTAAAATTATTGGTTCAAAATTTAAAAAATATAAACCAACCTCAAAAAATCGCCTTACCAACAGCTGAAGAACTCTATTTTGTAACTATAAATGATATTATAAGATGTAAAAGCGAGAACAATTACACGCTTTTTTTTCTTACCGATGGCACTTCCATTCTCGTTTCTCGCACATTAAAAGAATGGGATGATTTGTTGGCTTCACATCAGTTTATTAGAACACACCAATCGCATTTAATTAATAGCATACACGTGAAATCTTATGTAAAAAAAGATGGTGGTTATATTTTAATGAATGATGGTAGTATAGTAAGTGTTTCTAAGCATAAGAAGGAGCAAACTTTAAATATGTTAGCCTCTTTAAGATAGACCTCAAAACATGGTTTATCGATTTAGAGTTAGCAAATACCATTTTGAATTAAAAGCAATAAGCTGCGCTATTTTATTAAAATAATGAGGCTTAGCAACAATAGCGTCCAAAACGATTAGTCTCTATTTCTTTAAAGTTGTACCGTTATTGACTTTATGGAGTTCCTTGTGCTGTGAGAAGTCCTTTTTCTATATAAGTTGAATTTTGTTTTTTTGGCTGGCCTATCGAAAATTTATCGTAAAATTTGAAGAGAAAGTATCGTAAAATTTAAAGCTGTTTGAGCTAAACGAAAGTATTTATATTATTGATTTTTAGTCGCGAGTTCTTTAAATTTAGATAGTGAACGAAAAATTTAGATAAAAGTTCGTAAGCCTAGATTTTTTTGGTTCGTTTTTTTATCAATGAAAAAAATGAACATTTAATAATTTTTAGGACACGATTGGCTTAGTAAACGTTTTAATTTAATTTTCTGAATATCCGTTTTTAGTCATAGTTAAATTTAACTGTCTTGCTGAACTAGATTAACTCCGTTGAATCTTCGATTTCAGCATCTCATTATTATATGTTTGTCAGCAAATTAGAACTGAGACCCTGAAACGAGTTCAGGGTAACGAGCGTTTTATGACTTATTACGGACAATCAAATTTAATTTTAAATCATTAAAAAACTCTAAATATAACGTCCCGTAACGAGCATGGTTCTACTCGCAACGCAAACCGTTTCGATAAAAGGGCCTTGGCTATAGGCATGATAAAAAAATAAATCTCTTGATTTACTAATCGGTCCAAATTTGGAGTCTTTACATGAGAACCTCCTAAAGGACCAATCGTATTAAACATTTGGTCGTCTGTAAAAAGAAATAAGATATTAGGTTTCTTATGAGTTCAACTCGCTGCCTTATTTTGAGCATTACTACTTATAAACATAGCCAAACTTACCACAAACACTATTTATTTTAATTTTATTTTTTTCATCATTAGTTATGATTTTTAAAATTTTATAAAACATTATTTTAAAGTTACTTCATTTCAAATCTTACAAGATAAGCAAGTCCTTTTTTAACTTTCATTGCAATACCCCAAACAGGTTTTTCAATTTCCAGATTACCGTCTTCCAAATCTCGACGATATAAACCTGGAGCTTTAGGAATATTTGATAGGCTATCCTGAAATATCGAAAAATGCAAACCATCCTCAGCATAATTAATGCTTTTACTTATTGAAGCGAGAGATGCGACCCCTTGATCCATTTTCCAAATTAAGACTTCGTGACTCTTATCTAAAAGTGAACCTTTATGTTTTACAAAAAGCCCTTCTGGATTTTCTGCAATTGCGACATTCATTTCAGTTAAACTTGGACCTTTCTCACCATCTACAATAGATCTACCTTTATAGTATAACCAAATCTTATTTTCCTTAACTAATAAGCTAGCATCGTCTATTCTATAACTGTCAAAATCTTTTGGTATATCACTTATTTCTAAAACAGGATTATGTTCTACTCTAGTAAAAGGACCGTCTGGGCTATCTGAAACGGCAAGACCAATGGCTGTAATATCTGTAGTGTGATTTCCTTCAAATTCATTTTTTAAATTTCCTGGAGTTGGCTTTACTCCTGTGTAATACAAATAATATTTACCTTGAAAAGCGAGTACATTAGGTGTAAAAACAGAATGGCTATCAAACTTATCTTGGTCTCCCAAACCGATGGACATCCCTTGCTCTTGCCAAGTATAACCTTCATCTTTCGAAGTTGCATACCAAATTGTTGCCCAATATCCAGAAGTTACAGGACTAACCATTTTGGAGTACCAAATATAATAAGTGTCTCCTACTTTAATAATATCACTATTGTCACGCCTATTATATAAACTATCGGATCCAATACCTGTAATATCTTGATATGTGAATCGGATTGGTTTTTTAAAATATTCCTTTGTCGTTTCTAATTCGGATTTAGACTTATCCTCAGTTTTATATTTACAACTTACAAATGTGATCAATGATGTTACTGCAAAAACAATTAATAAACTGACTCTCGTTTTGATTGATACCATCTTAAATTTAATTAAAACGCAGAAGTAATATCTTCAACAGTAATTCCAAAAACCTGTTTTATAATAGGATTTAATGCTTCAACATCGCCTTCAAAATGACAGGTTAATTGTATATGTGTTCCAGTTTCACCCGACTTCAACTCTAAAGCTGGTGATGATGTTTCTAGTTCGTAAAAAGGCCCTAATGGTTTTTCTCCAGGACTAGGAGCACCATCATTATACGCATTAATTACATCTCCAGAAAATGGGTCTTCTTGAATCTCCCACATCGAGTTTACGTAATCTGTTGCCTCTTGTGGCTTATTGTATTTTACTATCGTTAATATACCGTTTTCAGAATCGTAAGCCCCGAGTACATCTTTGGCTCTCTTAGGCGTTAATCCAATTTTACTACGATGTTTACCATCACCACTAAAATAAATAACGTTCTCCTTAACCACCAAACGATCTGAAGGTACTTTACCAAAATAAGTATCGTTAACGATGTCTCCAAGTTCTGCTTCATCTCCTGAGTGATAAGGAATAAACATGGTTGTATTTGGCGACGGATTATACATCCCTAACATCCAAATGGATAATAATCCACTATCTTTTATCCAATCTGTTTCACCTAAATTTGTGATTGAATTTGTGGTTTGATACCCAACAACTTTTATTTGATCTCCGATTGCATGGATTCCAAGTTCTTTTATCAAATCTGTTTTAGAGAGTATCGCAACTTCACGCTGAATTCCCATATCGAACTGAAAACCAGAATAGTTTTTTAATGAAGCTTCTTTTGTAAACACCACTTTATTTGAAGATTGAGTTTTCACATCAAAAGGCTCTAAATCGATAAGTTTTGGGGCATACCAATCTTCTAATGTAAACGATGCTCCTTTTTCAAAATAGATAGAATATTGTCCACCTTCTGGACCAAGCCAGAACCGCTC
Source organism: Formosa sejongensis (assembly GCF_033447105.1). Taxonomy (NCBI): domain Bacteria; kingdom Pseudomonadati; phylum Bacteroidota; class Flavobacteriia; order Flavobacteriales; family Flavobacteriaceae; genus Formosa; species Formosa sejongensis. Next base: position 344,073 of record NZ_JAWQUN010000003.1, read on the forward strand.
TTCACCGCCATATACATTAATATGCTCTAAAATGACCTTAGATTCAAACAATTCTCTATTAATCCAACCATAACTTCTTCCGCTAGTTCCAAATGCACTACTCGTCATTACTCGGCCTTGTAGCGCTGCAGAAATAGCGACTTTTGAATTGCTTGATGTATCAGAAAGTTGAATAACATCAATGTAGTCTTCCATAAAATCAACATCGTCTCCGTAATTAGATGGCGTTGTATTATTAACGTTTTCACTAATTGTATCTCGTGAAGGATTTTCTTTTTTCATTTCAGATTTCTTTTTAAATGTACATGATGTAAAAAACAAAAAGGAGCATAGAATGATTCCTATGCTCCTAAATGAATTTATTACGTAATCTTTTTTCATTTCAGTAAAATTATTATCTATCCTTAATTAAAAATATACGTTTATATTTTAATAATACACCTCCAAAACATCGGCGTTCTCAGATTTTAAAGTCACAGCATCTATGGCCGCTGGTAAAAAAACAGTTTCACCTTTAGAGATTATATAAGATGTATCGTTCCAAAGTAACTCTAAAATCCCTTCAACACAAATATAAATTACAAAAGAATCTAGATTAGAATAATTTTTTTTCATTTCGCCTTTTACATTTACAATATTGGTTTTAAAATAAGGTGAATGTACTAAGGTATTCGTTCCGTTTTCTGTTTTAGAATACTGTGTTTTATAGGTATCGCTTACACTGTAATCGATAACATCTACAGCCATTTCTGTATGTAATTCTCTTGTTTCTCCTGTTGTAGCATCTACACGTTCATAATCGTAAATACGATATGTTATATCTGAAGTTTGCTGAATTTCAGCCAATAATACACCAGAGCCAATAGCATGTATACGACCTGTTGGGATGTAATATGTATCGCCTTTAGAAACCACATCGTTATTAAGTACTTCTAAAATTTTCCCTGACTCTAAGGCTGCTACATAAGATGCTTTATCTACTTGCTGATTAAAACCAACAATTAATTCCGAGTCTTTTTCAGCTTCCATAACATACCACATTTCATTTTTACCAAACGAATCGTGTCTTATTTTAGCGATTTCATTACTTGGATGTACTTGTATAGACAATGGCGTTTTTGCATCGATAAACTTAATTAATAATGGAAAATCTGTTCCGAATGCCTTGTAAACTGTTTCTCCTACAACTTCTGCCTTAAATTCTTCGGTTAAAGCCTTTAAGGTTTTTCCTGCTAATGCACCTTCACTAACTACAGTTTCATCGCCTTTAACATCAGAAATCTCCCAAGATTCTCCAATACTTTGGTCTTGATAATCTTTATGTAATACGGTTCTTAGTTTTTCTCCTCCCCAAATTCTGTATTTGTAAAGCGGTGTAAATTTTATTGGATATAATCCCATCTTTTATTTTGTGTTAAACTCGAAGAAGGTTTCAAAACCTTAATTTTGAAACCTTCTTAAATTTGGTTTATTATTATTTGTTAAACGTAACTTCTAAAGGTGAATTAATTTTTCGTGAAAACTCACTCAAATAGTTCTCCCATAATTCTTTAGTTGGATATTGTTTAGATTCTTTCCAAGCAAAACCTGCGTAATATACGACTTTATTGTCATTAACTTTAAGTTGGGCAAACAGATTACTACGATCTTGCATATTGGTAACATAATATTCTGAATCTGTCATGACACCCTGAGTGGTAACTATAGCTGTTCCAATTTCTGAATCAAAATAATTAGGTTCCCAATACGAAATCCATCCTTCTTCTACATTTTCAGTAATCATACCGTCGTTTTCATGTAAAGTTAATCCAATAGATAATTCATCGGTACCTTGGACATGAATTTCAAATCTTGACAAATTATTTCCGTAATCTAAAGAAATATGTTTCTCTTCTGAAATCACATTACCGTTAGCATCCCAATCTGCATAGTTTAAAATAAAACTTGTTCTAATAGGACCAGTTGTTATTGTTTCCCATGCTGTAAAATTCTTAGAAATGTAATATGATGTATCAATTTTAACTGCAGATCCTCCTACCCCACGGCTAGAACCAACGTGAAAATTATCTAAACCTTCGCCATAATCGATATGATATTCTCCTGCCTTTATAGCATTTCTAGCATACCATTTATTGATAATTGGATATTCAACTTTTTTCAACCATGCATCTATTCCACTAGACAATGTTCCTCCAGGAATAGAATCTTCAATCATTTTTTGAGCTACAGGACCATAAGTTCTAAATCCTACTTTATTATTTTCCCAAGTATAATCGTCTGTACGTTCTGGAACAAAGCGAGAATAACAATATGCTGTTGTATCTGGTGCAGTTAATGTTTTAGAAATAACCAATTCAAATTGTTTTTCTGATTTTGAATTCATTTCAGGTTGAAATAGCAACACATCTGCTGTACCATCTTGATCTTCGTCTACAAATTGAGAAACTAAAACCGCACTGGTTGCTTTATCTAGTATGACTAAATCTTCGAAAACTTCTCCTGGTTTTAAATTCAAATCTGATTTTGAAATTTCTATAGTTTCAAAACTTCTAGATAATTCTAAAGTGTTTTTTACAGTAATCACTGTACTTCCTTTATCTTCTTTAGCACACCCCATAACGAGTGTAAGGGCTAAAAAAGACGTGCAATAGACTATTTTTTTCATCTTTATTTTAGTTTGAAGAATTCCTAAAACAGAAACCCTTCGTTTTATCTTGGCTTACCGTATTGGTAAATCAAATTAATTTACATATTACTTTAAAGTGGCTACTAAACTACTTTTATTTGGTAACATTTATTAAATTTCTTCTATTTTTTATGCTGATATTGTCTTTAAATTTTCATCTAAAGGTGTCATTTTAGGCATTAGTAAATGTACGAAACCTAAGATGACTAAATAACAAGAACCTGCAATTAAAAACGCCCAAAAATAACCTGTATTTCCAGCTTTATCTAATACTGAACCTAAAGCAAAATCGGCAATAATACCTGCAACAGCTCCAACCATTCCTCCTACTACGGAAGCAGTAGCTTTTCTAGGAAATACATCGGATACTAATGTAAAAATATTTGCAGACCAAGCTTGATGACCTGCTGCTGCCATTCCAATAAGGAATACAGCTAACCATTTATTAACTGTGATTGCTACAAAACTTACAGGAAGTATTAATAAGGTTATTTTTCTTGCTTTATTAATAGACCATCACTTTCTTATGAAAACACCTGAAAGATATCCTCCTAAAATACTACCCCCATCTGCTAAAATATAAATAATAAAAAATGGTAATGCAATATCATGAATGTTTACTCCAAAGGTATCTGATAAAAATTTAGCTCCCCAGTATAAATAGAACCACCATACGGCATCGGTAACTTTAGCTAAGGCAAATGCCCAAGTTTGACGTTTTCCTAATACACTTTTCCAAGGTAATTTATCTTCATTCTCAACTTCAGAATCACTCTGAATATAAGCTAATTCTGCTTTAGAAACTTTAGGATGTACTTCTAGTTTCTTGTACATACGGAACCATAATAATACCCATAACGCACTAAGTGCTCCAGTTATTAAAAAAGGAATTTGCCTGTTTGTTCCATCTACTTGTACAATCCATCCTACTACAAACGGTGCCGAAATTGCACCAATACTTGTTGCCGCATTAAAAAGTCCTGTTGCAAAAGCACGGTCTTTTTTGGGAAACCATTCTGCTGTAGTTTTTATAGCTGCTGGAAAGTTTCCAGATTCTCCAAAACCTAAACCAAATCGAGCAGCTGCAAAACCTATAACACTAAATCCTGGTCTAACAAGAGCATGTAACATTCCAAAAACACTCCAGATTGCAATAGATAATGTATATCCTTTTTTTGTTCCTAATCTGTCAATTAATCCACCCATAGAAAGCATACCTATTGCATACGCTACTTTAAATGAGATCATGATGTTTGCATAATCACTATTTGTCCACCCAAACATTTTTTCTAAAGTCGGGGCTAACACTCCAATAATACTCCTATCGAAGTAATTTATACTTGTAGCAAACATTAAGAGTGCTAAAATTCTATATCTGTAGTTTCCTACTTTAACGGGTTCCTTCATCTTTATTATAAATAAATTTTAAAAAAAACTTGAATATAATTTAAGATAAAACGGCTCAATAATTACGTACACTCTACGCTCTGCATATAACTTAAAAACACTTCTATTAAAATCTATAAGAATCTAAACCCCTTAAGTTTAACTAACCGAACCCAATGTTAATGAAATAATCTTAATAGAACGTTAAGAGCTATACAACATATTCAGCTTAAGAATTTTAGACACGACCATCCTTAATTATTTAAAATCAAATAAAGAATGGTCGTGTTTAATTTTTATTCGTTTGAAGGTTTACCAATAGTGGCTAAAATACCACCATCTACATATACAACATGTCCGTTAACAAAATCACTTGCTTTTGAAGCTAAAAAGATAGCTGCTCCTTGTAAATCTTCTGGATTTCCCCAACGCGCTGCAGGTGTTCTACTAATTATAAAATCGTTAAACGGATGACCGTCTACACGTATAGGTTCTGTTTGAGATGTAGCAAAATATCCCGGTCCAATCCCATTCGTTTGGATGTTAAATTTAGCCCATTCTGTTGCCATGTTTTTAGTTAACATTTTCAGTCCACCTTTGGCTGCTGCATAAGCACTAACAGAATCACGTCCTAATTCACTCATCATAGAGCAAATATTGATGATTTTACCACCACCTCTTGCAATCATTCCTTTTGCAACATTTTTAGACACAATAAAAGGAGAGATTAAATCTACATTAATAACTGCTGCAAAATCTGCCACTTCCATTTCTATAATCGGTATTCTTTTAATAATACCTGCATTATTAATTAAGATATCTATAGGACCAACTTCTGATTCTATTTGTGTAATACCTGCAATTACTGCAGCCTCATCGGTTACATTAAATACATAACCATGTGCCTCTATCCCATCTGCTTTATATTCTATTAAAGCATTATCTATAGCGGCTTGAGATAAATCGTTTACTACTATTGTAGCTCCAGCATTAGCTAAACCTTTGGCCATAGCCATACCTAAACCATGAACACCACCTGTAATTAGTGCTGTCTTTCCTGTTAAATCAAATAAATTAATTGACATCTTTCTATATTTAAATTTTATCTTAATTCAGTTATTTTGGCAACATCCATATCATTGTAATCTAAATTCTCTCCTGCCATTCCCCAAATAAATGTGTAGTTTGAGGTTCCTGAACCTGAATGTATAGACCATGGTGGAGAAATAATTGCTTGATCGTTCTGCATCCAAATATGACGTGTTTCTGTAGGCTCTCCCATAAAATGACATACCGCTTGATCTTGAGGAATATCTAAATAGTAGTATACTTCCATTCTACGATCATGAACGTGAGCTGGCATAGTATTCCAAACACTTCCCGTTTTTAACTCTGTCATTCCCATTTGTAATTGGCAAGTGGTTACAATACCACCAATAATCATTTGATTTACTGTACGGTGATTTGCAGTTTCTAAAGACCCTAATTCAATTTTATTCGCTTCAGATTTACTTACTTTTTTTGTTGGAAAGTTAGTATGTGCAGGTGCCGAATTTAAATAGAACTTTGATGGTTTACTTGCATCATCACTAGCAAACACAACGTCTTTAATTCCCATACCTACATATAATGCGTCTTTAAAACCCATCTCGTATGTCGTTCCATCTACCGTTACAGTACCATTTCCACCAACATTAATAATTCCTAATTCTCTACGCGCTAGGAAAAATTCTGCTTTTAACGGATCGATAGTTTCTAGTGTTAAAGCACTTGAAGTTGGTACCGCAGAACCTGCGATATAACGATCGTAATGTGTATAGGTTAAATTAATTTTTCCGTCTTGCATTAAATTATCAATCAGGAATTCGTCTCTTAATTCTTGAGTGTCGTATTTTTTCACCGTTTGCGGACTTGAAGCGTATCGTGTTTCGTAATTCGTACTCATAACTTTTTTATTTAATTTATTATAATTTGTTGTTTATATTCTTCATGAAAATCGCATCAACTTATTCTAATTGATACACTTTAAAATTATCAACTGTCATGTGATTTTTAACTGTTCTGAATCCAAAATAACCAGAAGTATATGGATCTGTATCTTCAAAATCTACTAATAATTGATTGTCTCTAAAATATTGAATTGTTCCGCCATAAGCGACAATTTTAATATGGTAAGCTTTATTTGGCTCCAACATAAATTCTGCATCACTTAAATCGAATTGTGGTAATAATGGGCGTTCTCCATTCCCTACATAACGTCTAAATCTTGTGGTCTTATTTTCGTTTCCACCTACACCCATGTAATATAATTTTAAAGCGTCGTAATTTGAAAATTTACCTCCTCGCTTATCAGAGTCAGCAAAAAGATTTGTTGGATTTTTAGGATCTGTAGCCATCCAGAAACAATTTAAATCAGATACACGATCATTTAGTCCGCCGTCTTGAATTAAAAATACATCGTATTCAATCATAATCGGGCCTTCAAATTTTTTATCTAACCAAACTGTACAACCTGAAACATCATCAATTTCAAGTTTACTATCAATTGTTTCTACAGTTCCGTCTGGTGTTTGTTCCACTACCCAATTGGTTATGCCTGAATCAAAATTTTCTTCAAAAATTAAATTTGCATTCACTGTTTTATCATTAATTGTCACAGATTTTCCTGGATCTCCACAAGAATTAAACAATACCAATACAAGTGACATTATTGCTACTATTTTTATTCCTTTATTGTTTAGAAAAATTCTCATAATTATTTTAGTTTACTTGTTTAATTAAGACTACACTCCAAGGTGTTAACTCTTGTTTAATCTTTAACACTCCGTCTTTATCTGCATTTACATAATTCGTTTTCATCGTGTTTGCATACACTTTCATCATTTTAATTTGCTCACGTGTTGGTGGTTCTGGTTTTCCCATGTCTTCCCAAAAATTATGAATATTTCCATGATCTTTATCCATGATTTCAATTTCGAAAGTTGCTCCTGCTTCTAAACCTGTTAAAGAAAAATCTAATTTTTTATTTGTTCCTTCTTCACGCTTATTGCTTCCAGATGGCACAGCATTTTCATACTCTTTTGGGTAATTATATGCCAAGGCAACAACACGTCCATCTGTTGAATTTTTACTAACAAACAAGTAATCATCATTATAGATTTTCTGATCTCCTAACTGGTTTAACATACGGTAAGCATGGTAAGACGGTTTAACTAAACCTTGATAATTAATCATTCCAAAACCACCATGAAAGATACTTGCTGCACCTCCTTTTTCTTCAAATATATCTGTAAACGTCCAAAAAGCTAATGAATTTGTTAACCCAATACAATCTAAATTTGTTTTTACGATATAAGCTGCAGCTGGCAAACGATCGTGCATCGCATCTCTACTACTTGGACTCGTGTTCCATTCTGTTAAATGAATTTCCACATCTGGAAATGGACTCTTTGCTATGGTTTCGTTTAGCCACTCTAAATCTAATTTTGTAGACCCTACAGATCGCGTAAGCCCTTTTCCTTTTCCTGTTTCTGGATTAAAAGCATAATCTGTTGGATACGGATGACAGCTAACAAAATCTACTGGTAAATTTTCTTTTTTACAATAGTCAAGGAAGTCTTCAATCCAAACCCCTTTCCATTGTAACGCATTAATATCTTCAGCCTCAAACACAGCATCAGACACTTTATCGTTAGTTACTTCTCCTGCAAAACGCTCGTCTGGCACAAAGTTACTTGTAGAAGGTCCTCCCACTTTTAATCGTTTGTCTACAGATTTTACTGCAATTGCAGATTGCTTATACATTTCGAAATATTGCGACTTTGTACCATCCCAAAATAATGGGTATAAATTAGGTTCGTTCCACACTTCGAAATACCATGTTAATACTTCTTCGATACCATATCGATCTACACAGTGCTGTGTAAAAGCTTCAACTAAATCGTGCCATTTTCCAAAAGTATCATCTGCAGGTGTAATATTCGCTTTCCACCAAAATACGGTTTTAGAATTTTCTGCAGCCATACTTGTTGGTAAAAATGCTAGCTCTACAAAAGGTTTTACATTTAAGTCTAGCATTCTATCAAACAAGTCGTCTATATATTGCCAGTTATAAACCATTTTACCTTTTTCTTCTACAACAGGAAACATATCGTCGTGAAATAAGCCGTGGAAACGCACATATTCGAAACCACAATTTTCTTGCACTTCTTGTAATTGTTCTAACCAACCAGCTCTTAAACCTTCGTTTGCTCTACCTGCTCCAACCATTTTACTCCAATAATGTTCGAAATTTTCGCCGGTTTCGGTCGTATTCACTTTTATGGATTGCTGCGCACGCAATACAAAAGCACTACACATGATTACTCCTATTGTTAAAATTCTTAGTATTCTCATTTTTAGTTAAATATTTAGTCGTATTTGGTTTTAATCCTTTAGTTTACTATTACTTATTTAAGATGATAGTATTTATAGATGTTGCTGCAACCTCAACTCCAAAAGCGGCTTCTCCTATTTTAAAGTTGATTGTTTTTGCTGTAGGATCTGTGTTATTAACTAATACCACGACACGTCCATCTTGTAATTGAAACGCAATATGATTGGCACCTTCAGACGATTTCAAAAAGTGATCTCCAGGTTGCACAAAATGAGATAAGTGTTTAAACAAGTAAAACTCGTCTGTATATGTTACCGCTTCTGTTTTTTTATCGATTACAACTATTGAATTTTGAGGCCATCCCCAAGCACTTTTCCCTGTTTGATCTAGTATCATATTCCAATACATATAAGATCCTGCTCCATTATTAAAGTAGTGTACAAGATCCTTCCAAGATCTATCTACAGAAGTCCAATCGTTTTCCTGCTCGCCACATTTATTTTCTGTTTGCATCAACTTCATATTTGGAAACGTTTGATGCACCGTTGGAATGGCTTTAGCTCCTCCCCATTGAAAGCCGACACCTTTTATATAATTTGAATCTTTTTTATCTTCTAAAATGGTTTTCACATAATCCGGGTCACCAGAATTTACCGTGCCTAACCATATTTCAGTATCTAAATTATCACTTTCAAATTGAGGTCCAAGAAAACCATTAATAAAATACGCCATATCTTCTGCTCTCCACGTACAACTTGGCCAGTTTGGTTGGAATGCCACCTCGTTTTGAGGCATAATAGCAAATAACGGCACACCTGCTTCTGCATACGCTTGAACAAATTTTGAAAAGTATAATGCATAGGCTTTTAGGTATTGCTCTTGCATTTTAAATGCAGTAGCGTTATTTAGAATTTGAGCGCCTAAATCCATTTTATTCCCTTCTTTGGCATTCTCAAAATTTCCACTTCTCATGGCGTAATGCTCATTGACTTTCATCCATGCTGGCGGAGACCATGGTGATGCCCAAATTTGTAAATCAGGATTTACCTTTAACGCTTCTTTTATATAAGGAATTAAAATGTAGCGATCTCTATCGATATTAAAATCACGCATTTCGAAATCTTCAGGAACGTCATTGCTTGAATAATAACTTAAGGCATAATCTGAAGCGCCTAAAGGAATTCTACACATGGAAAAATTAGCACCTTCTTTTGAAAACAAATCTTCAAATACTCGATCGGAAGCCTCTTTTGACAAACTACTTAAAGCATCCCAACCTAACTCATTAAACGCCCCACCAATACCATCAACTTCTTGTAATACACTATCTGTATAAATGGTAATATCTGCAGTAACATTTTCTTTATTTTTCTTTAAGAAACGTTTTGGTGTTTCCCATCTGCTAGATGCCGTTGTCGTAATTAAGTCTACATCTTGTGCAAAAAGTCCTCCAAAAACAAAAAATGCTGCAGCACAAACAGCTGGCTTAAATGTAAATTTGAAAGTTCTTTTAGAGTTTATCATTTTTAAATATATTAGTTTCGTTTTTAATCTTCGGTTGAAAACACTGCTGCTGGCAGTCCTTCTATATTATACAAGTTTGCACCTTCTGGGTTTGCAGACCATGCATAACGCACAGCTGTAGGGTATTTAACACCTTTACCCCAAACTTCGATAGTGTTATTCGATTTAATTTTAGCTTTAGCTGGTTTCCATGTACCATCTGCACTCTTTATTTCGAACCATTTTAAAGGTTCTTTTACTTCAACAGTAGCGTCTAATAGATTTTTATGCCCTACCATTAAACCTGAACCAACTTCATTAAAAGTCACCTCAGCTTTCTTTCCTTTTATAGTTATCGATTTATATAATGGTCCGCTTACTGCATCTACTTTAATATTATAATCGTTTTGTAACGCCCAAAGTGCCAATCGTTTTCCCGCATCCATTTTGTTATGCGGATGCACGTCTTTAGCTTCCCCGATATCGTACAACACCGCCATACCTGTATTTGGTACTTTTAAGGTGCGTCGCAACTGATTGTTTACCATTGCCCATCCATTATCTGAACGTTCATCAGGAACTTCATAACCCGCCAATTGCATCCAGTAGAAAGGTAAATTGCCTTGCCCCCATTCTTCTCTCCAACTGTTAATTAGTACTGTAAAATAATCTTCGTATTCTTCTTCAAGAAAATGTGAATTACTTTCACCTTGATACCACAAAAAGCCTTTTATTCCATAAAGTACAATAGCAGATAACATCCCGTTATGAAGTGTTGCTGGCATTTGGTGATCTTTTTCTGGATGCACTTTTCGGTAAGGTTTTTTAGTTTTCTTTCCACTTTTTTCCCAAGCATCAATTTTTTTCTGAAACGTAGTATCTATAAAATTTTCTACAGTATATACATCCGATATTTCCTTTGCTTCTGCCTTACTTGCTTCAAAATAAGCTTTCATATTTTCATCGGCTAAATACGTCTCCTCTGAAATCCAAGGCTGAATTCGTGTTCCACCCCAAGAACATTCTAATAAGCCTATAGGAATATTAACATGTTTACGTAATTCTTTAGCGAAGAAATAACCTGTAGCAGAAATTTCACCAATCTGATCTGGGTTTACAGACCGCCAAGAGTCTTCAAAGTCGGTTTTCTTTTCAAATAAAGATGTTGATTGAGGAACTTCTATATGACGAATCCAATCGTCGTTTGCAGTTGCAACTTCATTTCTGATGTATTCAACAAGCGGTTGGTATTGTGGTTCTCTTGAATCGCCTACGAATTTATTCATCGCAAAATCCATATTAGACTGTCCCGTACATAACCAAACATCGCCTGATAAAACATCGTTAATCTCTATTTTATTTTTTGAAAACACCGTGATTTTATGAGGCCCTCCTGCTTCTGGAGTTTCAAGATCTGCACGCCAAGTTCCATCTAAATTTGTGATGACTTGCGCCGATGCTCCCCAGCTTGTTTCTATGGTAATAATTTCGTTGGCATCTGCCCAACCCCAAATAGGAATTACTGTTTCTCGCTGTATAACCATGTGGTCGGAAAATATAGCATTTAGTCTTACATCGGCTAAAATATACTCCGGAAAACTTAAAAATATAACCGCTAAAATTAACCAACATTTTTTTAAACTAAGTGAGTTATAATGTGTCTTCATTTTGTAGAAAAGTGTTTCGTTAATTTTGTTTAAAAATGATATCCTATCCCAACTTTTTTTTGATGAAAAATAGTTATCTCATTTGCTCTTGTAATATTATTACTTCATTATTAAAAACGATATAAATTATAATTCTTTGACTATAACTTATAACTCATTTTAATTGCACTTAGCATTTAAACCCTTTAACTGCACTTATTCGTCCAAAATATGCATCTAAACCTCAATTTATGTTTACCTATTTATTGTTCTGAATTTAACACATAATAAGCATCAAAAATCGACCAATAACCACCCTTTATTTTAATAAACAAGGGTCTGATTTTAACAAAAAAAAGAGACCAAAAGGCCTCTTTTTATTTATTAAAAACAATTTTATTTCCACCTTTAAGTGGGCTCAAAAATTATAATTTTATGATTTTTTTGTTAATGATTTTAGACGAATCTTTAATTGTTAAAATATAAATTCCACTATTTAATTTAGATAAATCTAATTTTGAATGAGCCGAATTCAACTTCAACTTTAATACTTGTTGCCCATTTATAGTATTCAATATTACTTCAGTATCTTCTAAATTTAAATTAGCAGATAACAATGAAATATTAAGTTCGTTTTTTACCGGATTTGGGTATACTGCTATAGGTATCTCTTTATCATCTATACTTAATGTAGAATCGTAATATTCAACAATTAATTCCGCTGGTAAATTATCTTCAAATTCTTTACTATACCAATCTATCCCAATACCACTATTGGCTGGGTCTTTTATTGCCATAGTAATTATTTTATCGTCATTATATTCTTGAGCCACATAAGAAGATGCATCCCACTCATTCCAAGTAGACGGAATAGTTGTTATGCTAGAGCGTTCATTTTCGTAATTTGGTTTGTTATTCCATGTAATTTCAGATTCTACCCAAGTATCATCTGCTACATCGTAAACTACACGAATATCCTCGTATTTTGTACGCTGATACATTCTTAATTTTGCCGAAACAATAGGTCCTGGAATTGTGCTCAAATCAAATTTTAAATACACATAACGAGCATCTTGTTTAGTTACCATACTCGTAACCTCTCCAAAGTTATCATTAGCTTTTCCTTCATGCACATAAGCATCGGCATCTACAATTACATTCATAGTACCACCAATCTGGCTTACAACGTTTAACTCTTGCGTGACTTCTGGAGCAGGATTAAAACTATCGTCTCCTTCTTGAATTGCTGAAATTGTAGACATTCCAGTACCTACAAGATGAACTTGACCATCTACAATTGTAGCAACAGATTCATTAGAACTTGTATAACTTACTGACAATGCAGAACTTGAAGTCGCCATAGGATCGAAATCTTCACTTCCTAGAACCTTATAAGGCAAAGTGAAAAATTGAATCTCTTGATCGTCCTTAACAATACCTGTTTGAGCAAAACTAAACTGATCTAATTTAAATGCTTCCGAGCTACCTCCAAAGGTTATTTTTAAACTTTGAACACCTTTAGTTAATTCAATATCTTCCGCGATAGTCAATGTTTTCCATTCACCATCTGCAGTATTATTAGGGACTACAACCGCTCCTGTTTTATCTTCACCCGCAAAACTAAATTGTATAGTGCCATCGGCTTGACTTGCCATATAGCTAATAGAAATGCTATATTTTGCAGTTTCAGGTACAGAAATGGTATAAGTTAACCATTCGCCTGCTTCAATATTTGTTAATGCATAATTACCATCTCCAAGATCTTCCAAATCTACAGCATCAAACGTTCTATACCCGCCACCTGTATTACTTGTGGTTGCATCGTGATAAATACGTCCTTCTCCTTGCTGAATTGGGTCGTAATCAAAATTTTCGACTTCAATAGGATTTGAAATATCATGCATCGCATACATAGGTAGACTTAAATCATCAAAACCAATTATAGGATCTCCATAACATAACATTGGTCTTCGTGCTGTTAAAGCGCCCCAACCAATGGCATCGTTAGTCCACCCTTGAGCCTCATAACTAGATACTTCAATGGCTTTATCTCTCGCACGCGTAATCCATTTAACGTCATCTTCTGTTTTAAAACCACGTCCGTAATAATGCGCTATTGGCATTTCAAACACGGGACGAACTCCTGGAAAACCAGCTATACCTTCTGGGCTAATCGCTTTAGAGTACCAGCGACCTGTGCGATCGAAACCTTCTTTAAACTCACCAGATTCTACACTTGGTACCCATGGTGTTGTCTGATCGTCGTAGGACTGAATCTCAGACACGTTATATTTCATATTATATTCTAACCCAAGTAACAACCTATCGTTTGTAAAGCTATATAAATCATCACCTTGATTCCATGCCATTTCCGCCATAGAGGTTAATAATCCAATTCCAAACATAGTATGTTGCTGATCACGCGCACTCTCTTGGCACTGCCCATTTTCATAAATATAGTTGGTCATGACTTCGTTATACCCGTAATCTTCAATAGTGTTACCTCTTGTAATGCTATAGGTATCTGAATAATCGTTACTTGCTGTAATTTCATTACTCGTGTTAGGTCCTGAAGGATAAGCTAAATCGTCTGCTCTGTGTGGTTCTCCTTTTACATAATTTAAAGCACGGTCGTACATCACTTCATTATCTAAAAAGATACCCATAGCCATTATTGCACGCCAACCTGACAAACCTTGATTCCCATGTCTTACAGGATCTCCTTCGTAAGCGCTCCAATAAAACGTAGTATTATTTCGGATATCGTCTGGAATAGTAGTGGTTGAATAGCCCGGATATACCAACATATCTTTAAAAGATTGAATGTCGCTTTCGTTCCATCCAGGATATGTGCTTTTAACAATTTCGGCTGCTTCAATCATAATATAAGCAATACCTCCGCTTAAGGCTTCGGTACCTCCACTTGTAACAGACGTTAAATTAGACCAAGCTTTAAAAATTTCGACCGCCTTATCGGCATGTTTACTTTCGCCTTCGATATACCACCTTAAAGCATTGTAATAAGCTGCACGAATATCACTATTCCACGCGCCATAATTTACATTAGAATCACGTCCTAGTTCTGTAAAACTTTCGTCACCTTGAACCACATAATCGTAACTGGATTTAGAATCGTTTGCCATCTCTTGATATGAAGTGTACCAAGGATCTACTTGCGCTTCGACCATGGCTTTCACCCTGTCTAAATCGGACTTTTTATGGGTAATTCCCGGATGAACGAATTGCGCTTGGACTGAAAACGCACCTAAAAACAGTAAGCATATACAGCTGAGTTTTTTCTTAAATAGAGTTGGATTGGTTAAGTCCAGTCTTGTAATTTTTTTAATCATAATAATTAAGTTAATTTGTTAATACTAAATGAATGACTTACTGACGTTGTAAGACATTTTTCGTTAAAGAACCTCATCGTAGAAATGTAAAGAACGTGATAAGCATAGTAAACTTAAAAAAGTAATCGTTTTTCATAATTATATAGTTTTGGTTATCAACAAAAAGAACGAAAGTTTAAAACACCTTTCTAACTCATTCATTTTATTGCGTTTATACAGTTTGTAATATTATAATTTGATTATGAAAACTCGTGTAAATTATAGGTCTTTGATTATAAATTATCACTCTTTTGAAGAAAAAAGCTATCAGATTTATAAAATTTTAACAATTTATAATACTAACAAAAAAGCTTCACTTGTAAAATTACAAGTGAAGCTAAAAAAAAACAATTACTAAATTTTCTATTAATATAAAAACACAATAGAATACAACACAGACATTTAGTATCTTTAAGTATAAAAATGACTTAAATATATGCCAGCTACTCTTTTATTAATTCTTCAATTTTTTGTTCCAAGTCTTTTCCTCTTAAGTTTTTGGCAATAATAACACCATCAGGGTTTACTAGAAATGTTGTAGGATATCCGCTTATACCATATTGCTCTTTAATGCGGTTGGAGTCATCCGTAAGAATTTGTGGCCATGAAATGCTATACTTTTCAATCATTTTGGTAACATCTTCAGGAGCACTGTCCCCTATTATACTTACGATTTCAAATTTAGAACGCGCTGTATTTTCATAAAATGCTCTAAGATTAGGAAGTTCTTGAACACATGGTCCACACCATGTTGCCCAAAAATCGAGTAACACATATTTTCCTTTTAAACCTTCCAAAGAAACCGATTCTCCTGTACTAAATTCTTTACCTGAAAAAGGAAAGGCTTTATAACCGACTTGTGTAGAGAATAATTGATCTTTAGGTTCTTTCATCTTCTCTAAAATCAATACATTTTCATTCTTATTTACACCTCGATTTTTATATGTATTACCATTAATTTCGATGTATTCATTTTCTAGAATTATAACATTTTCATCTGCTTTACCTTCACTTAGAATACTATCTATAATAACCAGTTCTGAATTATCGTAAGATAAATTTTTAAACCCATTTGAAGCTACCGCCAATGTTACACCTTCTAAGCTCGTTGTTGCATACTGAGGAAAATTACTTAAAAACATATTGTATTCTTTCATATATACAATAAGTAACGGTGCACTAACGGTGGTTATTTCGTTATTTACAAAACGTTCAAAGTTCACGTCCTTCACATTTGCTTTAGCTAAAGAATCGTTATCAAATTTAACCTTGGGGTCCATTTCTGTAGGTTTAAATATCTTATCATCGGAGAAATCAAGATTATTATTTGTGTCCACAATCATTTGTACCTCACCTATTGAATCTTTTCCGAATGCAAAAGCAATCTTCGTTTTAATAGGTGCTTTAGATAAGTTTAAAGAATCGGGAATCCAATTCCAAGTATTCTGAAGTTGCTCATAATGCGCTTTTGTAATGGCATTAGTATGGTAACTTTCATACACCGATTGATAGATATCTGTATTAATATCCCCTACTTTAACATCTGTCCAACTGCTAGGAACTCCAACGGTTTTGAGCTCTGTCTTTTTCCAAGGATTATTTTCGGATTCAGAATATGGAGACATGCCTCCCATACTTGACTTAAAAGGACCATAGCCGTATATTTCAGTTAATGGCAACTTTATGATACTCTCATTTTCAAAATCTTTCTTACTCTTATCACAGCTTACAATGAGAAATAATAGGCAAATAGGTGTTAATATTCTTTTTAGAACTTTCATTATTTAGAAATCTTATAATTATTTACCAAAACAGAAGCAGAAATGTGTAGAATTTTTTCTAATTCTCTAATCATATCGACAGTCAGTCTTTTCTTTTTATTTAATATTTCAGAAACCCTACTCTTTCCTCCTATTATGCCAACCAAATCTTTTTGTTTTAGATTCATTTCTTCCATTCGGATTTTTATAGCCTCAATAGGATCTGGAGCTTCGATAGGATAATACTGATTCTCATAATTATCAATTAACATAGACAACACCTCTGCTTCATCTCCTTCTATTGTATCAACTAACGAATCAAAAATCACTTCTAATCTTTCTAAAGCATTTTCGTAATCTTGTTCAGATTTTATAGGTTTTATATTCATAATTCTATGTTTTAAATGGTATCAGCATCTATTTTATCGTATTCAGCATGGGTTCCAATAAATCTTATAAACGCCCATTGTCTATCAAAATTAAATTTCACAATAAGTCTATAAGAATTCCCTATAATATTAAATACCACTCTGCTATCTTTTAAAATACTAGCATTTATATACGTCTGTTTAATGTCGTTAGGTGAAGTCCAATTAGAATTTTTTGCAGTTTCAAACCACGTTTTTAAATACTGTTCAGAATCAGCATGCTTCTCCCAAAATTCTCTCAGAGTTTTCTTTGCTATTATTCTTTTCATAATTAAAATTCCTTTGTAAAGATAACAAAAGTTCTCTTATTAAGAACTTTTGTTGTTATTTATTTTTAATCTTATAACCTCAACTATCTCAAAAACAAAAAACCCATCACGCACTTAAATTATAACATTCAAATGCGTGATGGGTTACTTAAATCTTAAAGTTGTGGCTGATTCCACAAACGATACGGATCGTCATGAGCTACCATTTCTGCTAACAACAACGCTTCCATTTCTGCTAATTTCTCGGCATATTTTGGGTTTTCAGCTAAATCGGTTTCCATCTCTCCTGTTTTACCATGTTCTGCAACATATTCAAATGGATTTTCGGCTAAATTAAATAATTGCGTTTCATGAATCTCACCATCCATCGTATCATATTTAATTAATTTCCAATCCCCTTTTTTTACAGCGCGCATCCCTGGTTTTGTACCTCCAGCATATACACCATACATCACATCTCTAACCGTTTCTTGTTCTCCTTTTAAAACGGGCACTATACTTTTCCCTTCTACAGTTTCAGGAATTTCTATACCTGCTAAATCGCATAAGGTTGGTAATACATCTGACAAATACATATTACCTTGTACACGTTTTCCAGTATCTAAACCGGGACCTTTTACTATAAATGGTACACGCCAAGTGTGTTCGTATAAATTTTGTTTTCCTTGTAAACCATGTCTACCAATAGCCATTCCATGATCGGAGGTATACACTATATAGGTATTGTCTAACTCTCCAGTTTCTTCTAATTTCTTCAACACTTTACCTAACTGAATATCTATATTTTCTGAACATGCAAACTCGCGTCCCATTTCATTTCTAATCGTGTTTTCATCTCTATTTTTCCAAACACCGCTAACGCGTTCCTCATCTCTGAGTTCTGGATGCCCATGAAAAAAGGGATGTGCTTCTAAATAATTTTCTGGTAATTGTGGTTGCTTTTCATTTAATGGCGGCAGACTGTTTTTATCTTTATGATTAATAGCGCCATATTTATCTAACAATTCTGGCGTTCCGTTTCTAGTGTCATGTGGATGCGAAAATCCAAAATAGATAAAAAACGGTTCCTCTTCTACACCTGCTTTTTCAGCTGCTTCTCTCTCATTTAAATAGGTTAACACCTGATCTGCATGCCATGCACTTCCGCTTTCTTCGGTACCACCACGCTTGGTTGCATCGTGAACTTCGGTAAATTGTCTATTGGCTCCAGGATACGAATTTCCTTGTTTACAAGTACGCATTGTTTTATATCCTGCTCTGTTAAATACAGCTCCAATAGTCTGCTCATCGATAGGATTCGCCAACGTATCTAACTGAAATTCTGCGCTTGGCGGCAAATGCCATAGTGTTCTCCCACTCATTATCATATGTCGAGATGGTGTACACACAGCGCCATTCATAGAACCCATATGTCTTGCGTCTTCAAACACGATACCTTCCTCTGCTAATTTGCTAATATTGGGCGTTTCTAATATCGATTTTGCATTATAGACTTGTAAATCTAAAGGGGATTGATCATCCACAAGAACGAATAAAAAATTCGGTCGTTTTTGAACTTCTGCAGTGGTTGTTTCTGCTTTAGACTTACTGTCTTTACAGCTTGCTACTAGTGCTAACAGTGCAATTGCTAAAATTTTAATTGATTTCATGTTACTCATTTAGTTTGGTTGTTTGTATTTTAATCTAAGGTATACACTATTGGTTTTATAGTGCCATCGGCGTTAAATTCCATTTTTTCAAAACATGCCGAACGTTTATAAAAAGATCCGTTATTTACATCTCCACGCTGATAAAAGAAATACCACGCGCCTTTAAATTCTATAACCGACATATGCACGGGAGCATCCTTTTGTTCATTGGTGATATAGCCTTTAAATGCTGCACGTGGTGCTGTAGGTAATGGTGAATCTGACATCCAATAGCCCGTTTTCCATCCTTTACGGCCCATAAAATAATAGATATCATTGCGCTTAAAACAAAAGACAGCTTCATTAATCTCTTCGTCGCTAAGTCTTTCCCAAGACCCATCAAGTTCGACCATATTATCTTTAAGTTTTGCACCCATAACATGACGCCCCTTATCTCCTATATTCACTTTCGTGTCACTTCCATAAATATAAACCTGTCCATCGTCGTCTATAAAGACTGTAGGATCGAAAATTGATGTTATTTTATCTGTAACAGCTGCTTCCCAAGGGCCTAGTGGTGTCTTACTTTTAGACACACCAATATGTGTTTTATCGTAAGGAAAATAGAAATAATACCAACCGTCTTTATAAGCGACATCCGGCGCATTCATTTGTCCCTGTGCCCAGTCGTAATTTCTAGGTTCTAGAACGACACCATGGTTTACCCAATGTACCAAATCATCCGATTCTAAAACCAAATAATCTTTCATAGTACTATAACTCACGGCATCGTCTGCATCGTGCGAACAATACACATAAACTTTACCATTGTAGACTTCGGCCGCAGGATCAGCGGCATACATAAAACCGTTATCTCCTAGTTTTAAAATCGGATTTTGAGCTATACAAATGCTTGTCGTAAAACTAACAGCCAAACAACTTAGAACGTTTATGATATGTTCAAAATTCATATTAAGTCGTAATTATAATCGCATCTACTTTTAATTAATAAAATTGTCAGTTTAAACACAGTTAAAAAGCCTAGACTCTCAATCTCTACTCTGCTCGATTTGACAGTCAATTAATCTATTCTTTTATAATTAAAACTTGATCCCTCTTAAGTTGTCAACATTAAAATCTACAGACTTTTTCTTAAATGTAATTTTTACAGGCACTTCATTATCTAATGATAATTTTCCATTTTCACGTCGCAAAACGACATTTCCAATCTCCCCAGCAGTAATGGTATAACCATGGGCCTTAACCTGTTTTCCGTTACCTATAAAAATAACCCAATCTCCATTTTCTTCTTCAGACACTAAAGCATACGTAGCATCAGATTCCATGTCTTTATAAGTTACAGTCTTATGATTTGCTGATGAAAACACCACATCTTTCCGACCCGATTTATGAGTTACATTTAAACCGACAAATTCAGTGTTTCCTTTATCATCTTCGAAATTAGAGATAGACGCTATACTTTTCCCTTTAGCTGAAGTAAATGGTTCGTAAACGGAAACAAAAGGATGTTCCCAAGCGGCGCCATGTTGTCTTGCTGCAATCGTTAAATAAGGTGCTTTACTCACATCATATGGTAATCCGTGGTTGCCTTTAAAGGCTTTGTTTGATGGTGATTTAATTGAAAACACTTCGCGGCCTTCAGTACCCATCATCCATAAATTCATAAACACATCGTCTGTACCATCAGCCATATCAATTTTCCATTCGGCTTGATAATCGTCATCTAACTTTAACGATTGTTTATCCCACATATAATCTAACGCGTATAAATGTCCGCCAGCGAATCCCATTTCATCACTTGGCGTAAGTGGTAACAAATTGCCATCGACATCCATTATCTCCATAGTCTGACCTAAATTATGATAGAAATAATCGTGGAATTTATCGCCTTCTTTTTGCTTTTTAGAACGGAACACATCAATATAATACCCTGTATCTTCACCCGTTTTAACAATGCTCACCAATCGTGTTTGGTCACTCATCGTTTCTGGCTCTAAGAAATACACATCAGAATAGGTAATGTCTTTATAATATCCTGTTTTTTGTTCAGATTTAGGATATTCTCCAATTAAATCGAAAGCATGATAACTCAACATTTCTGTATAAGACGACACACCGTCCACCATCACGGTATTGTGTGCCGGAAATTGCGAATAGTATTCTAAATACACCGGTTGTAAATACCCCGCACCTTTACCAGGATCACCGCCTTGTACGAAACCTTTTCCATACAATTCCATATTAATCCCATTCGCGTGCATGTGGTTTCCTAACGAACCATTTAAAGACACCATCATCCCATCGTCTCCAGTTCCCATACGTTGCACATGCCAGCTCACATTTGGTGCATAAAACGTTTGAGTAACATAATCGCCTAGATTCGCTTTGTCATACTTTGGATTAAGCTCTAATGGCTTACTTGCAAAAAATGAACTGATATTCGCTTTAGGCTTTCTAGGCTTATCTCCTTTTTGCTCTGGAGCAAATAATTTATATAATCCGGTAAACTCTTCTTCCATTTCCGCATCGTCTGTTTTTTGAGCAATACGAATCATATCATCAAAAGCATCTGGACTTAAAGCGCTGTAATTACTGTCTCCAAAAGCAACCGTTTGTCCGTTAGGAAACAAATATTGAGGTAACATTTTTACCGCCGTTTCCATAGTTGGCATATATGGTAAAATATTATGATCGTAAGTGTTATTAAAGTCTTCTATAAAGTGCGTTAAATCTTTAGTAACTCCCATAGAATACCCTGGACATTCTGCCCAAACTCCATTGTTTTTATCGTAACCGTATTCCATAAATTTGTTAAGCGACCATTGGCGTGTAGAGGTTACATTTAATATATAATCGATATAATATTCACGTCCTTTTTGGTCTTCATAATTTTCATTATCCTGTAACACCATCGCTGCTTTTAGAATAATTTTAGCTTGATGCAGGTTCCAGTTATTTTGAGGTACACCATTTTTTATAATCTGATCGACCCAACGCTTAATTGTTTTATCGTACATCGGGATGTTCTCCGGATGATTTGCTTCTATATACGGATGTAAAAAATCGTATAATTCAGCAACATCTATTAATACGTTCTCATGAATCACTTGAAAATTGGTAAATCCTACAAGCGTTTGTATATGACCATTCATTAAATCTATAGGCTCACTACGATACGACATTCCTTCCATATAGGTGTTGAAAATGTCGTAAGCAAATTGCGCGTAAGACGGATCGTTTTCTAACCAATATAAAAAAGCTGCATCGCGACCAAGCTCGATAATTTGTGAATTAATATTATAAATCACACGCCCTGATTTAGATATTTCAGCCCATTCAAACGGATTCCCTTCTTTACTTCTATTTGGTAACCACAACCCTCTTGGGTCGTCCATATACGGTTTTACATCTTCTAATTTTGGTGTGCCGTAAGGTGTTGTATAATCACGTGAACCACAAAATTTCACTGTTGGCACAGGCGCTTCTCCATCGGCATGGGAATAGTTAATACCATTTATATATACATTAGTAGATTTGGTATTCCAGTACATTTGTAACCGAGACACCATCCATTCATTATCTGTTTCATGACGTTTTACATGCCCGTCTACACGATCGTGTAAACCATTAGACACATCCTTTGCCCATTGTTCATCTTTAATCGTTTTTTCTAAATCCTTTTTCTCAGATTGTGTTATATATATTCGGGGATATCCTTGTTCCAACTCACTTGGCAACGGAATTTTCACATCCTCTTGTGCCATAATTACATTTGTAAAAACACATAATCCCATGGCGATTATCCCTGTTTTTATAGTCTTTAGTCCCATTTGATAATTATTAATAGACATAGTATTTGTTTGTTTATGTGTTTGTTCGTTTATTAATTTTCTAAAGGCGTGTAAATAATGGTGATTTTTCCAGTTTTCACAGCTTCATTTCCTTTAATTCCGATACGAAATGCAGGACCTCCTTCTCTTAAATGCTCAACAGGAACTTGAACATCTTCAATAGTAACATCGAAACCTTCAGCTTTAATTTCTGCTTTTACTTTCTGATTTTCGGATGTTAAAATTACCATATGATCATTTACAACTTCATAATCATTTAACGTCATAATTGCTGTTCCAAATTCAATCGGCTCAGTGGCTACAAAATAATCTTCGATTGTAATCGTTCCGTTACCTGATTTATCATTAATCATAGTGCGCTCTAGAGTTTCTAATAGTGGTAATTCGTAGGCTGGTTTAAGATCTGCTATCACTACATCTTTATCATCACTAAATTCAGTTTTTGTAATTACGCCTTTAAATTCTTTTCCATTAGATTGTATTATATTATTAATCATAGGCACAGGATGTCCCCAAGAACTACGCGCTTTATTATCTGGAGAAAATGAACCTGCTCTGTATGAAGGCGCTCCAATATCTCCCGACATGATTTCTGAGCCTAATACTAAAGTATACGTTCCCACATCACTGTGGTTATGGTTTTCGGCATTATGGCCTGCTTTAAATGCTATTGAAAATGGATTCGTTTGTTTTCCTCTGGAAATAACCATTCCAAGATCATCAAAATACGTCTGATTTGGTAATTCTGCAACTATTGGATTTTCTTGAACTTTAAAAAGTTCTGGATTGTTCCAAGCTATTAATTGCTCTGCAGCTTCCTCCATTCTAATTTCGTTAGGCACAATTGCACCGTAATGTTCTGCAGATAATACATTAGCAAAATTACTTCCTGAACTTGAAATAGAAGATACACCGTCTGCAAATGGTGCACATTTACCATTTTGGATTTCAAAATTCTCAGGGAAATTACCTACATTTTTTAGTTTTTCAGGATTATCAAATGCAAACAAATCGATACGACCGTCTGAATAATCTGAAAGAATTTGAGCCAAATATAAATAATGTCCGAAACCATAACCCCAATAGCCTAAACCTTCAGAACAATAGCCATCGTCTCCAAATCCGCTTAAATAATACGACATACTATTTATTGCAGATCCAACCGCTGCTAAACGCTGGTCGTAACTATCGGAATTTGTAAGAATGGTTAACAAAGCTCCACTTGTACACACAGAATTCCAATTACTTGTACTTTTAATCCATGTGTTATTTTTGTCTAAAAACTCTGTGCTTTTTAAATACGTATCAGTAATACGTCTTTTAATATTTGCATTGATTTGATCGTTTAAATCTTGAGGTAATTTTTCCCCTAATAGCGATTCTGCCAATGCTAATACCGATCCAAATTTACGAGCTCCTAAATCGATAGATACACGTCTACCTTCCAAAATACCATTGTTTCTATCGTCGTGATTCGGATGCACCCATGATTTCATAGCCATAATAGAATCAGAAAATGTTTCTATTTGTGGAATAAAACGCCCTTTATTTTCAATACATTCTGCCAAAACAAAATGTTCTAATCGATCCATGGTACGATAATATCTAGGCTTATAAATCCCTCTATTTCCATCTTTATTAGCTAAACGATAAATACTATCTGTAATTGGCACTTCGGGTTTGCTATCTAATAAACTATTGGCTTTTTCTAAATACGCCTGCCCTGATGTAGATCCTGCAACTCTATCCCAATACACGCGATCAGAAATTTTTGGAGCAGGTTGAAATTGGTCTTTTGGCATTACTTTTTTAAGTAGTGCTATTTGTTTAGTTGTCGGATACAAGGTATCTGCATTTCCTAATTCTAAATATTCCTGAATGTTTAAAGTTTCTAGTTTTATTTCTGGTTGTGTATTACAAGATGTTGCTAAAAACAACAGTGACCCTAATAATAGGAAAAGGAGTTTAGATGATATTTTTTTTATAGTCATGATACAGTTTGTTTTGCTTTTTCTAAAATTTTTAGTTCTAGGTTATCATCGCTTTTCTGTTTTCGTTATCTAGTAACACGTTAGCATATCCAGAATAGGACATCTATTTTTACAACATAAACTCAAGAGAAGGTTTAGGTGCTTTTGGGCGAAAATCAATTTATACTTTAAAAAAAAATCATCCAAATTGAATATTATTCGCCTTGGATGAATAAAAAAAACCAATTCTAACATGTCTATAAGACTTAAAAAACAATAACCAATGCAATTTAATTTTTGTTTACCAAATATTGAATAACTTATCGTTCAATTACTATAACACAGAAACCATTTTACATAGATACAGCAAGGGGTTAAGTAAATTTAGAAGTTTTTTAAATATTCTTTATTCGCTTCATATTATTTTTCTATCTAACATTAACTTTTCACAAATTTGACCCAACTTAATTATTCATTTTTTTAATGAGTCTCATTACATTTAGAAATAATTTTATGACTCATTATCAATCGTGTCCTAAATAATATTATATGTTAATTTTTTTCATTGATAAAAAAATCTAGGCTTACGAACTTTTATCTAAATTTTTCGTTCACTATCTAAATTTAAAGAACTCGCTACTGAAAATTTAGACAAATAGTTACATTCGTTTAGCTCAAACAGCTTTAAATTTTACGATACTTTCTCTTCAAATTTTACGATAAATTTTCTATAGGCCATTCAAAAAACAAAATTCAACTTATATATAAATAAGGACATCTCTCAGCACAACTAATTCCATAAAGTAAATAGCAGTAAAACTTAAAAAAAAGAGACTAATAGTTTAGGATGCTATTGATTTTACATACTAAAACATGGTATGATTTATGTTTATTATAGGTATGAAGAAACTTATAATTATATTTTTAACTTTCCTAATAGTAGCCTCTTGTAAACAAACTCAAAAAATTACAGATGCGATTTCAAAACCTACAGCCAAAGCTGTTTTTGAACGTAATTTTAAAGATAATGATAGTCTATTTCAGCTTTACAATCGGACATACTCAAAGGCACAAAACAATAATCTTGAA
Organism: Formosa sejongensis; assembly: GCF_033447105.1. NCBI lineage: Bacteria > Pseudomonadati > Bacteroidota > Flavobacteriia > Flavobacteriales > Flavobacteriaceae > Formosa > Formosa sejongensis. Next base: position 370,074 of record NZ_JAWQUN010000003.1, read on the forward strand.
TTAGAATTACCAACCATTATACATTCGAAATCGGACACTTCACGTTTTAAAATTTTAGCTTATACTTTGCATTTGAGACATGGTGAACGCTTTAAACTCGAGTCTAATATTGAAGCAGATAGTTTACAACTAGTAATAGATGTATATGCTTTTGATAATGATTCTATAGTTTCAAAAAAAACAGTTGTATCAAATGCACCTGGTTCCAATACCATTTCATTTGATGTCGCGTCTAGCAATCGTTATAAAGTAGTTATTATACCTCATCAAGATATCCGAAAAAATTTCAGTATAAAACTATTTACAGAACCTACCTATGCTTTTCCTGTGAGTGGAAAGGACAATTCTGCCATTCAAAGTTTTTGGGGAGCCACACGAAGCGGAGGAAAACGTTCGCATGAAGGCATCAAGACCGTTGCAAGGTCAAATCAATTGAATCTATTATTATATTGAATAACTGTTTGTAAATTAAGTTCTCAAGTCTTATTTTTAGGTTATGAAATTACAGAAAGCCCCAACCTTAGCGGACAGCATTTGCGATTTACGATCAAGAAAGATAAAAGCAACATTTTTTAGTCAGATAAATGAGTTAATCGATTGGGCTAAAATCGAAAAAGTAATAGATTCTAGTTATTGTA